>NZ_BDME01000008.1 GCF_002335445.1 Lebetimonas natsushimae | reverse complement strand
TACTTAATTATTGTCAGTATAACATATAATTTTAATTAAATCAATATTAACTATTATTAATTATCTTAAAAAAACGAATTTAACAAATTGTTACTTTTTATTTATTTTATTTAATAATTTTTTGGCTTCTTTTAAATTTTTATCCAACTCATATGCTTTTTTGAGATATTTTTTTGCTTTTTCAGTCTCATTTTTTTCATAATAAATATTCCCCAAAATATTATACACTTCTGCAACTGAAGCATCTTTTTCCAATGCTTTTAACAATACCTCTTCAGCTTCATCCAATCTTCCTAAATCTTTCAATGCCACTCCCATTAAATGTAAAGACGGGAAAAAATTTTCATCCTTTTCAAGTGATTTTTTATATAATTCAATTGCTTTTTCCTTTTCACCTTTATCATAAAGTTCTTTTGCTTTTTCATGAAGAGAATAAGCAGTTTGGATACTATCTTTCGGAATCTCTGAAATTGAAGAATCTTCATTATCCAAAATGTAACTGTAATCTACCAATTCATTATCCAAACCATACATAGCAACTTGAGGATAAGGCAATAGAGTAATGTCAAATATTTCATCTATACCTTCTTTAAATTCGAAAAATCCAACTATTTTTTTACTTATAATATCTACAACCCATACTCCGCAAACCCTTTTTTCAAGTTTAGTAATTTCCAGCCCGCTAAAAGTTGCACTTTCTCTTACTTTTGAAACTCCTACTAATGCAAATCTGTCAAAAAATCTTAAACCTCTGGTAAATCCGGGTAATTTAACAATTGTGGCTGTTTTTTTTGTTTTAAAATCATATACATTTAATGTACCTTTCCCTGATTCCAAATAAAATAAAGCATTTGCATAAATTTTTGGAGAATGAGGCATACTAAGTTTATCCAAAATAATTTTATTTTCTGTTACATCAATTAAAACTCCACCGTCAGCTTTGTATTTTTTCCATCCCAACGGAGTATCTGTAGTACTTAATGCAGTTGCATATTTAGGTTTATTATTATATAAAGCAATACCGTTTAAATGACATTTATCAACAGGTTCTAATTTAGATATAAACCAAGGTTTCCAATAAACTTTAAAACTTACATCATCTTTTAAAGTTGAAATGCATGAAAATTTTGTATTAACAAAATACAAATCGTCTCCTTTGGCCATCTCATGAATATCAATCATCCCCGTATTATGTATATTTAGCGGTAAAAAACAGGCATTATACTTATCTTTTGGTTCTAATTTTTCTGTTGCAGCTATAAAATTTGCAAAATGATAAATAGAATTTTTTTCACCTATATAAAAACTTTTAGCATCTGAATACATTCCCATTGGTCTTTTTATTGTTTTATAATCAATTGTAAGCTTATTATTATATGTACCAAGTAAAAAAACCTGATTGGAATTATATGTCGAAATAGCCAAAGTAAATTTATATCTATTTAATATTTCAAAAAAACTTTGAGAATATTCATAATTAATTGTTGCCATTATTTATCTCCTTTAATATTTCATTCCATTTTTCATACCATCCGTATGAATGAGTAAAATTTGGATATATTTTGTATTTTATCATACTTCTGTTTGAGAATTTATTATAAAAAGAAAAAAATACTTTTTCTCCTGTATTATAATCCTGTCCGCCAATTAAATGGAACTGTTTTACATTTTGAAGAGATTTAGTGAAATCAGCAGGATTTAATGAATATTTTAACTTACTGATATGATGCAATTCGCACCATTTTTGAATATCCAAATTTCCTGATATTGTAACTAATAAATTAATATCATCTCTTTTAGCGGCTAAAATGGTTGCCACAGTCCCGCCTCCGGAAAAACCAAATAAAGTAAATTTATTATTTTGATATTCACTTTTTATTTTATTCAATACCCGCATATAAGTTTTAATTACTTCAGGGGCGAATCTCGCGCTTGTCCAATATTTATAATTACAGTTTGTAGAATTTATATATTGGCAAGGTCTGGCCAAATATATTACACATTTGTTATCATCTTTTGTAGCCAGTTTTAACGCCAAAGGATTAATCGGTGTCGGATTTGAGGATATGGTTGTAGAAGTTACCCAGCTTAGCCCATCACCTTCTATATACACGTGTATATCTTTACAATTGCCAGAAATTTTTTGATAACTAAATATATCAAAATATTTAGTATGGTAAATTTTTTTATTCATATTAACCGCTAAATTTTCAGCAGTATGAAATCTTTGTTCAGGAGTCGGGATATTTAAACAAGCCGTTAAAAAAAGAAGAAGAAAGAAAAAAAGAGAGAAGTTCAACTTAG
>NZ_BDME01000007.1 GCF_002335445.1 Lebetimonas natsushimae | reverse complement strand
ACCAGGAAGTTAAGCCCTCCAGCGCTGATGATACTGCACCTTTCGGGTGTGGGAAAGTAGGTCCCCGCTAAGCTTTTATATGTTAACTTTATTATTAATTAAAGGTGTCTGGCGCTAATATCTACATTTTTTTATTTTTATCTGTTTTTAAACTTTTTTATTTTATTGTTTGGTTTTTAAATTATTTTTCAATTTAATTTTTGTTTTACTAAATTAAATCTATTTGGTTAAACTTTTTTAAATGTTTAGGAAAAACTGAAGTGTTTATTAAATATTTTAGAAAACAAACGTTATTAAAACATTTTTATTTGTTAAAAGACTTATTATAATTAGGAAAGTTTGAATTATTTCAAAAGAGAAAAAAATTAACGTTAACTATAATTCTTATTAAAAAATTTACCCAATGTATTGCAGGGGAGTTTTACGTAGCTTCTCTTTTATAAAATCCTGAATATTCATATGTGTAATGATTAAAAATAAATTTTTTTAAGATTTTCAATTTTTCTTGTGGCATTTAACATAAGCATATCAGCAATTACACAGGCAGCCATTGATTCAGCAACTACAGCCCCTCTTATTGCTACAATTGGGTCGTGTCTTCCTTTTAAGTTTACTTCTACTTCATTACCTTTAATATCTATTGATTTTTGTGTTTGAAAAATAGAAGGGGTTGGTTTAAAATAAATTTCAAGTTCAATATCTTCTCCGTTACTGATACCGCCTAAAACTCCGCCTGAATTGTTGCTTAGAAACCCGTTTTTGCCAATTTGGTCATTATTTTCACTGCCTTTTAACTTATGGGCATTTGTATTTCCAATATAAACACCTTTTACAGCATTAATGCTTATCATTGCACTTGCCATAATGTTATCCAGTTTGTAATAAATTGGTTCTCCAAGTCCAATTGGAGCGTTTTTTATTTTAAGTTTTACAACTCCTCCAAGGGAATCATGACTTTTTCTTGCTTCATCAATCAAATCCATCCATATTTTTTCTTTTTCTTTATCAAGTGCTAAAATAGGGGAGTTTTTTGCAAAATCAAAATCCAAATTTTGTGCTCTTATTCCCCCAATTTCAACAATTCCAGCTTCTATTTCAATATTGAATTCTTTTAATATCATTTTTGCAACAGCTCCGGCAGCAACTCTTGCTGCAGTTTCCCTGGCAGAGCTTCTTCCTCCACCTCTGTAATCCCTTATTCCGTATTTATTAAAATATGTAAAATCAGCATGTCCCGGACGGAATATATCTTTTATATTTGAATAGTCTTTGCTTTTTTGGTCTTTATTGAAAATTACTATTGAAATAGGGGTGCCTGTTGTTTTTCCCTCAAACACACCGCTTAAAACTTCAGGAAAATCATCTTCTTTTCTCTGGGTTGCAAATCTGTTTTGTCCGGGCCTTCTTCTTTTTAGCTCCTGAATTAAAAATTCTTCGTCAAAATCAACTCCCGCAGGAACCCCGTCAATTACAACCCCTATTGCTTTTCCGTGGGATTCTCCAAAAGTTGTAAATCTGAAGATTTCTCCAAAACTGTTATACATGAATTTCCTTTTATTTTAAATTAAGTTCTTTTTTTAAGATTTCAATAGTTTTTTTAGCACCTTCCTGCTGGGCTACTTTTTTACTTTTACCTTTTGCACTTGCATATTTTTTTCCCTGAATATATACTGCTATTTCAAACTGTTTTTTATGGTCCGGTCCGGTAGTATTTATAACCCTGTATTCAGGGACTTCCCCGAAATATGCCTGAGTAATTTCCTGAAGATTTGTTTTATAGTCTTTAAGTAATTCATCGGGATTGATTTCGGGATATACTTTTTTTAACAGATTAAGTGCAATTTCTTTGGTTTTATCAAATCCTGCTTCCAAATAGAGTGCTCCTATTAACGCTTCAAATGCGCTTGAGATAATAGAAGGTTTTTCCCTACCTCCGTTGTTTTCTTCTGCATTAGAAAGTTTTAGATACTTTCCTAAATCTAGTTTTTTTGCAAGTTTTGTAAAAGATTCCTCATTTACAAGAGCAGCCCTTAGTTTTGATAAAAATCCTTCTTCAGCCTCAGGAAAAAGAAAAAAAAGATATTCTCCTACTATTAAATCCATTACGGCATCGCCTAAGAATTCCAGTCTTTCGTTATTAAAATCTTTTGAGTAACTTCTGTGGGTAAGAGCCTCGGTTATCAATTTTTCATTTTTAAACTGATATCCCAAGCTCTTTTGCAGTTCTTCAGCTATCATTATTTATCCTTTCGTATGTTTTAGGTATATATTCAATACATTTTGGATTAAATTCAATTAAAGAATTTAAATCCATAAAAGTTGGTTTGCTTACCAAATAGAAAAAAATAAAATGAGTCAAAGCTGAAATTGGATTGTCACAAATTTCACATTCGCTTTTTTTTATTATTTCGCATTTTTCTTTCTCAAGTTCCCAAAGTTCCGCAATTGTTGCAGCTATACCAAATAAACTCTCTCCCGTTAATCTTTTAAGTAGTGTTCCATATTCCAATGGGGCCGAGTTTAATATAATATTTAGTTTTTCTTTTTTATCTCCAAGGAGGCTGTCGCAAACACAAACACTTGCCGGAATTATTGCTCCGATTTCAGAATATTTTTTGTAAGTTTCTTGACCAAATTCCAATGAGGCAAATTTTTTATAATAATTTAAAAAATCTTTTTGAAATTCACCAAAGTCTAATTTAAATATTTTCCATTCTTTTGGTTGCAGTAATGAAACTAAATATGAATAGACTATTGCTCTAACATTTTCCAAACCAAGCAAAGTAAATAATTGGAGAGTATTATCTACCTTGTTTCGGAGTGAAAATGCAGCAGAATTTACTATTTTTTCTATCTGTTTTTTTAATATCAAATCATTTTCAGCCGCATCAGCTGCTTTTTTTAAATCACCAATTTTAAGAGCATTTAAACATTCAAATGCATATTTTGGAATAGGAGGTATATTATCTAAGTATTTTTTGATTTCATCTTTGCTAATTAGCATTAATTTTCCTTTTTTCAGCTTCCTCTTTTGCAATTTTATCACAAATTTCATTTTCCCTATGGCCTGAGTGCCCTTTTATCCAATTGGTTTTTATAATATGATTTTGTTTTAGTTGGTATAATTCCTGCCACATTTCTTTATTTTTTACATTTTTAAAATTTTTTTTAATCCATCCTTCAAGCCAATTTTCAATACCTTTTAATACATAAGTGGAGTCGGAATATAAATTTATTATACAAGGTTCTTTTAGTAATTTTAAAGCTTCAATTACCGCTTTTAATTCCATTTTATTGTTTGTAGTTAAACTTTCTCCCCCGCTTATTATTTTTTCATGATTTTTATATCTTAAAATTGCACACCATCCGCCAGGTCCAGGGTTTCCAAGTGAACTTCCGTCTGTATAGATATCAACTTGTTTCATTAAGTAGCCTTCGATAATTTTTTTTAAGTAATAAAATACTAATTTTGTCTTTTTTTATTTTTTGTGTTATAATTTATTACAAATTTTAACAAAAGGAGGGCAAAATGCCAAAAATTCATCAAGTAGACGATTTATCAAAAGATTTGGTAAATAAGCACGCGCCATTTGTTATCTGTGAAGATAATGCAAAAAAAGGTGAACCGTTTAAAGTTACAGTAAAAGTAGGTCAAGATTTATGTCATCCCGCTGACGCCGACCATTATATCGCATATGTTCAGTTATGGGATGGGGAAGTGTTACTTGCGCAAACTAATTTGACTCCAAACTATGCTGGTGGGCAGTGTGAAAAAGTTCAAGTAGATTTTTACATTGTGCCTACAAAATCTAAATTAAAACTTACAGCTATGTCTTACTGCACAAAACACGGTCTTTGGGAGAGTGAAGCAAAAGAAGTCATTGTTAGCGAATAACTCTTCTTTCTTTTTTTCTTTTTAATAAAATTTACAATCAGGTTGTTGACTGAAGATTCATTTGTATAAAAAGAGTATTTTTGTTTGAAATTTTATTAAATTTTTATTAAAAACTATTGACACGATTTATTTTTTGATTTATAATTTTTATTAGCCTCGAAGGAGGGCTTTATGTTTAAACGCATCTTGTTTTTTTACATAGACGGGTTTAAAAACCTGTCGGACCTGGGGAAAAAACTCTGGGTCATAATTATTATCAAACTTGTTGTAATTTTTGTAGTGCTGAAAGTTTTCTTTTTCCCCACTGTTGATTCAAAAATAAAAGGGGAGAAAGGAAAAGCAAATTTATATGTAAATCAGCTTACAAAAATTACAAAGCAAAAAAAGGAGGAATAGAATGGATTATGCAATGTTAGAATGGGCGAGAGCCCAGTTCGCAATGACTGCAATATTCCACTTTTTCTTTGTACCGTTTACTTTAGGTATGTCATTTTTAGTGGCATTTTTTGAAACTATTTATGTAAAAACGGGCAAAGAAGAATGGAAAAATATTACACAATTTTGGCAAACTATTTTTGGAATTAACTTTGCTTTAGGGTTATCAACAGGTATTATTCACGAGTTTGAATTTGGGACTAACTGGTCTACTTATTCATGGGTTGTAGGTGACTTATTTGGAGCACCTCTTGCAGTTGAAGGTATTGTTGCATTCTTTATGGAAGCGACATTTGCTGCAATTTCTTTCTTCGGATGGAAAAGAGTTAGCAAAGGTGTTCACTTAGCATCATCTTGGTTACTTGCTATCGGATCTAATCTTTCAGCACTTTGGATTTTAATTGCAAACGGATTTATGCAACATCCAAGCAGTGAATTTTTAAGATTTTCACTAGATAATGCAAGAGCTGAAATGACTAATTTCTGGGCATTAATTACTCAACCGGTTGCTCAGGTTAAATTCTTACATGTTGTAAGTGCCGGTTATACCCTTGCTTCTGTGTTTGTACTTGGTATTTCAGCATTTTATTTACTTAGAAAAAAACATGTTGAATTTGCTAAAAAATCAGCTGCAGTCGCAGCAGCATTTGGTTTAGTAACTTCAATTTTTGTTGTAGTAATAGGTGATGAACATGCTTATGAAGTTGCTAATACTCAACCAACTAAAATAGCTTCAGCAGAAGGACTTTACGTTGGTGAAAAAGGCGCACCTATTGTAGCTATAGGAATTCCAAAAGATGTAGATGCAAGAAATGTAAGTTCAAATGAAGAAACATGGAGTTTTAAAATTGAACTTCCAGGACTTTTATCACTTCTTGGAAAAAGATCTTCAGATGCATTTGTTCCAGGATTAAAAGATTTAGTTAATGGAAATCCTGCATACGGAATTTGGTCTTTTGCAAAATTACATCAAGTAGGTAAAGAAGCGATTGAAGATTTAAAAGCTTATCATGCTGCAAAAGCTAAAGGTGATAAAGCTGCAATGGAAAAAGCTAAAGCAGATTTTTATGCACCAGTTGCAACAGTTGACGGATGGACAGTTACAAAAGCAGATTTAATGGGATACGGATATCTTGAAGATCCGACAAAAATTTATCCACCAGTATCACCTGTGTTTTATTCATTCCATATTATGGTTGCTTTAGGATTCTGGTTCATTATTCTATTTGCATGGGCTTATATTGCTATTCTTAAAGGTACATTTGAAAATAATGCTTTACTTCAAAAATTGGCGGTACTTTCAGTACCACTACCATGGATTGCAACAAGCTTTGGTTGGATTACAGCAGAAGTTGGAAGACAACCTTGGACAGTATTTGGATTGTTACCAACAAAAATTTCAGCAACACCTATTGCTTTGCAAAATGTTCAGGCAACATTTTTCTTATTCTTAGCAGCATTCGTTATTTTAGGTATTGCTGAACTTAAAATCCTATTTACGGTCGTTAAATCAGGACCAAAAGGAGCGCACTAATGACTTGGGCACCAATTACAGTGGACGCGACACACTTTTATTTACAAGTATATTTTTGGATTATTGTCGCGGTTTTAGGAGGACTTTTCTTATTTATGACATTTGTTCAAGGTGGACAAAGTTTAATGCATGTTGCTAAAGATGAAATGGAAGAGAGAGGTATTGTAAACTCTCTTGGTAGAAAATGGGAACTAACATTTACAACATTGGTTCTTTTTGGTGGTGCTTTATATGCAGCATTCCCATTGTTTTATTCAGTTAGTTTTGGTGGAGCTTATTGGGTATGGATGTTAATTCTTTTTGGATTCGTACTTCAAGCAGTTTCATATGAATATATGAATAGACCAAATAACTTAATTGGTAAAAATACTTACAAATTATTCTTATATTTTAACGGTATTGTTACAATGATTTTAGTTGGAGCAGCGGTTGGAACTTTCTTTACAGGAAGTAATTTTACATATGATCCTGTTACAAGAGTACTTCATTGGGGTACAGCGGCTGACGGGTTTAATTTAAGAGGTCTTGAAGCTGCGATTGATTTCAAACATGGTGCTTGGTTTAACTTGGCATTGGGTGTGGTTTTATTTACTGCAGCAAGAATTTTAGGTGCTTTATGGTTAATGAACGATTTAGATCAAAACGAATTTGCAGCTGTTCATGAAAGATTAAGAGGAATTTTAAAAAGATGTTTTGTATTGTTATTAATATCTTTAGGTATAGTACTTTTTGGTCTTTTAACAATGAAAGGATATTCTTACGATATACATGACCCAGCTGGAAAAGTAACATTAGTAGATGGTAAATATTTACAGAATTTACTTGCATTTGCAGCAATTCCTTTGATTTTATTCTTAGTAGGTGTAGTACTTTTTGTAATTGGTATTTTCCAAGGGATTAAAGGTTCAACAAAAGGTATTTGGCCAGCAGGTTTAGGGATTGTATTAATCGGGATTATTGTATTTGTTATTGCAGGGCTTAATGGTACACCGTTTTATCCAAGCTATGCGGACTTACAGAGCAGTTTAACTATTCAAAACAGCTCAGGTAGTAAATATACTCTTGAAGTTATGGCATGGGTTAGTGTTGCTGTACCATTTGTTTTAGGATACATTATTTATGTTTGGTATCAAATGAAAAAAAGTGGTCCTATTACTATTGAAGAAATTCAGGATCCAGAATCTCACGCATATTAAGGAGCGGATATGAAAAAATTTATAGCATTAATTACAGTTTTATTTACTTCTTTTCTTTTCGCTTCTGATAAATTATTACCAAATGGTATTAATCCAGAAGCGCAACATATAAACACAACATGGGGTACTATTCTATTTTTTATGTGGCCTGTTTTAATTATTATAGGATACAAATTTGTAGAATTTACGCTTAAAAAAACAGGTCTAGAAGAAGACCTTTAATCTCCTCTTTTTTTTCTTCATTTTTGTTATAATTACAATCCGTAAACCACACTTATTAGGAGAATGTTATGTTAAATTTAGAAGGTATTGATACCAGTAATAAAACAATTATTCATAATCCAAGTTATGATAAAATAATTGAAGATACTTTAAAAAAAGGTGAAGTTGTTTTAACTAAAAGTGGGGCGACAGCTGTTGATACGGGCGAATTTACAGGAAGAAGTCCGAATGATAAATTTTTTGTAAAACAGCCGCCGAGTGAACAGTATATTGCATGGGGGGAGATTAATCATCCAATAACTCTTGAAACTTTTAAAAATTTAGAAGCTTTTACCAAAGAAGAATTAAATAAAAAAAATGAAATTTATGTTATTGATGTATTTGTAGGCGCCAGTAAAAGCAGTAGAAGGGCTATCAGATTTGTAACACCAATAGCATGGCAGGCACATTTTGTAATGAATATGTTTATACTGCCTTCTGAAGAGGAATTAAAAAATTTTAAACCTGATTTTACATTTTTAGTAGCAGGGGAAGCAAGATATCCTAAATGGAAAGAAAATAATTTAAATAGTGATATTTTTGTTGCATTTAATATTGAAGAAAACAAAGCTGTAATGACAGGTACACTATATGGCGGTGAGCTTAAAAAAGGAATATTTACTATGATGAATTATTGGCTGCCGCTTGAGGGTAAACTTTCAATGCACTGTTCTGCAAATGTAGGAGAAAAAGGTGATGTAGCATTATTTTTTGGACTTTCTGGTACTGGAAAAACTACGCTTTCAACGGATCCAAATAGAAAACTTATAGGTGATGATGAACATGGATGGGATGATGAAGGTGTATTTAACTTTGAAGGCGGATGTTATGCAAAAGTTATAAATCTTGACAAAAACAGTGAACCTGAAATTTACAATGCTATTAAAAGAAATGCATTACTTGAAAATGTAAAAGTTTTAGAAAATGGAGAAGTAGATTTTACCGACAGTTCAAAAACAGAAAATACAAGAGTAAGCTATCCGATAGAACATATTGAGAATCATGAATGTACACTTAGGGGCGGACATCCTAAAAATATTATCTTTTTAAGTGCTGATGCTTTCGGTGTGTTGCCGCCTGTAAGCAAACTTACAAAAGAACAGGCAATGTATTATTTCCTAAGCGGGTATACTGCAAAAGTTGCTGGAACTGAGAGAGGAATTACAGAACCGGTTGCAACATTTAGCGCATGTTTTGGTGAGCCTTTCTTACCGCTTCATCCAACTGTTTATGCAAAACTTCTTGGAGAAAAAATCGATAAACACGGAGTTAATGTTTATTTGGTGAACACAGGTTGGACAGGTGGACCTTATGGTGTAGGTAAAAGAATGAGTATCAAAGATACAAGAGCATGTATTAATGCAATTCTTGATGGAAGCATTGAAAACGCCGAATTTGAAATTTTACCAGTGTTTGATTTAGCAATTCCAAAAGAACTTCCGGGAGTGAACACAGAAGTTTTAAATCCAAGAAATACCTGGGCTGACAAAGAGGCATATGATAAACAACTTAGAAAATTGGCTCAAATGTTTATTGAAAACTTTAAAAGATATGAAGATGTAAAAGAAGGAAAAGAATACGAAAAAGCAGGTCCTAAAATTTAATTCTTGCTTTTTTTTTCTTTTTTTTATATAATTTCAGTCCCTAAGCGGGCTTAGCTCAGTTGGCTAGAGCGCCACCTTGCCAAGGTGGAGGTCGCGGGTTCGAGTCCCGTAGCCCGCTCCAGTCGGCGCCATAGCCAAGTGGCTAAGGCAGGGGCCTGCAAAGCCCTGATCCCCGGTTCGAATCCGGGTGGCGCCTCCACTTGACTTTGTTTTTTAAATTTACTATAATTCCTCTCACATTGCCCGGGTGGCGGAAATGGTAGACGCAAGGGACTTAAAATCCCTCGGGAGTTTTTCCCGTGCCGGTTCAAGTCCGGCCCCGGGCACCACTTATAAAAATCAACTATCTTAATAATGTCTGGAGAGGTGGCCGAGTGGTTGAAGGCGGCGGCCTTGAAAGCCGTTGTACGGGCAACCGTACCGTGGGTTCGAATCCCACCCTCTCCGCCATTTTGATAATCTTCTAAATTTAAATAGCTTCTAAATGGGATTTCATTATTTTTCCTTGTGTTTTTTAAGAGAATATGTCAAATAAAAATTGAATAAGTACAAGCATTTTTAAAAATTATTTGAAATTAGATATAATAATATCAATGAATCAGTATTTACTAAAAGGTTTTTATGAAAAAAAAGATACTTATATTTTATTCTTCTATCGGGTATGGGCATATTAGCGCTGCATTAGCGGTAAAAGAATTTATTTTAAAAAAAAATCCTGATACTGTTGTTGTTTTAAAAGACATAAGAGATTTTATGAATCCTTTGTGGCGTAAAATAGATGAAAAATTATATTGGTATATTGCGGGAAATACAAATAAATTTTTTGATTTAATATTTTTTAATTTTATAAAAAAAGGTATAGGTACAGATTTTTTGTCATTACCTAATGATTATCCAGAAAAAAAAGTTTTAAAATTTATAAATGAAATGTCCCCTGATTCCATTTTGGCTACCCATTACGGGTCTGCACAAATTCTTGCAATGTTAAGGGAAAAAGGTTATTTAAAAGGAATCAAGATTGGATGGCTGCACACGGATTTTTTCAAAGGATATTTTCCACGTATATCTAAAAGGATAGATAAAACTTTTTTAGGGCATAACAAATTAGAAAATATGTGGCTTCTTTCAAATATCCCTAACACAAAAATAGAAACAACCGGTATTCCTGTAAATATTGAAAAAACTTCGATAAAAAAAATTATAAATAAATATAAATTAGATGAAACTTTGCCTACTGTATTAATTATTTCCGGGAAAGAAGGTGTTGGAAATTATGTTGAATTAATAAAAAACATTGTTGAAATTTGTGATTTTCCAATGCAGATAATAGCAGTATGTGGAAAAAACAAAATTCAACAGTTGAAATTAGAAGGATATAAATGTAATTTATCTAAAAATATAAAATTAAAAATTCTGGGATTAATACCTCATAGTGAATTGATGGGAATAATGTCTTTTAGTAATGTTTTAATTACGAAAGCGGGAGGAGTTACGCCAATAGAGGCTATTAAAGTAGGAATTCCTTTAATTCTTTTAAATGTAATTGCTGGACATGAGAAAAAAAATGCTCTTTTTTTAAAACGTTTGGGAGTTGCAAAACTCTCTGATAATATCAATGATACAGGTAAGTATGTGAAATCTATTTTATCTTCTGAGGAAGAAAAAGAAAAAATGTATAAAGCCCAGGAAAAATTTAGAAAAAATTTTAATGAGGATAAAATTGTCGATTTTCTATTGAATGAAAAAAAAGAGATATTACCCACAGATTTCGGGGCGGAATATGGTAAACCTGTAAGAAATATACATGTTATTCTGTCCAAATTAGATAATATATACCCATCAGATATAGAAATACTACTTTCATATTCCACTTCGATAATTCCACAGAGGATTATATGGGAAAATCCTTTCGGTCATATCGCAATACGTATAAATAAAACTGTTTACAGTGCTAATTATATTGCAAACCCTGAAGTTGATTCTAATTTTTTACAGCATATAAGTTTAAGTGAATATTTGTATGGGGTTTTACCGTTTTCCCCTTCACAAATTCATACAAATACGTATGGTATGGCTTATGGCAGAGAGACAATTGGATTAAGGGTACAAGGAATTTCTAATGAAAAAATTAATTTAATGTTAAAAGAAATTATTGAAATAGAAAATGAATTTAAATTAAAAAAAATAAAATGGGATAAAATAAAATTCAATTGTGCTGATGTGGTAGATAGAATTTTATCTGCGGGAGGCTATGGTGAATATAAACCAAAGAAAATAAAAATACCTGCAATGCCTCTAGATTCCTTTGAAAAAGCTAAAAAAATTTTTGAAAATGATAAATCTATAAAAACCGTTTTAATTAATTACCGTAAAATAACAGGTAGCAATGCTTTATATTCTTATTGTAAATTTCCACTTTCATTAAAACAGCCAATTAGGTCTATCGGATATATAATTACTGATTCCAAAACCAAGTTGGAATTATCTGTAAACAATTATGTACAAGTTTATTTTGATAATGATAGACTAGATTTAGAACGTTTAAGAAAAATTAATTTTTCAAGAAAATCGGTAAATTTATTAAATTATAAAATTTTAACTGAAAGTTTTAAATATAAAATACAACTTCCTAAAATGGATTTGTTAAAAATAAATATGTTAAATTTTATAAAAAGAGGATAGAGCATTTATTAAAATATTAGTTATATCAGGATGTTCATAAATAAAACCGTGTTTTACCCCATCTATATAAATAATTTTTTTAAGATTTTTAATATTTTTCAATAAATTTTGAAGAGACGTGTTTGGAATCATGTCGTCATTTTTGAGAGCTATAATAATTACAGGGGCATCTGTTTGTGATATAAATTTGGCTTCTTTAAATTTATGTTTTAAAAGCAATGAGATTGGAAAAATAGGATATCTCTTTTTTGCAATATTTTCAATGCTGTCAAACGGAGTAATTAAAATGATGCCTTTAACTTTTCTTTTGCTTGCCACATAACTAGCAACGGCAGTTCCTAAGCTTCTCCCTATTATTATATCCGGTTTGTATTTATCAAATATTTCAAGAGCGTATTTTTCAATACATTTTTCACAAGGTTTACCTTCACTTCCGGCGTATCCAGGATAATTAAATCCTATGAAATTAAAATTTTTTATTTTAGAAGCGATTTTATCTAAAAATTCAACGGCATTATTTGCATTTCCGCTGAAATATAAAACTAAAGGTAAGTTTTCGCCATTTTTTGTGATTGCACCTTCAAGTTTAATTCTGTCGCTTGTTGTAAAATAAATTTTTTTTGCAATACGCGGTTCATAAGGTTTGGCCCAAATTCTGTTAAATATTTTTTTATCTTGCATAAAATAAAGGTAAATACAAGAGAAAATATAAATAAAAAGAAAAAAAAGAAAGGAATATTTTAATAGATTCAAAATTCGATAAGCCCTTCAAGAGGTGAAGAGGCAGTTGCATAAGGTTTTTTCGGAATTCTGCCTGCCTTATAAGCCATTCTTCCTGCAATTACAGCATGTTTCATAGCCTCAGCCATAGCAATTGGATTGGAAGCCTTGGCAATAGCTGTATTTGTCAAAACACCATCTGCTCCAAGTTCCATTGCAACTGCGGCGTCGCTTGCAGTTCCAATCCCCGCATCTACAATTACAGGTACATTTACAGCGTCTTTTATAAATACAACATTATATCTGTTTTGAATTCCAAGACCGCTTCCAATTGGTGCAGCAAGAGGCATTACTGCGGCAGCTCCGGCATTTTCAAGCCTTTTTGCCATGATTGGATCGTCATTTGTATAAGCCATTACAGTAAAATCTTCTTTTGCCAAAGTTTCACATGCTTTTAAAGTTTCCATTACATCAGGATAAAGTGTTTTTGCAGTATCCCCAATGATTTCAAGTTTAATAATATCAATTCCTGTGGCTTCTTTTACCAGTCTAAACAATGTTATAGCTTCTTCCGCTGTTGTGCATCCTGCAGAGTTTGGCAGAATTTTTACGTCTGTATCTTTAAAATAATCGAGTAGATTCTCTTCATTCGGGTCGAGTATATTTACTCTTCTGACCGCAACTGTAATCATTTCAGCCCCGCTTGCAAGAGTCGCATCTCTTGTAGTTTTAAAATCCGGATATTTTCCGCTTCCTACTATTAGTCTGCTTGTAAATTCGTATTTACCTATTTTTAAAATATCGCTCATTTATTTCTCCTTATTTTTATATAATCCCAAATTTCTTTATCCCCTAAAATACCACGTCTTGCAAAAAGCATAATTAAAAGTAATATTAAACTAAATACAACCATTCTAAGACCAGGGATTCCATGAACCGGCCCCAATTGCCAGTTTGCATCATCAAGCGGTCTTAGTACTTCCATACCACCTATTAAAAGCAGTGTTCCAATAATTGCTCCGCTCATACTTCCAAGTCCGCCTAAAACGATAATAATCAGTAATTGGAATGTAAGCATAAACGTAAACTGGTCAGGACTGATTGATCCTATCGAACTTGCCAGAAGTCCTCCACCAACCCCTTCAAAAAATGCACTTGTCATAAAAGCGATGGTTTTTGTTTTAAAAGTATTAATCCCCATGGCAAGGGCAGCATCTTCATCGTCTCTTACCGCTTTCATTGCCCGGCCGTGTTTAGAATAAACAATATTATATACCAGAATTACGGTAATTAAGCAAACAACACCTATCCAGAAATAACTTGCAAATCCCGGGATAGAATCAAGTCCCATAGAACCGTTTGAAATAGACGGGTTGTTGATTAAGAAAATTCTAATAATAAAACCAAATCCCAGTGTTACGATTGCCAAATAATCCCCTCTTACCCTAAATACGGGGAATGCAAGGGTTAAAGCCACAAGAGCCGAAACAATTCCGCTTATTATTAAAGCTAAAAAAGGATTTGGCAGATAAATGTCTCTGATTATTGGGAGAGGATCCGCTATCATATACATATCTGCTTTTATATCGGGGCTTAGCATAAGCAAAGCGGTAACATAAGCACCGATCGCCACAAATCCGTTTGGCTCTAATGAAAACTGACCGGTAACTCCGTTTATAAGGTTATAGCTAATTGCTAAAATTATAAAAATATATACATTTCCCAAAACTGTGGTAGTGTAGTCACTGAATATTTTTGGTGAAACGTATAAAAATCCTATAAATATTAGTGTCACAATTCCTATTAATGTAAAATATTTTGCAGGTGTCAAATTTTTCATATTAAAACCTTTGTCTTTCAAAATCTATTCCCATAATTCCGGTTGGTTTAAACAATAATACAAAAATTAGGAAAATAAATGCAAATGCGTCTTTCCAGCCTCCAAGTTCCGGGAAAAATCCGGGAATAGCAACTTCGGCAAACCCTAGAATAAATCCTCCGATTACAGCACCTGTTACACTTCCGATACCTCCGACAACTGCAGCTGCAAATGCTTTAAGTCCTACCAGCATACCCATGTATGGATCGATACTCGGATACGCCATAGCATAGGAAATTCCACCTATTGCCGCAAGTGCAGAGCCAAGAGCAAATACAAAAGCAATAATTTTGTTCGCATCAGCCCCCATTAATTTAACTGTATTTATATCAAAAGCTATTGCCCTGATGGCAATTCCTATTTTTGTTTTATATAAAATCCATAATACAAGCAATAAAAGTAAAATTGTCATAATAGGAACTATTAATGTTAAAACAGGAATAGTGATTGAATCTATATGAATGATTTTAGAGAACCATTTTGGGAAATAAAAAGCCTGATATGTACCACCGAGATATTGATTAGCTATTACATTAAAAAGACTTTCAAGAAAAAATGAAATACCGATTGCAGTAATCAATAATGAAATTTTAGGAGCCCCTTTATCAAGTAAAGGTTTATATGCGGTTACATATGTGAGTATTCCCACAATAGCAGTTACTATTATAGATAAAGTGACAGCTACATAAAAATTTAGTCCAAGTATTTTGAAAAAAATAAAGGCCATAAATGCTCCGACCATCATAATGTCGCCGTGAGCGAAGTTAATTAATCTTAAAACACCATATACCAATGTGTATCCAATAGCAATTAAAGCATACATACTCCCGAGTGAAAATCCGTTTATTATCTGCTGTAAAATAAAACTAATGCTCATTTTATTTCCTTTTATAAAGATTGCCCTAATTATAACAAATGCATAATAAAAAATGACGGATTGTCAGAGATAAAAAACAGATTATTTATCATTTTTTATTATGCATTATTATTAATGAAAAATCCCAAAAAGGGATAAAAATTAAGGTTGTACTAATTCTTTAAACACTGTTTTACCGTCAACAATTTGTTCTACAACGGCCGGTTTGTTTACAGGGTTTCCTGTTTTAGGATCAATTGTAAGTTTTCCTGTTACCGCTTCAAGGTTTTTAGTGTGTCTGATTGCATTATTTACACATTGTTTGAATTGAAGGAAGTTTTTAGTGTTTGCAGGAGTGTCGCATTCTTTAATTCCATTGTAAATTAATAGATAACCGTCAGCTCCGGTTGCCGCAAATGCACTTGGAAGTCTTCCGTATTTAGTTTTGAATTCTTTAATAAATTCTTCAGATAATTTAGTTGGAGCTTTTGCAGGGTCAAAATGGTCTGTATACATTACACCATTTGCCGCTTTTCCGGCAAGTTTCATTAAAAGTCCTGGATCTGCAATACCATCTCCACCCATTACAGGAGATTTTACTCCAGCAGCTCTTAATTGTCTTAAGAATAGTCCTTCTTCCGGTGCATAAATTGGTGTATAAATAAATGCAGGATTTAATCTTTTAATTTGTGCTACTTGAGCGTTGAAATCTTTGTCACCTGAATTTATAAATAATTTTTTAAGAACTTTTCCTCCACCTTGTTTATAAGCTTTTTCAAACGCTTTTGCAAGACCTACTGAATAATCCTGTTTCATGTCAAATACAATTACAGCATTTTTAAGCCCATGTTTTAGAGCATATTTTGCGGCAACTGTTCCTTGAAAATCGTCTGTAAAACAAGCCCTTGTTATATATTTACTTCCTTTTGTAACTCTTGGGTTTGTTGCAATTTGAGTTACAGTAGGAGTTTTAGTAGCTCCGGCAAATCTTTTAATAGAAAGTGCCATTGATGATGCAAGAGGTCCTTCAATTGCAATAACTTTTTCACCACTAGCAAGTCTTTTGTAACCGTTTACAGTCTGAACTTTGTCAAATTGGTTATCTACAATTACGAGTTTAATTGTGTCTCCATTTGGCAGTTTGCTGTATTTTGAATGAATAAGTTTTATTCCATCAAGTGTTTTTTGACCGAAACTTGCAATCGGTCCAGTTAAAGGTTGAAGCACACCTACTTTAATTTCTTTTGCAAAAAGTGTTGAAGCAACTAATGCACTAAGCCCTATCGCCATAATTTTTTTCATTTATCCTCCTTTTTATGTTAAAATTCTTTTAATTATAACAAAAAATAACAAATTAATAATAAGTTAAAGGAATTTAATGATAGATTTGAAACTCCTTGAGAAAAATTTTGACACAGTTTCTCAAAAACTTAAATTAAAAGGTGTTGATGAGAATGTTTTAAATGAAATTAAATATCTGTTTTTAAAGAAAAAAGAACTAAAAACAAAACTTGACAAATTACTTGAGCAAAGAAATAAATTATCAAAAGAAATAGGAAAAGTTATAAAAACCGACAGGGAAAAAGCGGAGGAATTAAAAAAAGAAGTTTCTCTGTTAAAAGAGGAAATTGATAAATTGAACAATGAATTAAAAGCAGTGGAAGATGAATTAAATCAAAAAGCAATGGTTATTCCCAATATTCCTGACGATGATGTGCCTGTGGGAAAAGATGAAAATGATAATGTTGAAATTAAAAGATGGGGTGAAATTCCAAAATTTGATTTTGAAATTAAACCGCATGACGAGCTTGGAGAAAAACTGAACTGGTTGGATTTTGTAAGAGGAGTAAAACTTGCCAAAAGCCGTTTTACTGTGTTAAAAAGCGATGCTGCGAGGCTTGAGAGAGCTTTAATTAATTTCTTCTTGGAACACAACAGGGAGTATGGTTTTGAAGAAGTTTATGTGCCTTTTATAGTAAACAGGGAAACTATGACTGCAACAGGACAGCTTCCAAAATTTGAAGAGGATTTGTTTAAGATTGAAGGGGAAGAGCTGTTTTTAATTCCAACGGCTGAGGTTCCGTTAACAAATCTTTTTAGAGATGAAATTATTGAAAATTTGGATAAACCGATTAAACTTACGGCATATACCCCTTGTTTTAGAAAAGAGGCTGGAAGTTACGGAAAAGATACAAAAGGGATTATCCGTCAGCATCAGTTTGATAAAGTAGAACTTGTTGCTATTACTAAACCTGAAGAGAGTGACAGAGTTTTTGAAGAAATGGTAGAATGTGCAAGCAGGGCACTTGAAAAATTAAATCTTCCATACAGACAGGTAATGCTTTGTACAGGTGACCTTGGGTTTAGTGCGGCAAAAACAATAGATTTAGAGGTTTGGATTCCGTCTCAAAATAAATACAGAGAAATCAGCTCTGTATCAAACACTAGAGATTTTCAGGCAAGAAGAGGAAAAATCAGATTTAAAGACGGTAAAAAAAATAGACTTGTACATACTTTAAACGGCAGTAGTTTGGCTGTTGGCAGGACACTTGTAGCTATAATGGAAAATTATCAAACAAAAGATGGAAAAATTAAGATACCCGATGTATTAAAAAAATATTTGTAAATAAAGGCAATGGGTGGCTGAAGAAGAAAATGTTATTGTAATTGAAGAAGATGAAAATAACGATAAAAAGAAAAATAAACTTTTTTTAATTATCATAATTCTTCTTTTAATTGCTTTAATTTTACTGTTGGTACTTGTTTTTGCAGTTATAAAAAAGAAAAAAGAATCTTCAAATATAGAAAATAAAGAAATCACAGAAATTGCCAAAAAATTGGAAAAAAAACATATTCAAAAAGACACACTTCAGGCAATTATAAAAAAAGCCGCCATTCTTTATAAAAACGGACAGAAAGAAAAAGCACTCCAGCTTTTAAACAAAATTTCAGTTTTTTCCGAATCTCTTTCATATTATAATCTCGGCGTTATTAAAATGAAAGAAAAAAAATATAAAAAAGCGTTGGAATATTTTCAAAAAGCAATTAGCAATAAAGAAAACAGAGTTGTAAGTGCCATAAATGCTGCGGTCTGTGCATTAAAACTGAAAAATAAAAAACTTTTTGATTATTATATAAATCTTGCATATATTACCCTGCCTGAAATTGCCAATTCCAAGAGTTATCCTTATTATTATGCGCTTGTAATGTATTATATGGGTTATGAAAAAGAAGCCGGTTTTGCTTTAAACATTGATACGCCTTATAAAGATAAATCAAAAGAGCTTTTAAGCGCTATTTATGAATATTATAACAATTTTGTAAAAGCCCAGGAGATTGAACAAAATCCTTTTTATAAAGGAATGGATTTAGCCGAAATTGGAGAATTTTCTTTAGCAAAAAATTATTTATCCAAATCAGACAGAAAAGAGGCTCAGTTTGCACTTTCATTAGTTGATTTAAAACTTTCAAACTTTAAAGAGGCATCAATTATTTTAAAAAAATTTGAAGAAAATAATATTTATCCAATTAAAATTTATTTAAAACCTAGTCTTTTTGATATAAAGATTGCCCAGAGAGAATTTAAAGAAAGCTTTTTAAAGAAAAAAAGCGATTTTTATGATCTGTTTTTTTATTTCGCCCCGTATAAAGTTTACAGTCTGAATCAGACTATTGCATATTTAAAAAAGGGAATTGCCGGAATTCCGATAGGCGCTATTGAAGAGTCACATTCATATCTTTCAAAAAGTGCCGTTTATTCAGGTCTTAATATAAAAATTTCAAAAGCCATAAAACTGGCTTTAAACGGACATATATATTTGGCAAATAAACAATTTAAACAATTAATAAAAAAAAGAGACACTTCTTATATTCTGCATTATAATCTGGCCCTGACTTATGCTCAGCTCGGTGAATATAAAAACGCATATTTTCATTTTTTAAGGGCATATCATCTGAATCCTTCTGATATGTTAAGCGGTATTTATGCATTAATGGCTATTCAAAAACTTGGAAAAAATGATGATAAACTTTTAGCTTCCATCAAAGAAGATTTGAATGATAAAACTATTTTAGAATATGGTCTTGTCTCTCTAATTACAGATAATACCGTGGGAATGGCAGCATTTATTGAGAAAAGTGAGAAATCAAATCCTATTTGGATTTTAGCAAAATTAACTTCTAAAGCCGTATTAAATAAAGATTATTTGGACGAGGCTTTAAAATTAAAAAGTATGTTTAACAGGGATATTGTTGCAAATCTTTTGTATTTTTACGCAGAAAATAAAGATTTGGATGTAAAAAAATTAGCTCTTAATTTTCAGAGTCTCTTTTTGGAAAAAAACTGGAATATGAATGATTTTTATTACGGGGCAAAAATTGTAAGGGACTGGTATTTTGAATTTACTAAAATTTCAGGACTTTTAAACAAAGTAAGATTTGATTTAGAAAAAAAAGCTAAAACTGAAAATTTTGACATTATCCCGGTACTGAAAAGATTTGCTTTTTCTAATTTATATACCAAACATTTTGAAGAGGCATATATAATATATAATGATTTGATAAACAATAAAAAAGTTGAAGATCCGTTTACTCTCTATCAGGCGGCTGTTTCGGCAATAGGTGCGGGTCATCATTCAAATGCGGTGGCTTTAATGGAACTTGCCAAACTCAAAAATCCTTCATTTTACGAGGCGAGATATGGTTTGGGACTGCTTTGGCAGGAAGCCAATAATTTAAGGGCCGCAAGAATACAGTATTCTAAAATTCCTGATGGATTTGAAAGTAAATATTTTGATTTTAATATCAAATCTCCCAATTCATACTAAATTCATTTTATTATAATAAAATCTTATAAAATAAAAAACCTGAGGAGGTAAAATGAAATTTAGTTCTAATGATTTCAAAAATTCATATGTAAATAAAACTTATACAAATGAAGCATATAATTCTCATTCAATAGAAAATATTAATGTATTTGTTAAAAAAACATATCAATTATTGGCTGGCAGTTTGATTGCCGGGGCGGTAGGTGCTTATGTTGGAATGGGCTTTGTAAGTAATATGATTAATCCTGTGACAGGAGGACTTACATTTACATACTGGGGTGCGGTAATACTTGAATTTATTTTGCTTTTTGGATTATTTGCAGCAAAAGACAAAACACCGCTTAATCTAGTGCTTTTATTTGCATTTACTTTTATGACAGGATTTACTCTTGCCCCGACTTTAGCTGTTTTTGTCGCCAGAAATATGGGATATGTAATCGGTGAGGCGTTTGGACTTACAGCTGTAGCATTTGGTGCTTTGACAATTTTTGCAATGAATACAAAAAAAGATTTCACTACAATGGGTAAAATGCTTTTTATTACATTAATTGTCTTAATTGTTGCAAGTATTGCAAATATTTTTTTACATTTGCCGATGCTTCAGTTAATTATCGCATCAGTGGGGGCGGTGTTATTTAGTATGTTTATTTTATTTGATACTCAAAATATCATAAGAGGAAATGTAAGCAGTGAAATTGAAGCCGCAGTTGCTCTTTATTTAGATTTTCTAAATCTATTTATTTCACTTCTTCAAATTTTAGGCTTTTTAAATAATGAAGAATAATTTATATCGAACAATAGATGCAAATATAAACAGATTTAAAGAAGGTATCAGGGTAGTAGAAGATATTTTAAGATATGAATTTTCTTCTCCTCTTGCTTTTAAGCTCAAAGAACTCAGACATATTAAACTTCCAGAATATGAAAAATATTTAAAATACAGAGATTCAATAAAAGATATTTTAAAAAAATCCATAAAGGACGAATTGACAAGAGGAGATTTGAAAGATATTATCATTTCTAATTTAAAAAGAGCTCAGGAAAGTGCAAGGGTTTTAGAGGAAATTTTTAAATTAATGGATGTTAATCTTTCAGAAAAATTTAAAAAAGCAAGATATTTATTGTATAATTACGAAAAAGAAATACTTTCTTTAATTGATAATGAAAAATTAAAAATGGATAATTAAATAAGAAATAAAATTATCCATTATATATTTTCAATTTTACATTAAATATGGGGACATAGCTCAGCTGGTAGAGCACTACGCTGGCAGCGTAGGGGTCACGGGTTCGAGTCCCGTTGTCTCCACCAATTCTCCATAATCGCTGAAAATTCCGTAAACTCCCGTTGAAAACAATTTGTCGGCTTCTTTTTTAGAATTTACTGTATAAACTAAAACTCTGTAATCTTTTAATTTTTTTAAAAATTTTTTTGTGGCTATTTTTTTTGAAATATGAACGGAATTAATATTTAATATTTTTAGATAATCTATTTCAAAAGGTTTGTCAAAAAGAGCGGCAATGGATATAGTGTTTTCTTTAAAAAAATTTAAATAACTGTGCTCAAAACTAGAAATTAAAACTTTATTTTCTAATTTAAATTTTTTTACTGTTTTTAATACTTTTTCCAAAAAAATTTTTTCATTTTTAAACACTTTTTTAAGTTCAATATTTACAGGCATATTTATTTCTTTGCATAAAGTTAAAGTTTCTTCAAGGGTCGGTATTTTTTCATTTGGGTAAATAGTGAAATTTTTTAATTCTTTTAATGTAAAATTATTTACTTTTCCTTCTCCGTTTGTGGTTCTGTCTATCGTGTCATCATGAATTACAACTATTTCATTGTCTTTTGTAAGGGTCACATCAAATTCTATAAAATCGGCTTTTGCATTTTTAAATGCGGTGAGGGTGTTTTCCGGGTATTTTGCGCTGTAACCTCTGTGGGCGCCGATTATATGGGGTTTATCGAAATTGTCGAAAAAATTCATTATAATTCCTTAAAAAAGGTTTGGATTGCTCACTTTTAAAAAACTTTTAAAAGAAATACAAAAATACAAAAAAGAATTTATAACCGCTCAAATTATAGCACTAATTGCCACCATTATTTCTATACCTATTCCACTTTTAATGCCTTTGCTCATAGATGAGGTGTTGTTAAATAAAGGCGGACGGTGGATAGATTTTATTAACTTTATTTTTGGAAATTGCAGTGCTTTTTGTTATGTGGCAGTTACCTTAAGTGTAGTTATTGCTTTAAGGGGTCTGTTTATTTTGTTAAATGTTTCCCAAACTTATTTTTTTGAAAAAATAACAAAAGATATAACCTATAAAATAAGAATCAGGGTGATTGAACATCTAAAAAGAATATCTCTTAATGAATACGAAAATTTAAAAACGGGGGATATTGCAAGCAGGCTTATAAGCGATGTGAATACGGTTGAAGAATTTTTAATAAAATCCGTTTCAAAATTTGTTATCTCTTTTTTGACGTTAATTGGAGTTGCAATAGTATTGCTTAGTATTAATTTAAAACTTGGGCTTTTTATACTTTTGCTTAATCCTTTTGTGGTAGTTCTTTCAGGAAAGCTGGCCAGAAAAGTTAAAAAATATAAACTTTCTCAAAATAAAACTATTTCTATTTTTCAGGAAGCGTTAATTGAGACATTAGAACTATTTGATCAGATAAAAGCATATAATAAAGAAAGTTTTTTCTTTAAAAGGCTGTTTTTATTAGCGCAGGAACTTAAAGAAAAATCATTTGAGTTTAGTTACAAAAGCGAAGCTTTTAATAAAGTCAGTTTTTTAATGTTTTTGATTGGTTATGAAGTTTTCAGAGCCGCCGGAATTTTGGCGGTTGCATATGATAATCTCAGTATCGGTATGATGATAGCAGTTTTCAGTTATCTCTGGTTTATGATGACCCCTATACAGGAGATTATAAATATTCAATATTCATTTTTCAGTGCAAAGGCTGCACTTGAGAGAATAAATAAACTCTTTGAGCTTAAAAAAGAACCGATTTACCCCCATAAGAAAAATCCTTTTAATAAAGAAGTGGAGATTGAAACTAAAAATTTATATTTTAAATATAAAGATGAATGGATTTTAGAAGATGTGAATGTAAAAATAGAGCCTTTTAAAATTACTGCGTTAATTGGTGCAAGCGGTGGGGGAAAAACAACGTTTGCAAAGCTTATTGCAGGGCTTTTGGTGGTTGATAAGGGGGTTATTTTATATAATGGGGTCAGTTTCAGGGAAATAGGACTAAATGAAATAAGAAATCATGTTGCTTTGATTTTGCAGGAAACCAAGCTTTTTAATGATACTTTGTACTTTAATCTGACTCTTGGCGAAAATTTCACTGAAAAAGAGATAATGGAGGCTTTAAAAAAAGCGGAACTCGTGAAAGTAGTGGAAAAACTTCCAGACGGTCTTGATACTTATATAGGCAAAAACGGAGTAAAACTGAGCGGTGGAGAAAGACAGAGGGTTGCAATTGCAAGGGCACTTTTATTTAAACCGAAAGTCGTAATTTTGGATGAATCAACTTCAGCCCTTGATATAGATACAGAAGACAGGGTATTTAAAAATATTGAAGATTTTCTGAAATCCAGAACTTCAATTATTATTGCCCACAGGGCTGAAACTATTGCAAAAGCGAATGAAATTTTGATGGTTAAGAATAGGAAAATCTTAAAAATATCATAAATCCAGAAATTTTTTTGCCCCCTTGAGTCTTGCTGTGTGCTGTTTTATCCATTCATCAAAAAAGTCTTCCCCTTTTTTCTTGCAGGTTGCAAGAAGCTCATAATAAGGATGGTTGGCTAATTCTTTTTTAAATTCTTTTTTAGTCAGTTTCAAGGCTTTTTTTAAATCTTTTTTTAAAGAATTGTATTTTTTTAAAAATTTATTTTCAATTTCAGTGAAATATTGGTATTTTTCACTCTCTTTATTTAAAATATTTTTATATTCGTTTGCTTTATTATTTAAAATTGCATAAATAATATTATGGGGCTCTATTTTTCCAAGCAGTTTGTGTTTTTTTAAATAACTTTGGGTTTTTAATTTTAAAAACTGCATATCTTCAAAAATCACCACCCATCCTTCAACATCTTCTTTTGTTTTGGCTAAGTTTAATAATTTTTCAAATGAATAATTAAAAATTTTCGGAGTTTTAATTCCGTAATTTTCAGCTTCTTTTTCAAAATTAAGTTCATATTTTCCTGTTTTTAAATCCCTTATCTGAGTTAAATATAGCAGTTCTTCTTTATAATCCATTACAACCTGTGTTTTTGGAGAAAAATATTCAAAGAAAGGGATTTTCCCCTTTTTAAATGTTTTAATAATAAATTCTTTTAGTTTTTTGTTTTCTTTTAAAATTTCATTGCATCTTTTAGCCTGATATGAATCAAAATTAAGTTTTGTTTTAAAATAAATTTCCCCCTCAATTAATACCGGTTGGATAAAAGTCCCGTCTATTTTTTCCGTAATTTTTATTATTTTTTTGTTTTTTACATCATCATACATAAAGCCCGGGGCCTGATTTAATTCAAAAAATTTGTGAATTCCAAGAAAGCGTGTATTTTCTACAAATGTAAGGCTTCTTAGTTCATACGCTTTAAATTTTTCAAATTCTTCATAATTCCCCTGTTTATAATGATAAATTGAAATTTTATTATTTAAAAATTCTAAATCTTTTCTAAAAAATTGTTTCGAATTTTTAATAATATAATTACATTCATCCATGCTTGGTATGTCAAACATTAACTAAACCTTTTTTAGTGTTATTATATCAAATTTTGTTTTTGCTTTTTTTGTTTTAAAGTGCTAAAATACAGCAAAAAAAGGAAAAAAATGAGAAGTGATGAAGTAAAAAAAGGATGGCATAGAGCGCCTCACAGAAGTTTGTTTAGAGCTACAGGTCTTAAAGATGAAGATTTTGACAAACCTTTTATTGCGGTTGCAAACTCTTTTGTGGAGGTGGTACCGGGACACTTCTTTTTAAATAAATATGCGGAAATTGTAAAAGATGAAATTAGAAAAAACGGATGCGTGCCTTTTGAATTTAATACAATCGGTGTGGATGATGGTATTGCAATGGGGCATGATGGTATGCTTTATTCTCTGCCAAGTAGAGAAATTATTGCAAACAGTGTTGAAACAATGATGAATGCCCATAAATTTGATGCACTTATCTGTATTCCAAACTGTGATAAAATAACTCCCGGTATGATTATGGGAGCACTCAGGGTAAATGTGCCTACAATCGTGGTAACAGGCGGTCCAATGAGGGCAGGACATATGAAAGACGGAACCCCGATTGATTTAGCTACTGTATTTGAAGGTCTTGGTAAATTTGAAAAAGGTGAAATTGACGAAAATACTTTATATGAATTGGAATGCAACGCATGTCCTGGCGGTGGAAGCTGTTCTGGTATGTTTACGGCAAATTCCATGAATACATTGATGGAAGCAATGGGTATTGCGCTAAAAGGAAACGGGACTGTTTTGGCTTTGACACCTGAGAGGGAAGAGTTACTTAGAAAAGCTGCAAGAAGAATCTGTGAAATCGCAAAAGATGAAAAACTTTATGAACAGTACAGAATTAAAAACATTATAAATGAAAAAGCAGTTCATAACGCATTTGTAGTTGATATGGCAATGGGCGGAAGTACAAATACTGTGCTTCATATGATGGCAATTGCAAAAGAAGCAGGGGTTGATTTTGATTTGGCAAAAATTAATGAAATAGCAAAACATGTAAGTCATATTGCAAAAATTTCTCCTTCACTTCAAACTGTTCATATGGAAGATATAAATAGAGCCGGTGGGATAAGTGCCGTTATGAAAGAGATTAGTAAAAGAAGTGATGTAGCGCTTTATCTTGACAACCCTGTAATTGAGGGGGGAACTGTAGCTGAGAGAATTAAAGATGCCGAGGTTCTTGATTATTCTGTAATCAAACCTGTGGAACATCCATACAGCGAAGTCGGAGGGCTTGCTATTTTATTCGGTAATCTTGCAGAGGAGGGATGCGTAATTAAAACTGCAGGAATTGTGGGAAGCAGAAAATTTACAGGGAAAGCGGTTTGCTTTAATTCACAACAAGAGGCAATTGATGGAATTGTCGGAGGAAAAGTAAAAGAAGGCGATGTTGTAGTTATTAGATATGAGGGACCAAAAGGCGGGCCTGGAATGCAGGAAATGCTAGCTCCTACAAGTTTAATTATGGGAATGGGACTTGGAGATAAAGTGGCACTTATTACTGATGGTAGATTCTCAGGTGCTACAAGAGGTCTTAGTATCGGACATGTGAGTCCGGAAGCGGCTGAGGGTGGAATGATAGGTTTGCTTAAAGACGGCGATATTATAGAAATTGATGCGGATAATTTTTCCATAAATGTGAAATTAAGCGATGAAGAAATTGAAAAAAGAAAAAAAGAATTTACTCCAATTAAAAAAGATGTACCTGGTCGTTGGCTAAAACAATATAGAGCTCTTGTAACAAATGCCTCAAATGGAGCTATTCTTAAAGCTGATTAGTGAAAAACATAATAAACACGGCTTTAGTTATTCTAAAGCTGGTTATTCCCTTTTATCTTTTAGCAGATATTTTAATCTATTTTCATATTTTGGAGCATATTTCTTTTTTATTTGAACCTTTTACTTATATTTTGGGATTTGATGAAAAGCTGGCTTTGAGTCTGGCTGCCGGAATGCTTTTTAATATTTATGCCGGGATTGCATTTGCGGCTCCTCTTAATTTGACTCCTTATGAATGGACAATGCTTGGACTTTTTATGGGTATAGCACATGCCTTGCCTGTTGAAAATGCAATAATGAAAAAACTTGGTATTTCTGTCTGGTATTCTACAATACTAAGAATAACAGGGGGAATTTTGGCCGTTTATATTTTTAAACTTTTTAATTTTAATTTGAATGGCGAAACTGTTTTAAAAAGTATGGAAATAAATCATTATAACAGTTTTTTTGATATGCTTTCACATTCTGTTTATAACGCTTCGGTTCTTGCTTTAAAAATTATTATTTTAATTTCAGTAATTATAGTTTTTATGGATTTTATAAAGACAAAATTTTTTAAAAATAAAAATATAAGTGCCCATTTTTCTATATTGACAGGGCTTATTCTCGGTATTACGTACGGAGCCGGGATTTTAATTAAAGAAAAAGAAAAACTATCAAGAAAGGAGATAATTTTTATTGGTACATTTTTAATGATATGCCATTCTGTTATTGAAGATACTGCACTTTTTGCAATATTTGGAGCAAGTATATGGATACTTATTTCTATTAGATTAATTTTGGCAATAATAATTTCTTATTTGGTTGTTAGATTATACAAATAAATCAAAATTGTTATCATTATTAAATATTTTATCAAATAATTTTTTTGCCTTCTCTGTTTCTTCAAAGGTTGCTTTAATCTGTTTTAAAATTTTATCAAAAACATCTACTGTTTTATTTTTTATTGCATTTTCGTGATTAATATTTTTTGGTTTAGGCAAAAATGATTTAATAGAATGGGCAATGTTTGTCATAACTTTTTCATTTGAATTTTTTTCTTTTAAAAATTTTTCAATTAAAGGTTTCGCTTTTTTAAGAGCTTCTTTTATTTCTTTTATATCATTTTTATCAAGTCCGTTCCCTTCATAATGGAATTTGTATTCAAAAGTGTGTTTTAGGGTGAATTCTTCAGAAATTAAGCCTCTATTCTTTTTAAAACTTGAACTTGCTTCAATTGAATCTTTTAAACTCAAATCTATTTTATCGCCGCTGCTTGTGGTAAATGAGAGATTTAAACTTGCAGAATTTAATCCATATCTGTCAATACTGAACATTTATTGCCTTTTTATTTTAAATCGGCGAAAAAGAAAAAAAATTAATCTTTTGACAATAATTAAATATATACTTCAAAGATAAAAATATTGCAGTTTCGAGCTTTATTTTGCTATGCATCACTCAAATTTTGCTAAAAATTGCAAACAGGAGAGCTGTTAAAAAAAACGACAACTGCTTGTCGTTTTTAGGCTCGCACGGCGATGAATTTGTGCAAATTTGCACTTTATACGCCTGCATCCCTTATGGGTTAAATGAATTTTTTAACGCAAAATTTTCGTTAAATTTCGTAACACTGTAATATTTTTTCTTTTTCGTTATTAATTAAATAATATTAATCCTCTTTAACTTCTATTGCCTGATATGTATAAATTACCGGATGATACTGTAAGCAGTCTCCCGCAAGGCCGGCTTTTAGGCAAAGATGTGCAAAAAACAGATCAAAATTAGGAAGTTCCTCCCACACGCTTGGCAGAAAAGTCGCCTGATGGTTTGCAAGCTGAAGTATTACCCCGTCAACACCCGGTCTTATTTTTTGTCTTAAATCATTTACATCTTCATATTCAAGTTTTTCAGGAATTGTAAGAACACTGACTTCTATTTCTATTTCGTCAAATTCTTCAGGTCTTAACGGTTCAAATCTAGGGTCTCCAAAGGCTGCCGCTTTTGCATTTTCTATAACATCCTCAATTAACGGTCTGTATGGCAGGATTGAACCTATACAACCTCTGAGATTACTTCCTCTTGGCATATTTTTTTTCTTTAAAGTTACAAAACAGGCTCTTTTTTCAGCCAAAAACGGATATTTTTCTATCCATTCATCCTTATCAATTAATTTTTTACCTTCAAATTCTTCCAAAATTGAAAGCCTTGCGAGTTTTGGCAAAATTTTTAAATTTTCCATTTTCCCCTCCTTAAACTTTTATTAATTATATCATAAAAGTTTAGTTTAATCAACTTAAATTATTTACAATACTAACTAAATAGATACTTCAAAGATAAAAATATTATAGCTTCGAGCTTCATTTTGCTATGCACCACTAAATTTTGCTAAAAATTGCAAACAGGAGAGCTGTTAAACAAACGACAACTGCTTGTCGTTTTTAGGCTCGTACGGCGATGAATTTGTGCAAATTTGCACTTCATACGCCTGCAACCCTTACGGGTTAAATGCAATTTTTTTAACGCGAAAATTTCGTTAAATTCCGCTATGCTGTAATATTTTTACTTTTTTGTTATTTTTAGTCAATGTCATATTTTGCATTATCCATTTTTCATTATTCATTTACTAAGTTGGGCTCTTTCTTCAAGATTATACAGCCAGATAAAAACTTCCACAACCGCCTCATACATTTTAGGAGGTATTTCTTCATTTACTTGTACATTTAAAAGTGTATTAACAAGCTCTTCATTTTGAAAAAGGGGTACATCAAATTTTTTTGCTTTTTGTATAATTTTTTTTGCGATTTCCCCAGTTCCTTTTGCAATAACTTTTGGTACGTTTTCTTCGTAAACCTTATATTTTAGGGCCACAGCTTTAGTATTTGTAAATTTTTTCATAAACCGGGCCTTTTTTTGTAAGGGTTGATTTGTAAAGATATACTTCAAGAGGTACAACAAAATCAATATTTTGCCATTTTTTTATTTTTTCATTTAATTTGTCTTGATTTTTTATATTTTTAATCCTGCAGAGTGTTATATGTGGTAAAAACGGTTTATTGTCTGTAAGGTTAAATTTTTCATTTATTTCTTTATTAACCCTATCATCCATGTCGGTTTTCAAATATAGAATTTTTCCGTTTAATAAGCCCATTCCTTTAATTTTCCATTTTCCATTATCAATTTTCAATTTTGTTTTGTATTTTTCCGGGTTGTCCTCCCCTATGAATTTATGCGTTAAATGCAAATTCCACCCTTCCACCCATTTACCGTCGATAATGTCTTTAAAATCGTTTTTTATTGCCTGATAAACCGGTAAATTTACGGGAGTGGCGATAAAAAGTCTCAATGCATAATCCTTGATATGATATAAAAAACAGCGCTTAAAACAACTGAAATTAAAATTGACGAAGTTATAGGAAAATAAAAAGTGAAATTTTCTTTTTGAATTACAATATCGCCAGGCAGGTGAAAAAGCGGAAAATCTTTAAAAAAATATAAAATAAGCCCGATTATTATAAAAATTATGCCAATAAAAATAAAAATTTTAGCCATTAAAAGCCTTTTTCATTTTTTATATTATAACAAAAACTTTTCACTTTTCATTTTTCATTTTTCGCTTATTGATTTTGGTTATAATTCCAATAAAAAAGGATTAAAATGCCTATGACCATTACTGAAAAAATTTTTGCGGAACACATTGGAAGGGAAGTAAAACCCGGTGAAATTATTATGTGTGATGTAGATATGACAATAGGAAATGATATTACTACCCCTATTTCAATTAGGGCATTTAAAGAAAGCGGGGCAAAAAAACTTGCAAAACCTGATAATTTTGCAATAGTGCTTGACCATTTTATTCCCCCAAAAGATATAGCAAGTGCAAACCAGGCAAAAATCAACAGGGATTTTGCTTATGAGCATGATTTAAAAAACTTTTTTGATGAAAAAGATATGGGAATTGAACATAGACTTTTACCTGAAAAAGGGCTTGTAATTCCTGGGGATGTAATAATCGGGGCTGATAGCCACACATGCACCCACGGGGCGCTCGGGGCATTTTCCACAGGGATGGGAAGTACCGATATCGCTTTTTGTATGATTACCGGGAAAAGCTGGTTTAAAATTCCTGAAAGCATTAAAGTAGTTTTCACTGGTAAAAGAGGAGAGCATGTTTACGGTAAAGATTTGATACTTGAGCTAATCAGAAGAATAGGTGTTGATGGTGCATTATACAAAGCGCTTGAATTTACAGGCGATACAATTGAGGAACTTCCAATGGATGACAGGATGAGTTTGTGCAATATGGCGATTGAGGCCGGTGCAAAAAACGGAATTATCGCTTATGATAAGATTACGGAGGTGTTTTTGGAAGAAGTTAAAAAATACAATCCTTTGCGTGCTGAGCCGAAAATCCACTATTCAGACCCTGATGCCAAATATGCCAAAACTATAGAAATTGATGTTAGCAAACTTGAACCGCTTGTAGCTTATCCGTTTCTGCCAAGCAACGGAAAACCGATAAGCGAAGCGGTAAAAGATGATATTGAAATTCATCAGGTATATATAGGAAGCTGTACAAACGGAACTTTAAGTGACCTTAGAACTGCGGCAAATATTCTAAAAGGGAAAAGAGTCCATAGAAGAGTCAGACTAATTGTGACTCCGGCAACTCAGAGAATTTATAAACAGGCGGAACACGAGGGAATTATTGATACTTTAATTGATGCGGGTGCTGTTGTGGCAAATCCGACCTGTGGCGCATGTCTTGGAGGATATATGGGAATTTTGGGTGATGGTGAAAGAGCGGTTGCCACCACAAACAGAAACTTCCGTGGAAGAATGGGAAGCAGAAATTCCGAAGTGTATCTAAGTAACTCAGCAGTGGCGGCTGCAAGTGCGATTGCAGGAAAAATTGCCGATCCAAGGGAAATAGACTAAGTTAAAAATTAAGGTTATAAATGAATATAATTGACAGCGTAATTTTAGGGACGGTAGAAGGGATTACTGAGTTTTTACCTATCTCTTCCACAGCCCATATGATTATAGTTTCAACTCTTCTTGGTCTAAAACAGACTCTTAACAATGTTGCATTTGAAGTTATTATTCAATTAGGGGCGACTCTTGCTATTGTTATGATTTATCTTAATAAAATCAATTTTAAAGAGTTTGAATTATGGAAAAAAGTAATTTTGGCATTTTTACCCCTTGCAGTTATCGGATTTTTGTTAAGGCATCAGATAAAAGAACTTTTTACCGTTACAACCGTTGCCTGGATGTTTATTATAGGCGGTATTGTTTTTTTTATAGTTGAGAAACTATACAATGAAGAAAATAAAATAAACGAGGTAGAAAAAGTAAATTTCAAGCAGGCGTTTATAATAGGGGTTTTTCAGGTGTTTGCTTTGATTCCGGGCACCAGTAGAAGCGGGGCTACGATTGTAGGCGGAATGCTGGGGGGACTTACTAGAAAAACGGCGGCGGATTTCAGTTTTTTGCTTGCAATTCCTACAATGTTTGCCGCAAGCGGATATGAGTTTTTAAAAAATATCCATAATTTTAAAAACCAAAACGGGATAGTTTTAGCCGTTGGATTTATAATAAGCTTTATTTCTGCATATATTGCGGTTAAATGGTTTTTAAGGTTTGTTGAAAAATATACTCTTATTCCTTTTGGAATTTACAGAATTGTTTTTGGGTTTGCACTTCTTTATCTTATTCATATAGGATTTATTGCATGAAAAAAATAGGATTTTGGGAAGCGTATTCTATCGGTGTGGGGGGAATGATAGGAGGCGGTATTTTTGCCGTTTTGGGTCTTACCATTCTTCTTGCAAAAGGTGCTGCACCCGTTTCTTTTCTATTTGCTGGTTTTATCGCTTTGGTTACATCTTATTCATATGCGAAGCTTTCAGTGCGTTTTCCCTCAGAAGGCGGGACCGTTGAATTTTTAGTGAGGGCTTTTAAAAACAATCTTTTTACAGGTTATTTAAATACTCTTTTGCTTGCTTCTTATATTATAATGCTTTCCCTTTATTCCTACGCATTTGGAAGTTATGCATCGGCTCTTTTTATAGGAGGAGAAGTAGCTCTTGCAAAAAAAATATTTATAGTTATTGTAATTTCTTTTTTTACAATTCTTAATTTTTTGGGGGCGTATGTAAGCGGTAAAGCTGAAGATATAATGGTATTTATAAAAGTCGGAATCTTACTTCTTTTTTCAATGCTTGGATTTTTAACGGGGAATTTTTCAAAATTATCTCCTGAGCAATGGGAGAGTTTATTAAATATTATGACAGGCGGACTTATAATATTTGTGGCGTATGAGGGGTTTGAACTAATCGCAAATACGGCCCAGGATGTGGAGGATCCTGAAAGAACTCTTCCTAAAGCGTTTTATTGGGCTGTTTCAACCACTATTTTCATTTATGTATTGGTAAGTATTGTAACGGTTGCAAATGTTACTTATGAAGATGTGAAAAAATATCAGGATTATGTGTTGGCTGTTGCAGCTGAACCTTTTTTGGGAAAAGCAGGATTTACCCTTATAGGGATTGCCGCTCTTTTATCTACTTCATCCGCTATTAATGCGACTTTATACGGAAGTGCCAGAGTCAGCTATCTGGTTGCAAAATTTGGAGCACTTCCTAAAAATTTAACTAAAAATATATGGAATCACGGAACAGAAGGTCTTTTAATTTTAGCGATACTTACAATAATTTTTTCTCTTACCTTTAATTTAGAAAATATATCAATTGCAGGGAGTTTGGGGTTTTTAATAGTATTTGCCTTTGTTAATTTAGCCAATTTTAAGTTATCAAAATATACCGATTCAAATCCTTTAATTTCTCTATTTGGCTTTTTGCTCTGTTTGATTTCGATTATTACACTTATTATTTATAATTTAAAAACTAACCCTGATTCGCTGGCTTCATCATTTGTAGTACTTGTTTTGACTTTTTTATTTGAAGTCGGTTATAGGGTTTTTACAGATACAAGGCTTAAAGAAACTATTGATATAAAATTAGAAGAAAGGGAAAATCTGTTAAAAAACGCTGAAAAATATATTGATAAAATTTCATCTTCCATTAAAAACAATATTTCGGATTCTGAAATTTATCTTGTGGGCAAATATCTTTCCTCCGATAAATCTAAAGCGGGACATGTAAATTTTTATCTGTTTTCCGATGAAAATAAAGAAAAAATAAACAGTGTTGTGGAAAAAATAGAAAAAGATTTGAATTTACCCTCATACAGTCCTTTTAATATTAAAGTTTTTAATAAAGCTCAAAAAAATAAATTACCGAAAGAGAATAAAAAACTATGAACTGCTTAGTGCCTGAGTGGGAAAAACAGGAGTTTGTACAGCTTGTGTTTCCCCATAAAAATACAGACTGGGAATGCTGTTTAAAAGAAGCTGTTGAAACTTTCACTGAAACAGCTTATGCGATTGCGGGGTATCAAAAGGTTTTGATTTGTTATGAAGATGAAAATACAATAAAGCATCTGAAACATAAAAATTTTATATTTAAAAAAGTTAAAAACAATGACACATGGACCAGGGATTTTGGGGCAATAAGTGTAAAAATAGACGGAGAAGTGAAACTGCTTGATTTTAAATTTAACGGCTGGGGTTTAAAATTTCCTAGCAATTATGATAATTTAATAAGCAGAAAGATTTTTAAATTACATAAAAGTTATAATTTTGTGCTTGAAGGTGGAAGTATAGATACAAACGGGGAAATTTTGCTTACTACAACCCAGTGTCTTTTAGAAGAAAACAGAAATTATCCTATGAGTAAAGAGGAAATAGAAAAATTTTTAAAAAGTGAACTTTTTGTAAAAGAGATAATATGGTTAAATCACGGATTTTTAGAAGGTGATGATACGGATTCTCATATTGATACATTGGCAAGATTTGTAAATAAAGATACAATAGTTTACTGCAAGTGTGAAGATAAAAATGATATACATTATGAAGAACTCAAAAAAATGGAAAAAGAACTTAAAAAAACAAAATTTAATTTAATTCCCCTGCCTCTCCCGTCCCCCAAAATTTATGAAGGGGAGAGACTTCCTGCAACTTATGCCAATTTTTTAATAATAAATAATGCTGTATTGCTTCCTGTGTATGAAGATAAAAAAGATAAGTATGTTTATGATTTGTTTTGTGAAATTTTTCCCGAGAGGGAAATAATTCCTATAAATGCAAATGTGCTGATAAGACAGCACGGGAGTATTCACTGTATAAGTAAAGAGTATTTTAATGAACCTGAGCAAATTATCACTAAGTGAATTAAAAGAGCTTTTAGAAGAAGTAAAAGCGGAGATAAAAAAAAGAAAAAGTTATTGGTTTTCTTTTAAAACCCCAAAATGCTTTAATCCTGCAAAACATGGACCGGCTTACATTGCAAAACTATATCTTGTAGATGACAGGATTGAGAGGGAATTTTTTCTCGATAACGGTAAAGAGTGGTGTAAAAAGAAAAAATATTACAAAACTTCATGGGATATTGAACTGAATGAAGGTGATGTGATTGAATGCAGGCTGCAAGAAGGCGGTAAATTTGATAAAAGGGAGTGGTATACCGTGGAAAACGGGGAACTTTTGCCTCTTAGCGATTTAAGTGAAGCTATTGAGAAATTGAAAAATTAATAAATATGCACGGCAAGCCAGATAGCGATTTTTTTAGTTTTTAAAAGTGTATGGGGTGTATTTGCCGGAATAAAAAGTGTATCTCCGCTTTTTAGCTTTTTAATCTCTCCATTTATTTCTATTTTTGCACAGCCTTTTAATAAAACTACAAATTCATCCTCTTTTTGAATGAAAGTCTGGGGAGTTTTTAGTGTATTTGAAATTATTTTTTTAATTTCTACATTTTTGTACTTTAAAAGCGTTTCAAAAATTTCCGAATCAATTTCTGGCAGATTTTTTATTTCGTAAATATTCATCCGATTTTCTCCAAAAAAGTTTTAATGCCTTTTTTTCTCTCCATCCAAGGCGGTAATAAATAATATTGTCCAAATAATTTTTTGCCTCTTTTGTTGAAATTCCGAGTTTTTTAGCATATTTTTTAATAGTTAAGTAAGGGACTTTTTGTTTTTTTCTTAAAAATTCATTTATAAGTTTTTCGTATTGTTTAAAATTTTTATTTGCGCAAAATGTGGCAAAAACAAAAGGAAGTTTGTATTTTTCATACCAGACTTCAGCTAGATCTATGCAGTTTTTTTGTTTAAACGCTTTATCTCCTATTACAACCTGACCTTTTAAATTCAAAATATTTTTTAACATATTGGATGTGTCGCTTTCGCTGTCAAATCCTTCGCCGGGACATAAAAGGACTGTTTTAACTTTTCTCTTTACAGCAATTCCAGCGTTGAAGCATTTTTCGTTTTTACCTTTAATTGAAGATATAAAAGCGGCATCAATAATCCTTTTTTTGTATAATTTATTTATGTTTGATGGAACGCCTTTTATTATTGGGATATTCTTTTTTTTCAAAAATTGGTAAAATGGTAAAAGGTTTAAGTAATTAATATGACCTATTTTCATAACAGCCTTTTTTTGAAATTTTAGCATAAAGGATATAAATGGTAACAGTTGAATTTTTAGGACCTATTCAAATAGATAAAAAAGAGTTTGATGTAAAAAGTGTAAGAGAGTTAAAAGATGAACTGCATAAAATACCAGAACTTGAAGATTGGCTGGAAAGTTTGGCAATAGCGGTAAATGACAAAATAATTGATTCTCTTGATACTCCTTTAAAAGACGGGGACCATGTGGTATTGCTCCCGCCGGTTTGTGGAGGGTAAAAGTAAGTTAAAAATGAAAAGTGAAAAGTGAAAGGAATAAAATGGTTGAGATTTTTAAAGGCGGAATTCCTGTAATTGAAACACTTGAGAGGTGGTATGAGGATTTTAAGCTTGAAGGCTATGGGGCTATGATTCCTTTTATCGGAATAGTGAGACCTGATAACGGGATTGAGGGGCTTAGTTTTGATTTATATCTGCCCCTTCTTAATGAATGGTTTAAAAAATGGAATGAATTACCTGATGCAAAAATAAAGATGGCTCATAGTTTTGGTGATGTAAAAGTGGGGGAGACCAGTTTTTTATGTGCGGTTTTTACAAAACACAGACGTGAAGGGTTTAAATATCTTGAAGAGTTTGTAGAGGATTTTAAAGCGAATGCCCCTATTTGGAAATATGATTTGATAGATGGTAAAAGAATTTTTGCTGAAGATAGGGCAAAACCTCTGCCGCAGGCGGGAATACTTAAATAAATGTACAATGAAATATGGAGATTTGAAAATTAAGAATGAAAAGTTAAAAGTGAAAAATATAAGAAGGAGAGAAAATGGCTCATATAAGTTTTGAAGAGTCTCAACAAATTTTAAAAGAAAATTTACCTGGTAATAAAGATTCTGAAAAAGTATTTTTGGATACTGCCCTAAATAGGGTGTTAGCCGAAGATATTGTTGCAAAATACAATAATCCGTATATGCCTACAGCTTCAATGGATGGATATGCTATTAAATATGAAGATATGGATAAAGAGATAAAAATAATAGGTAGAAATCCCGCTGGAAGTTTTGAATTTAATAAAATAAATTCAGGTGAAGCTGTTAAAACTTTTACAGGCTCATTTATGCCGGAAGGCAGCGATACATTGGTGCCTATTGAAAATGTAGAAGTTAGAGGGGATAAGTTAATAGTAAAGGAAAAAGTTGAAAGAGGTTATTCGGTAAGGCCTGTCGGGGAAGATTTCAAAGAGGGAGAAGTTTTGATTAAAGAAGGAACTTTAATTAATGCCGGTGAAATAGGCGTTTTGGCATCTCTTGGAAAAAGCTGCGTTTATGTAACTCAAAAGCCTATTATTTCAGTTCTTGCAACAGGAGAAGAAATAGCGGATATTAACGATGAGGTTAAAATGGGGCAGATCAGAAGTTCAAACAATTATACTTTGACTGCTCTTGCTAGAAGTTTTGGTTATGATGTAAAAAATTTGGGAATAGCAGGGGATAAAAGGGATGAAATAAAAAATAAAATTTTAAATGCCCTTAATTCAAGTGATATTGTGGTTACAACAGGGGGAGTAAGTGTGGGAGATTTTGATTTTGTAAAAGAAATAACTGGTGAATTTGATGTATTGTTTCACGGGGTAAATATAAAACCGGGTCAATGGATAATGGTGGCAAAGGCAGGCGGTAAATATATCGTTTCACTTCCAGGATTTCCATACAGTTCGTTTGTAACGTTTCTTTTGTATGTTGTGCCTATTGCTGATGCATTTGAAAACAAACAATCAATCGAGTTTTTAACAGCAACTCTTAGAGATAATTTTAAAAAAGTTTTCAAAAAAACACAATTTGTTGCTGTAAATTTGAGCTTTGAAAATGGAGAATATGTTGTCGATACAAGAGGTAAAAAAAGTGGAAGTAGCGGGATACTCACTAATCTGATAAATACAAAAGCTTTAATGTGGCTTGACGAGGGGCTGTATGAATTAAAAGCAGGAAGTAAAGTTAAGATTATTAAATTCTTTTAATAAAAAAACTTGACAAGTGAATACTCAAATGATATAATTATAAAAAACTTAAGGAGAGGAAATGGCAAGAGTAGTGGGATTTAAAAAATTAGAAGCAATATTTAGAAAAGCTGCTGGAGTGGATTTAGATAAATCAAAAGCAGATGAAATACTCGATATAGTTGAGAAAAAATTTCACGATATGCTTTTAGTTGCAGTTGAAAAAGCTGGATATAATGGAAGAGATGTTATTATGGAACCTGATATGCCTGTAACAAAAGGTTTTGAAGAATCTCTTAGACAATTTAGAGAACTTGAAGAAGTAGTGGATTTACAGGATGTTTTAGCATATCTAGAAAAAATTCCGCCATTAAAATATCCGATTTCAGCAGATCTTGAAGCAAAACTTCCTGAATATATCGGGGCATTAATGCTAATTATTGCAAGAGTGTTAAAAGAGCTTGGAGCTGAGAGAAAACCGTCAAGTGAAGATATTAAAAAAGCAAGCAAAATTTTAGATTTAACTCTTTAATCTCTTTTTGCTACAATTCCTAAAAAAAGGAATTGTAGCATGATAAAAACTCCTGCATATGTAATAGAAGAAGAAAAATTAGAAAAAAATCTACAAATTCTTGACAATCTTCAAAAACAAGCCGGTTGTAAAATTTTAGTTGCCCTGAAAGGTTATGCTGCCTGGTCTACTTTTGATTTGCTTGAGAAATATTTAAGCGGTGCTACTGCAAGCGGGCTTTGGGAAGCAAAGCTTGGAAATATGAAACCGTGGGAGGTACATACGTATTCACCCGCATATAAAGATGATGAAATTGATGAAATTGCCGAGATTTCCCACACTGTTGTATTTAATTCATTTAATCAGCTTGAGAGATTTGAAAATAGGGTTAAAGATAAGGCATTAATAGGTCTTAGGGTAAATCCTGGAGTATCATCTGCCCCTGTAGCATTATATGACCCTTGCGCCCCTTTCAGCCGTCTTGGTATTACAAAAGAAAATTTCAGGGCCGATAAACTTAAAAATGTAAGCGGACTTCATTTTCACGCACTTTGCGAACAATTAGACACTGCGCTTGAGAGGACACTTGAAGGATTTGAAAAAAATTTTGGAGAATATTTAAAAGATATGGAATGGGTCAATTTTGGAGGGGGCCATCATATTACAAGAGCTGAATATAATGTAGAAAATTTAATTAAAATTATTAAAGAATTTAAAAGCCGTTATCCAAATATTAAAGATGTTTATCTCGAACCGGGTGAAGCTGTGGGACTGAATGCCGGATATTTAGAGGCTGAAGTTCTTGATATTATAGATAACGGAATGAAAATAGCAATTCTTGATACCTCAGCAGAAGCACATATGCCAGATGTATTAGCAATGCCTTATCGTCCGGAAGTCAGAAATGCCGGAAAATCGGGAGAGAAAAAATATACTTACAGATTGGGGGGAGTAACCTGTTTGGCCGGTGATGTAATAGGAGATTACAGTTTTGATGAATCTCTTAAAGTCGGAGATAGGATTATTTTTGAGGATATGGCGATTTACACTTATGTGAAAAATACTGCATTTAACGGGGTAAAACTACCGAGTATTGTAATAAAAAGAAAAGACGGAAGCTTTTTTGTATCCCGTGAATTTCATTATGAAGATTTCAGGGACAGATTGAGTTGATTTTTTAATAAAAAATTAATACAATACAAAATAAAAAAATTAAAGGAGAAAGAGATGAAAGGGAAAGTATTAGATTTTAATTTACAGGAAGGAAGAGGAATAATAAGCGGGGATGACGGAAAAAGATATGAATTTGAAATAAAAGAATGGAAAGAGCAGACCCCTCCCCAAAAAAACGATGTAGTTGATTTTGAGGTAAGTGAAGACGGTAAAGCGGCGGGAATTTATTATGATTCTGACAATTCTAATGTATCAGGTGAAAAAAGTAAAATTGTTGCATTTTTATTAGCGTTTTTCTTAGGAGGATTCGGAGTACATAAATTTTATTTGGGATGTACTAAAGAAGGTATCATAATGTTGGTTATTTTTCTTTTAGGTTTTATATTGGCCGGAATACCTTCTTTTATAATAGCGGTAATTGCATTTATTGAATCTTTAATTTACATATTTAAATCTGATAAGGAATTTGAAGAAACATATGTTAAAAATAAAAAATGTTGGTTTTAACAGATGAGAGGGAAAGTATTAGATTTTAATTTACAGGAAGGAAGAGGAATAATAAGCGGGGATGACGGAAAAAGATATGAATTTGAAATAAAAGAATGGAAAGAGCAGACCCCTCCCCAAAAAAACGATGTAGTTGATTTTGAGGTAAGTGAAGACGGTAAAGCGGCGGGAATTTATTTAATACAAAAAAATGATATAAAAATGTCTGAAAACATTAGAACATTCGGGGGCATAGGGGGTGTTTTATTATTAATTGCCGGTTTTGTTTCCCCTGTTCCTCATATAGGTCCGGCTTTTTCTTTTCTTTTAAGTATTGTGGGATTTATTTTAATAGCTATTGCTATTAAACAGTTAAGTGAATATAAAAAGGAAGAAAAAGCATTTAAAAATTTTATTATCGGTTCAATATTATATTTAATCAATTATTTTTTATTTTTATTTTTTATAATAACTATTTTTATTGCCATTTTGGCGGAAAGTGAAAATTACTCTTATGAAATGGATTCAAGTTGGTTAATTGTAGTAGCAATAGGAGTTATAGTATATATTTTGGGAATTATTAGTTCCTTGTTTTATAAAAAAAGTTTTAATTCTATATTTAAAATAACAAATGAGAAACTCTTTTCAATTGGCGGTAATCTTATTTTTATAGGAAGTATTTTATCAATCGTTTTGGTTGGTTTTGTAATTATTTTTATCGGCTGGATTTTTATTACTATAGGATTTTTTTCTTTAAAAGAAAATCGATAATTTGACTTTTTTTTCTTTCATAAATATAATACGGCCTAAAAAAGGCCTTATGTGAGTAAAAAATTAATAATAGTTGAATCTCCCGCAAAAGCAAAAACAATTAAAAATTTTTTGGGCAGGGATTATGATGTAGTTGCAAGTAAAGGGCATATAAGGGATTTGCCTAAAACTTCATTTGGTATAAAAATAGAAGATGATAAATTTATTCCTCAATACCGCGTTACAAAAGATCACCAATCAATTGCAAAAGAGCTTAAAGAAAAAGCGAAGAAAGCCGAGACTGTTTATATTGCCACTGATGAAGACAGAGAGGGAGAGGCAATAGGCTACCACATTGCAAATGTAATCGGTAAAAAACCGGAAGAACTTCCGAGAATTGTATTTCATGAAATTACAAAAACCGCTATCAAAAACGCTTTAAATAATCCCAGAAAACTTGATTTAAACAGGGTAAATGCCCAGCAGGCCAGAAGACTGCTTGATAGGATTGTTGGTTATAAACTCTCACCCCTTCTTAATAAAAAAATTCAAAAAGGACTTAGTGCCGGTAGGGTTCAAAGTGCAGCCCTTAAGCTTGTTGTTGACAGGGAAAGAGAAATTAGAGAATTTAAACCTCAGGAATACTGGAGCATAGAAGGGATTTTTAAGAAAAAAGAGGGCAGTTTAATCAAATATAACGGTAAAAAACTTGAAAAGTTTGATATTAAGACAAAAGATGAGGCCGAGAGTATTGTAAATGAATTAAAACCTCTTGAGTATACCGTCAGTAAAATAGAAAAGAAAAAAACAAAAATAAAATCCCCTGCTCCTTTTATGACTTCAACACTTCAGCAGGTAGCAAGCAGCGAGCTAGGGTTTTCTCCTAGAAAAACAATGCAGATTGCCCAAAAACTATATGAAGGTGTGAAAACACCAGTAGGTGAAACAGGGATTATTACATATATGAGGACTGACAGTTTAAATATTGCAAAAGAGGCCCAGGAAGCGGCAGTTAAGTTTATAAAGGAAAATATCGGCGAAAATTATGCAGAGCCTAAAACATATAAAACTAAATCATCAGCAGCTCAGGAAGCGCACGAGGCGATAAGGCCGGTTGATGTGAGACTGACTCCAGAGGATTTGAAGAATTATTTGAGCAAAGACGAATTGAAACTTTATACATTGATTTATAACAGATTTTTGGCAAGTCAAATGAAAGATGCTCAGTATGAAACTCAAAACATTTATCTTACAAATGAAAAAGGTGAATTTAAAATAAGCGGCAAAAAGTTAGTGTTTGACGGATTTTATAAAGTTTACGGGAAGCCTAGTGCCGATGAATTACTGCCTGAATTCAGTGAGGGTGAAAAGTTAAAACCGGAGGATATTAAAGCGACTCAGCACTTTACAAAACCTCCTGAGAGATATACGGAGGCTAGTTTAATTAAAAAACTTGAATCTCTCGGAATCGGCAGGCCTTCAACTTATGCACCAACCATTACACTTTTGCAAAACAGAAACTATGTAGAGGTTAAAGAAAAAAAACTTCATCCAACGGAAATTGCTTTTAATGTGATTGAAACGCTTGAGAGATACTTTCCCAATATTGTAGATGCCAATTTTACAGCAAATATGGAAGAGATGTTAGATAAAATTGCTGTTGGTAAAAAAGAGTGGCAGGAGATGTTAAAAGAATTTTATGGTCCTTTTATGCAACTTATAGATAAAGGATATAAAGAAATTCCATCTCAAAAAATAGCAAAACCTATTGATGAAACCTGTCCTCAGTGCGGGGCTCCTTTAGTAATTAGAAAAGGAAGATTCGGGGAATTTATTGCATGCAGCTCTTATCCAAAATGCAAATATACAAGACCTATTGAAGAAAAAGAAGAAAAAAAGGTGGATGTAAAATGTGATAAATGCGGAGCCGATATGGTTGTTAAAAGAGGTAAAAACGGTGAATTTTTGGCATGCAGCAATTATCCTGAGTGTAAAAACACCAAACCTTTAAACGAGCCTGAAGTGCTTGAAGACGTTAAATGTCCTGAATGCGGTGGGGACATTGTAAAAAGAAAATCAAGAAGAGGTGAATTTTACGGATGCAGCAATTATCCAGAGTGTAATTTTATTTCAAAATACAGACCGACTAATGAAAAATGCCCTGAATGCGGATATATAATGGCTAAAAGGACTTACAGGGGAAAAGAAGTACTTGAATGTATAAAATGTAAAACAAGGAAAGAAATTTGAGAGTAGGAATTATTTCTGATACACATAAAAAAGCGGGTAGGGCTAAAAAAGCAATAGACCTCCTTTTAAATCAAGGTGTTGAATTTATTGTCCATGCCGGGGATGTTGTAAGAGAGGAAGTTTTAGAATATTTAGAGGAAAAAATAAGATATGTGGCGGTCCTTGGAAATAATGACCATCATTTATATTCAGTCGTAGATAAATACAATCTTGTAACAGAACCGTATTATTTTAAGTTGGCAAATAAAACATGGAAACTTATGCATTATCCAAAATATATTTTTCCTCTTGATACCGATATTATTGTTTACGGGCATACTCACGATGTTGATATAAGTTTTAACGGTAAAAATTTAATACTCAATCCCGGGGAAGCGTGTGCAAGAGACCACGGATTTTCTACATGTATGAGTCTGGATATTGAACCAAACAAATATATTGTAACGTTTTATTACAGAAAAATAGGTGAAGATAATTGGAAAAGTAAGGTCAAGGAATTTGTATATTGAAAAACAAAACTCTTGAATATTATGAGAAAAATTTTGATAAATTAGTTGATAGATATGAAAAAGCAAATTTGGATTTTATTCATAAAATTATTTTAAATAATGTCAAAAAAGATGATTTTATCCTTGAACTTGGATTTGGAAGCGGAAGGGAGCTTAATTTTCTGTTTAAAAACGGATATAAAAATTTATACGGAATTGACGGAAGTAAGAAATTTGTTGAATTTGTAAAACATAGATTTGAAAGCGATAATTTTAAGGTCTCAATTCTTCCCGAAATAAATATAGATAAAAAATTTGATTTTATCTATTCCATTGCTGTAATTATGCATTTGCCAATCTCTTTTTATGAAAAATTAATAAAAAATATTTCTGACAGATTAAAACCGGGAGGCAGGGTTTTTATAAGTTTTTCATTGGGAAAAAGGGATGATAAAGAGAGGGATTTTTATGAAGTGGATGAGAATCTGTTAGAAGATTTTTTTAGAAAATATAATATTTACAAGCAAAATGAAATCTTAACTACTGATTCATTAAACAGAAATATAAAATGGAAAAATATTCTTTATCAAAAACAATGAATAATCTTGATTTAGATGCGGTTATTGAAATAAATAAAATTATTGAAAGAGATACACTTGAGAGCAGTTATAAACTTGCACTTTTAAAATCGATAATCCAGGTTATAAAAAAATATGACCATCATATTGAAACGGAAAATGATAAAGTAAAAATACCGTTTTATTTTGTGGTGGAAGAGTGGTTTTTTTATTATATCCCTTTTGAATATTTGGGTATTAATCAACACAGAAGTAAAAAAATGGTTTTAAATAATTCTGTTGATGTATTATATAAAAAACTTTTTGAAGAGTTTGGCTTTTGTAATGAAAAAGACTGGAAATGTATATATGCCAATATTTATAAAAAATATTTTAGTTTCGAATTAGATATTAGTTTGTTGTTTAGAGAACTTAGAAAACTGATTTATAACAATCCGATGAAATATATGGGAGATGAAAAATATCAGTTTTTTAAAGATATAGAAAAACCGAAAAGAAATTTTGAGAGAAAAAATTTTAAAAATTTTGGTTATTTTTCAATAGATAAAAAAATTTATAAAATTTTGAAATATTTGGGAGATAATTTTTATGGTCTAAATACTATAATTTTCAGGTGGGAAGAGTTGTTAAACAGGATAAATAAATTTTCTTATATTGAGGATATTAAGGAAATTTTAACTCATAATATTGATACTGTTATAAGAGATACATCTGAAATTCAAAAAATTTTTAAGAATAAAGAAGTTTATTGTATATGGAGCGGTAAAAAAATAAAAAAGTTTGATGTGGACCATTTATTGCCTTTTTCGGTTTTTATGAATAACGATTACTGGAATTTGTTACCTGCTATGCCGGAGATAAATAATAAAAAAAGAGATAAAATACCATCTCCTAGATTAATTGAAAATTCAAAAGATAGAATTTTGAATTATTGGTATATTTATAAAAAAGAGTTTAAAAATTTTGATTCTCAAATACAGATCGCATTGGGTTTATATGATAATGAAACTGAATATATTGGAGAATTAAAGAAAAAATGTGATTTTTTAATTAATAAACTCGGTTATCCGGCTTTTACGATTTAATGCTATAATTAATTAAAAATAATTAAAAAGAAAAATTATGGAATTAAGGTTAATAGAAGCGGTTTTACCTAAAGAAAAAAAAGAAGATATTCAAAATTTGCTTTCTAAAGAAACTGTTGTTGATTTTTGGCGGGAAGAAATTTTTGAGAATAAGGTTATTTTTAAAATTTTGGTGGATGCCACGCTTTCTGAAGAGCTTATCAATAAACTTTCAAGAAAATTTTCAAAAGATGAAAGATTCAGAATTGTAAGCATTGATGTTAAAACAACAGTGCCACTCTCTGAAGAGACTTCAAAAACAAAGCATATAAGGGTCAGTATTCCTGAACTTTATAACGCTATTGTTTCATCAATAGAAATTAATTATATTTTTATAACTATGATTATTCTCTCAACCATAATTGCGGCCTTCGGTTTGTATAAAAACAGCGGTACGATTATAATCGGGGCAATGGTTATAGCCCCTCTGCTTGCTCCGAATATTGCAGTCTCTTTTGCAACCGTTTTGGGGGATATAGAACTTGAAAAAAAAGGTGTTATGGCGTTTTTAATCGGGTGCATTATAGCTTTGCTTTTATCGATGGCACTCGGATTTTTTTTACATATTGATGTAAATAATTTTGAAATAAAAAGCAGAATTGCTGTAAATTATCCTGATTTGATTATAGCTTTTGCATCAGGAATTGCCGGGACTTTGGCTTTTACCACGGGTCAGATGATGGGGCTTGTGGGTGTAATGGTAGCAATTTCGCTTTTACCGCCTCTTGTAAATACAGGACTTTTGGTTTCTAATGGTTTTTTATTATATGCAACTGGAAGTTTTTTACTGTTTTTGGCGAACTTTGCAAGTTTAAATCTCGCCGGTGTTTTAACTTTTTTGTTTCAGGGGGTTAAACCTAGAAAATGGTGGGAAGAAAAAAAGGCAAAAGAGCATAGGATAAAAGCCATAATTTTATGGATGATATTAATTGTTATTTTGATATTTGCTATTTTTGCAGAAAAGAAAATTTTAGTAAAAAAAAGACTGTTTCAGGAGAGTAATATATATTATTTAAAAAAGTGACCCGTGTGGGAGTCGAACCCACAACCCTCGGATTAAGAGTCCGATGCTCTGCCAGTTGAGCTAACGGGTCTTTGGTATAATTATATCAAAAAAGAAGGTTTATGAATAAAGTATTTTTATGTGCAATTTCCAATATCAGAAGCGGGGCCTGCAAGGAGGATTGTAAATTTTGTACACAAAGTGTCAGATGGGGTGCTGATATAAAAAGGTTTAAAGAAAAAAGTATTGAAACTATAGTCAATGAAGCAAAACTTGCAAAAAAAAATAAAGCTGCCGGTTTTTGTCTGGTAACAAGCGGGAAAGGTCTTGATGATAAAACACTTGAATATGTATGCCGTGCCAGTAAAGCAATACTCAAAGAAGTAGATATTACCCTTATTGCCTGTAACGGAACAGCAACAAAAGAAGCTTTGATACAGCTTAAAAACTGCGGTGTTAAGATTTATAATCACAATCTTGAAACAAGCCAGGAATTTTATCCTCAAATCTGTTCATCCCACAGCTGGGATGAAAGATTTATTACATGTGAAAATATAAAATCGGTGGGACTAAAACTATGCACGGGTGGAATTTTTGGGATGGGTGAGAGTGAAAAGGATAGGGAGAGTTTAATTAATTCATTAAAAAAGCTAAATCCTGATGGAATACCTATAAATTTTTTTATAGAAAATGAGAAACTCCCTTTAAAAGCTACACATAATAAAAAATTTGCCATTAATATTATTAAAAAAATAAGAGCTACTTTTCCAAATTCTATTGTAATGATGGCTGGAGGCAGGGAAATTGTGTTTGGTGAAGATTGGATTGAAGGAATTAGAGCCGGGGCAAATTCTATTGTAATTGGGGATTATTTGACTACAAGAGGTGAAAGGCCGGACAGGGATATAGAAATATTAAAAAATTATAATATAGAGATTGCTGATGCATGCTGAATTTACTTTAATAATCACAATTTCACTGATTCTTCTTTTTTCACCGTTTATCAGTAACTTTTTTCGTTTTCCCATTTCTGCTGTTGAAATTATTTTAGGAGCGATTTTTGGGTTTATGGGGTTTTTGCCTGAAAATGAACTTTTTAATTTGTTGGCAGAAACAGGGTTTTTATATTTAATGCTTCTAGCCGGTATGGAGATTAATTTAAAAGAAATGTTTAATCTGGAAAAAAGAGTTTTTATATATGCTGTTATTTTTTTGCTGCTTATTTATATTTTAAGTTTTATTTTAGTCCATTTTTTTCATTACAGTAAGTTTTTTATAGTAATTTTTCCTTTAGTATCCGTAGGGCTTATTTTATCACTTCAGCAGGAAATCGGCAAGACTGATTGGCTTGAACTTACCATGAAAGTAGGGGTTATTGCGGAGGTTATTTCCATTATAGTTTTAACACTTCTTAGCGGATATTTTGAGTTTGGATTAAGCCCTGAATTTTTTATAAATTTTTCCATTTTGGTATTGGTGTTGATAGGTCTGGTATTCTTGTTTTTTATAATGAGGACACTTTTCTGGTGGTTTCCTGAGATTAAATTTTATTTAATGCCGGGAATTGACAAATATCATCAGGATGTGAGAATTGCAATAAGTCTATTTTTCATAGTTATTGTGCTGTTGCATAAAATCGGTATAGATGTGGTTTTGGGTGCATTTGTTGTCGGAGTTTTTTTAAAAACATTTTTTGAACACAATAAATCACTTGAACATAAACTCTCTCCTTTTGGATTTGGATTTTTGATTACCATATTTTTTGTGCATGTAGGATCTAGCCTTGATATAAAACTTCTTTCTTTTAAAATGCTGATAGACAGTTTATTAATTGTATTTTTAATGATTTTAATAAGGATATTGGCATCAGCTGTTTTTTACAAAATATTAAAATTAAAAAGCATTCTTTTTGGAATATCTCTTGCAATGCCACTTACATTAATGATTGCAGTTGCTTCCCTTGCATATCAGAATCATACAATAAGCAGTTATTGGTATAATGTTCTTGTTGTGGCGGCTGTACTTGAGGTTATTATTGTGATGGTTGGGGTGAAAATGTTGAATAAATTGATAATGAAAAATGGATAATGGATAATTTAAAAAGATTAATTGTAATTTTCCATTCTTCATTATACATTTTCCATTAATAAGAGTTGGTATAATTCCATAAAAAAGGAAAATAATGGTTGTTACAAGATTTGCGCCATCTCCTACGGGATATCTCCATATCGGAGGACTTAGGACTGCACTATTTAACTGGCTTTGGGCCAGAAAAAATAATGGAAAATTCAGACTTAGAATTGAAGATACAGATTTAAGCAGAAACAAAAAGGAAGCAGTTGATGCGATAATTAAAGCATTTCACTGGGTTAATTTAAATTATGACGATGAGGTGGTGTTTCAGAGTGAAAGATTTGATATTTATAAAAAATATATAAATGAGCTTTTAGAAAAAGGACTTGCCTATAAATGTTATCTGACAAAAGAAGAGCTTGAAACAATCAGAAATGCAAGAATGAAAGGTGAAACTCCTCCTATTGATATCAGAAAATACAGAGATTTTAAAGGTGAACTTGACAAACCTTATGTAATAAGATTTAAAGCACCACTTGAAGGTAAAATCTGTTTTGAAGACGGTGTTAAGGGATTGCAGTGTGTAGAAGCAAAGGAGATTGATGATTTTGTTATAGCAAGGAGTGACGGGACCCCTACATATAATTTTGTAGTGGTGATTGACGACCATGAAATGGGGATGACTGATATCATAAGAGGTGATGACCATTTAAGAAATACATTTAAACAGATTTTGATTTATAAAGCTTTTGGTTGGGATGTGCCTAAATTTTACCATGTGCCTATGATTCATAATGAAAAAGGCGGTAAAATGAGCAAGCGTGACGGTGCTGTGGATGTAATGGAATACAAAAGAGAAGGATATCTTCCGGAAGCTTTGCTTAACTTTTTAGTGCGTCTTGGATGGTCTTATGGGGACCAGGAAATTTTTTCTATAGAAGAGATGATAAATCTGTTTGACCCAAAAGATATAAATAAAGCGCCTAGTAGGTTTAATAAAGAAAAGCTTGATTGGTTAAATAGCCATTATATTAAAAATTCTTCAAATGAAAGAATAGAAAAACTGCTTAGAGATGATTTTGGAGTTGATATAGTAAATCATGATAGAAAAGAGATTTTAATAGATGAACTTAAAGAGAGGGTAAAAACCCTAAAAGAGATGGCTTTAGAGATTGAAAAAATATTAAATGCCCCAAGCGAATATAATGAAAAAGCGGTTAAAAAATTTTTAAAAGATGAAGTTTTAGCCAACTTAAGGGAATTTGTGGTGTTTTTAGAAGATAAAAATCCAAAACTTCCAACAGACTGGCATGATGTAATGCATGAATTTTTAGAAAAAAAACAAATTAAACCTAGAGAACTTATGCCTCCGCTTCGTATTGCAATGGTAGGGGATACCAAAGGAATTGACCTTGCTGCAATGCTAAGTGTTTTAGGACAAAAAGAGGTAATTAAAAGAATAGGCAAATTACTTGCGAGTTTTGAGGTTTTTTAAACCTCTTTTTTTGTAAAAGATTTTGACTAAATAACGGAAAAGTAAAAATATTACAGCGTAGCGGAAGTTAACGAAATTTTTACGTTAAAAAAATTGCACTTGACCCGTTAGGGCGCTTGCGTTTGCAATTTTTAGTAAAATTTGAGTGATGCTTTAGCAAAATGAAGCATTGAGCTGTAATATTTTTATTTTTGAAGTGTATATTTAGTCGTTGCTTTGTAAAATTATAAATATCAAAAAAGTTACTGCTGCATAAATCATATCAAATCCTATTGTAAATATAATTAAGCTCATTGAAACAACGGCAAAAAAAGATATTTTGTTTTTTAAAATTTTTAATGCCGACAGCGAAACTAAAAAAATAGATTAATACAAAAATCCGTTTGCGTAGGTGATAAGCAGATCTATTTTGAAATTGAGTTTAAATTTCAAAACACTAACAATAAAAATTATTCCCACAATAATAAAAAGAGCTTTTTTAAAGCCTTATATTCAGAGTGGTTGCCAGACGAGTGAGAGCTGCAACATATAAATTCAGGACCATTATGCATATGCTAAAAGCGATAAATGCTATTAATTTGTCTGTATAAGGTATGATTTTTGATGCAATTATTACAAGAGAGCGGAGGTTTTTTGATTCATTGCCGTATGCGTTGAATACCAAAACCGCAAAAGTTACGGCCATATATAAAAATGCAACTGTTGTTATTCCTATAATTACCGCTTTAAAAAAATCATTTTCTTTTTTAAATTCGTGTGATATATGGCTTAATGCTTCTATTCCTACAAAACACCAAAACACAATTGCGAAAGTTTTAATGATATGTAATTTGTGGTTTGTGATGTGGTAATTTTGAAAAAGTGCATATATAAAAAAGCAGATGATAATGGCTGTTATTGTAAATGTAATAAAGATATTTATATTTGATGAAATATTTAGTGATAAAAGATTTAATGTTAGAATTATTATGGTTGCAAAAACAATAAAATCAATAAGATATTTTTGTCCAAATGCTCCTGCAAGGTATGATGCCGCAGTAATTATTACAACCGGTGGACCGATAGGTATTATGGAGAGGTATAAAAAAGATGTTGCTTTTTCAAATTTTTTCTCGAAAGCCGCACCCACAAATGTTGCACTTTCTCCTGCACTTGGATATATTTTTCCAAGTTTTCCAAATACAAAAGCTACCGGTAAAATCATAAATGCCATTAAAAACCATACAAATAATGAAGCCCATCCGCTGTATGTTGCACTGATTGCTGGGACAATAAATACTTCACTTCCAAGAAGTGTGATTATAATTGTGGCAATTCCCTGAATTAAATTCATCAAATACCTTTTTTAAAATTATATTTGTTTTATTTGTGTTAGTCAATAAGAAACAAATATTTTGTTATAATTTCTTAAAAGAAACAGAAAAATTTATATGAGACTCTTTTGGCTTTAAAAAGGTTAATAGATGAAATTTTTTTTAATTATGTTTATATTTTTATTTTTAAATGCAAAATATTTTGAATTTAATTCAAAAAAGTATGAATACAGAGTTATTACCGCTTATGATGAAATATGTGATAAAAAAATTAAAACTAAATCTTATATTTGTTGTGGTATGAGATTTTATAGATTCAAAGATATGGTAAGTTTTATAAAAACCGGAAAATATTTCTCACCTTCTCCTTATGATATTAATCAAATAGTAAAAGAATGCAGGTTAAAAGAACTAAGAGAAAAAGAAAAATTTCAAAAGGCTTTAAAAGAGGGTGATTTTGAAACAGCTAAAAAAATTTATGAAAAATCTCATATAAAAAGTGTGTTAAAATCCATTGTGATGGATATGAATATAACTAGTTGCAAACTTAAATTTTTAAAGCCTGATTTAATTGATCTTGCAAATTCTAAAAGATATAAATTTTTTGATTGTTTTGTAAAAGATAAAAAGGCTTTTGCTAAAAAACATTGGAAAAATTTAGATAGAGATTTTTTTAAACATTACAAAATAACATTATGGGATATGTTTAGTAAAAAAGAGATAGATAGTTTTGAAGAATTTACTCTGGAGGGACTGCTTGAAAAGTTTGATAATGAGTATTTAAAAGGAAAGCTTTGTTTAATGTATATTTATTGGAGAAATTTAGAAGATTTAAAAAGGCATTTGGATTATTGTAAATATCTGCCGAAAAATTCTTTGTATTATAAAGTGATTTTTGAAAAAGAAAAAGCAAAAAAAGAACTTGAAAAAGTAAAATATAATCATTCTATAAGTAGTGATAATTTTAATTTAGGCGCTATTTTAATAAATCTTTATTTAATTGATAATGATGAAAAAAACGCAAAAAGAGTTTATTTAAAAATGCTCAATAAATGCAATAATTTAATTGATGCAATTAATTCTAAAATAATAATTTCAATTTTTGGACCATTTTTTGGAATAAATCCCTCAACTTATACTTTAAAAAAGGATTGTATTAAAGTAATTGATAATGACATTTATATGGAGTATGAATGGATTTCTTTATTTTATGATTATGAATTAAAGGATAGTAAAAAATTGGGAATTAAATAAGTAAGTTTAATAAAAAGGATTGAAATGACACTTGGAGAAAAAATAAAGTTTCTTAGAGAAAACAAAGGTCTAAATTTAAGCGAACTTGCCAAAAAAGCCGGAATTGCAAAATCTACTCTTTTTAAAATAGAAGAAAATAAAACAAATCCTACTATAAAAACAATATGGGCTATTGCTGAGATTTTGGGAGTGCCTTTTGGCGAGCTTGTAGGTGAAGGGGAGATAAAGGAAGAAGGGGTTAGTGTTACGCTGATTGAAAAAAATGAGGAGTTTGAAAGTTATAAAATGAATCTTAAAAAAAACGCTAGCTATATAGCAAAACCTCATTTTGCAGGAGTAAAAGAAAAAATTTTTGTTTTGAAAGGAAATGTAACAGTAGGAAGAGTGGATAATCCAAAAGAGATGAATCAAGGTGAGGTGTTTGAGTTTGATGCCGATACTTTTCATTTATACGCTGCTAAAAATAATTCAACGCTTATAGTTACCATTTATTATTCTAAAAAAAGATATTTTAGCGAAGATGTTTTTGTGGATGTGTTTGATAGGGATGTTTATGAAGAACTCAATAATTTAGTAGATTCAGGGGTTGAGGTTGTAAGGGTTATTGCTAAACACGATAAATATGACGCAGAAAATGTGGTTAAAAACGAAAACGGTATTTTTATTTATAAAAAAAGGGATTTAAAATTTTTTGAAATTAAAGAAATGGATTTTAAAGACGGGATTTATCATTTTCTGCCAAGTTTTTATTCTCAAAAAGAGTTAGATAGAAGCATAATTTTACATTTTACAGCATTCAAAGAAGAGCATATTTTTGAGAGGTATCTTGCATTAATTGGTGAAGTTAATCTGGCTAAAAGCTTAATTTTAAAAAGTGGATTTAAAGAGCTTATAGAAGTGCTTGAGAGAAAAAAATATTTGACTCATTTAGATAGCTTTTTAGATAAGGCAAGAGAAAAAAATATTAAAATGGAAGTTAAAAAACTTGCCACTACTTTTAGAGATGGGGGAATATACGAAGTAAAGATTAAAAAATGAAAAAAAGAGGCTTAATTGAAATGTTTACTGCCGCTTTTTTATGGGGCAGTACTCCTATTATGTCTATTCTCTCACACCTGCCAAGCGGTGTTTTTGTGTTTTTGAGGGTTATTTTTGCCTTTCCATTTTTATTATATTTTGCAATTAAAAAAACCGGATTTAAAGAGCTTTTAAAATTAAAACCTTTTTGGCCTGTGTTTCTCTCAGGTGTAATGCTTAGTCTTAACTGGATTTTTCTTTTTTGGGCGGTAAATTTTATAAGCATTTCAACTGTGATTGTTATGTATTATACGGGGCCTATTTTTACTATTATTTTGTCTGTAATTTTTTTAAGGGAGAAACTCACAAAAAACCTGATAATCGCAGTATTTTTGGCTTTTTTAGGAGTGCTTTTCAGTGTAAAAGGTGAAATTGAAATAAACAAGTATGTTTTAATTGCCATTTTTTCAGGGGTGTTTTACGGGCTTTTGGGATTTTTTTCTAAAATTGCCACAAAATATCACAAAGCTATTGATGTTACCGCCTGGCAGGTTTTTATATCCATTTTTTTAACATTTCCATTTTTATTTATAAATGATTTTAATCTTACTACTGAGGCAGTAATTGTTTCTGCTATTACCGGAATAGTTCATACAGCAATAGCGCTTTTTTTATGGTATGATTCACTTAATTATATAAAAGTTACAACCGCTTCAATTATTGCTTTTTCTGACTTGTTTTTTGCAATATTGCTTGCCTGGATTGTTTTGGGGCAGGTGCCAAATGTGTATCAAATTATCGGTGGGATTTTGGTATTTTTTGCCGGTGTTTTTATGAGTGTGGGGGAGATTAAAAAACCGGTACTCCGTAAGTTTGTTTTGGAGGAGGGGAAAGAGGGGTGAAGAGCTCTTTTTTGCCGTTTGGCAATATAAAAGTTTTAACTTTTTTTGGTTTTTTGAAATGACGAGTCAGTTCAGGGTGTATTTTTAAAAGATTTTGATAAAAATATTTAAATGCGGGTGCGCTTACCCTTCCCCCTGTCATTGATTTGCCTAAACTTGTATAATCGTCATTTCCAAACCAGACAAGTGTTTCACTGTCCGGTGTGAATCCGCAAAACCAAGCATCTGTATAATTATTGGTGGTTCCTGTTTTTCCTGCTATTTCAATACCGTTTATTCTTGCGTTTCTTCCTGTTCCCTTTTTAACAACATCTTTTAGGATATCTATCATCAAATATGCCTGATAATCCGGTTCGATATATTCATATTTAGGTTCCATTCTTATAACCATTTCATCTTTTGGCATAACTATTTTTTTTACGATATGTAAATAACTTTTTGTTCCGTAATTGCTAATAATTGTATAATTCTGGGCGAAATTCCACATAGGAATACCCACACTTCCTAGGGCTATACTTAAATTTTTTGGAAGGTTGTTAAATCCGAGGTTATAAAGTTCTTTTAAAACAGTATCAAGACCTATTGATAACACAAGATTAATGGTAGCAAGATTTCTTGAATGAACGAGGGCTTCTCTTAAAGTTATAAGTCCTAGGGTGTTTTTTTCATAGTTCTTTGGTTTCCAGTATTTGTCTTCTTCTGGTGTATCGGTTGGAATTTTAAAAGTTCTTTTGATGTCGGGAATAAGGCTTGCAGGATTATAACCGATGTTTAAGGCTATTTGATAAATAAAAGGCTTTATGGCGCTTCCAACACTTCTTTTAGACTGGGTTACCCTGTTGAATTTACTTTTTTTATAATCAACTCCCCCGATTAAAGCTAAAACTTCCCCGGTTTTTTGATTTATATTAATTAACGCTCCATTTAAATTTGATTTATTAAGCTCCGGGTTTAACTGTAATAGTCTTTTTTGATTTTGTAAAAGGGCTTTATTTGCTATTTTTTGATAATCTAAGTCAATTGTTAAATATATATCGTATCCTCTACTTAATAAATTGTGATATTGTTTTGAGAGTCTGTTTATTGCAGTATCTATCGCATATCCAACTAAATTTTTAATTTCAGGGGCTATCATGTATTTATAAACTTTTGGATGTGCTAAAATGGCTTGTTTGTATTCGTCCGCATTAATCCAGCCAAGAAGATACATTCTTTTGACAATGGAATTTGCCCTTTTTAAATTGAGTTCATAATGTTTGGTCGGATCGTAAAGGCTTGGACCTTTAGGAAGGGCTATAAGCATTGCTATTTCTTTTAGACTTAAATCTTTTAATTTTTTGTGAAAATATCCATAGGATGCTGTGGCTATTCCATAGTATCCGTGACCGAAATAAATCTGGTTTAGATATCTCTCAAGAATTTGTTCTTTGGTTAAAATATGTTCTACTTTCATGGAAATGATAATTTCTTTTAATTTTCTTTTTAGTGTTTTTTTTCTGTTTAAATAAATATTCCTGACTAACTGCTGTGTTATTGTGGAGGCTCCTTCAACTTTTTTCCCTGCTTTTATATCTTTTATGAGTGCCCTTAAAATGGCATTTATGTTTATCCCTTCATGTTCGAAAAAAGAAGTGTCTTCTGTGGCGATTAAAGTTTCTATCACTCTTCCCGGTATATCTTTATATTTTACATAGAAACGGTTTTGTTTTGAAAATCTCACATCAATAAGTTTGCCGTTTCTGTCATAAAATCTGGCTGAAATTGGAGGATTGTAATAAATGATTTTTGAAGCTACAAACCTTGTATCATTATATAAATAAAATAAATATCCAATTCCAGCTAAAATAATTAAGCTTAAAATCATTAAAAAAAAGGTAAAAATCTTTTTTATCATTTATCTCCTAAAAAATTTAAAGTTTTAGAAATTATATCAAGATTTACATTCGCTCTTAAAATAACCCTGTAAATTGGATTCTTAACTGTTGGGGGGCGAATAGCGCCAATTAAAATATTTTTTTCTAAAAGTTCTTTTTGTTTTTGAAGCAGTGTTTCATTGTCTTTTGCAGGAATTATTTTTATAAGCGAATCAGTGTTAAAAAGTTCTTTTCTTTTTTTGATTTTTTCTTTAAACAAATTCAGGTTATTTTCAATTTCTTCCAAACCGTAATATGCAATCAGTGAATCGACAGGGCTTAAGGCGGTTGTATAAATTACACTTCTTGCCTTATTAAGTAAAAATTCAATTACTTCTTTTTTTGCCAAAATATAAGCCCCGTAACTTCCAAGTGCTTTTCCTAAAGTTCCCATTTTTATGGTTTTGTTCGGATTTAAATTATATTCATCAGTAATTCCCATTAAATTATTTCCAATTACACCTACACTGTGGGCTTCGTCTATTATCAGGTGTCCTATTTCCTGGGCGTAATCTGTTATTTCTTTTTTTACCTTATCTCCCATCATAGAGTAAATCCCCTCAACCACTGTAAAAACTCTATTGTACTTTTTATAATCAACTGAGATTTTTTTTAAGTTTTCAAAATCATTATGTTTAAAAAATTTAACTTCGGCACCAGTTAGTTTGCTTCCGATTATTCCGCTTGCGTGGTATTCTTCATCCACATAAAAAATATCACCTTTTCTGCCAAGTTCAAACAAAGCCATATTTGCTAAAAATCCGCTGCCAAGAATTAAAGCCTCTTCAAAATTATTAAGATTTTTTAATTTGTCTTCAAGTAGTCTATGTGCCCTATGGTAGCCGTTTACAAGCATCGATGCTTTTGCTGAGTGTGATTTAAATTCTTTAGCTTTAGAGCAGGCTTTATCTAAAATTTTTTTATTTTCTGCAAGTCCCAGATAATCGTTACTTGCCAAATCTGTTATATTGTCAGGATAAAGATTCCTTTTACGGAGTCGGTTTTTTTTCTTTAAAATATTTAATTCTTTTTCATACATTTGTTGTTTTTCACTTTAAATTTTTAATTTAAAAATATTTTTCCATTTTTTGTTTTTTTTAGTTAAAATTTTATCAAAAAAGGCCATTAATGGATATAAGAAAAGAATTTTTAGATTTTTTTGAAAAAAAGGGACATAAGGTTTATCCGTCATCCCCGCTTGTGCCGGATGATCCGAGTTTGCTCTTTACAAATGCGGGAATGGTTCAGTTTAAACCTATTTTTACCGGGGAAAAACCAGCCCCTGAGCCTCCTAGGGCTTGTTCAAGCCAGCTTTGTATGAGGGCCGGCGGAAAACACAATGACTTGGAAAATGTAGGATATACAAACCGTCACCATACGCTTTTTGAAATGCTTGGAAACTTTTCTTTCGGGGATTATTTTAAAGAAGAGGCAATTGCATATGCATGGGAATTTGTGACAGAAGTTCTTAAACTTGATAAGGACAGACTCTGGATTACAATCCACGAAAGCGATGATGAGGCCGGGAAAATTTGGGAAAAGTATGTTAGTAAAGATAGAATTGTAAAAATGGGGGATAAGGACAATTTCTGGCAAATGGGAGATACAGGTCCATGCGGGCCATGCAGCGAGATACATTACGACCAGGGAGCCGATAAGTTTAATTCACCCGAAGATTATTTAGGAGGAGAAGGGGACAGATTTCTTGAAATCTGGAATTTGGTTTTTATGCAGTATAATAGAGATGAAAAAGGAAATTTAACGCCGCTTCCAAAACCAAGTATCGATACAGGAATGGGGCTTGAGAGAATAACTGCCATTAAAGAAGGGGTTACAAGCAACTATGAAACTTCTATTTTTAAACCCTTAATAAACAGGGTTGTAGAAATTACTGGAAAAGAATATTTTACAGATAAAAGAGGGGCATCTCACAGGGTTATAGCAGACCATATAAGAGCTGTTACTTTTCTTTTAGCCCAGGGTGTAAGATTTGACAGGGAAGGCAGGGGATACGTTTTAAGGAGGATTTTAAGAAGGGGCGTAAGACACGGTTATATGCTCGGAATGAAAGAACCTTTTATGTATAAAATCGTTGATACCCTTGTAAATCAAATGGGACATCAGTATCCATATCTGATTGAGAAAAAAGAAGCTGTAAAAGACGCTATGAAAATGGAAGAAGAGAGATTTTTTGCCACTATTGATAAAGGAATGGAGTTATTTAAAGAAGCACTTGCCAAAACAACAGGCGATATATTCAGCGGTGAAATTGCATTTAAACTTTATGATACATACGGATTTCCTCTTGATTTAACCCAGGATATGTTAAGGGAAGTTGGAAAAAGAGTGGATATTGAAACTTTTGAAAAACTTATGAACGAGCAAAAAGAAAGAGCTAGAGCTAATTGGAAAGGCAGCGGGGATAAAAAAATAAATCTTAAAGACCTAGAAAAATACGGGGCAAATAAATTTGTAGGATATGAAAAAACATCTCATAAAACAAAAATAAAAGCCCTTTTTGATGAAGAATTTAATGAAGTAAAAGAACTTAACGGTTCTGGCTGGGTGATGTTAGAAGAAACTCCTTTCTATGCAGAAAGCGGAGGGCAAATAGGAGATAAAGGTATTATTAAATGCGGCGATGAAATTTGTGCAAAAGTAGTGGATACTAAAAAATTTGATGAAAGAAACCTCTCAAAAGTGGAAGATGCAAAACTAAAAATAGGCGATGAGGTTGAGGCAATTGTTGATGAAATGAGACGTGAAATTGCAAAACACCACTCAGCTACCCACTTGCTTCACGCAGCACTTAGAAAAGTATTGGGAGAACATGTAACTCAGGCTGGAAGTTTGGTTGAAGCTAACAGGCTTAGATTTGACTTTACCCATCCAAAAGCGCTTACTAAAGAAGAACTTGATAAAATAGAAGAAATGGTAAATAATGTAATAGCAAGAGGAATTAAAGGCGAAGTAGCCGAAATGCCAATTGATGAGGCTAAAAAACTAGGGGCTATGGCTCTTTTTGGTGAAAAATATGGCGATATTGTAAGGGTGGTAAAATTTGGAGATTTTTCAGTTGAGCTTTGCGGTGGAATCCACGTAAAAAATACGGCTGAAATCGGAAGTTTTTATATAACAAAAGAAAGCGGGGTCAGTGCAGGTGTTAGAAGAATTGAGGCGGTTGCCGGGCTTAGTGCATATAAATATGCAAAAGGTTATAGAGACTTAGTGGAAGAAATTAAGGCAGAAAATAAAGCAAAAGATATAAAAACATTTATTGAAAAGCAAAAAGAGGAAATTAAAAAATTAAAAGAGGAAATTAAAACTCTTCAAAAAGCGGCGGTTAAAGAGATTAAACCGATAGAAAAAAACGGTATCAATTTTGTAATTGAAAGAATTGATAATGCAAATCTCAGGGAAATTGCAACAGACTTAAAAGGTAAAATTGATAATCTGGTTGCATTTTTGGCTGGAGTTAACAATGGTAAAGTTTCTATTGTGGCTGTAAGTAAAATACCTGAAATTAAAGCAGGTGAACTTATCAAAGAATTTGCTCCTATCGTTGGCGGGAAAGGCGGTGGAAAACCTGACTTTGCACAGGGCGGCGGAAAAGATGAAAGCAAAATAGATGAAATGATGAATAAAGTAAAAGAAAAATTTTTATAAAAGGAGAAAAAGGGGGATGAATTTATTAATAGTGGAAGATGATTTACCTTTGGCAAATGCCCTGAAAAAGGTTTTAGAAAAAAATAATTTTAGTGTAAATATAACTGGTGACGGAGAAGAGGCTTTTAATGAAATTTTAGAAAATGATTATGATGTTTATTTGCTTGATATAAATTTGCCGAAACTTGACGGGCATAAGTTATTAAAACTTATCAAGCATAAAAATCCTGATGCAATAGTGATTATGATAACAGCATCTGCTGAAATTGAAGATATAGAAAAAGCATATAATCATGGATGTAATGAATATATTAAAAAACCTTTTCATGCAAAGGAACTTTTAATTAGAATAAAGAATTTATTAAATAAACAAAAAGAAAATAATAATGATGATGAAATTATCATTGACAATCTAAGGTTTATAAAAAGTACAATGGATCTATTTATTGATGATAAACCAGTTGATCTTAGAAAAAAAGAAAGAAGACTTTTGTATATTTTAATTACCAATTTAAACAGAACTGTTCCTAAAGAAGAAATTATAAATTTTGTGTGGGAAGGTGAAAAAAAGGAAAATTATCCGTTAAGACAATTGGTTAGTTCATTAAAATCAAAATTAAACAATAAATATATTGTAAGTGTTGTTGGTATAGGGTATAAATTTGTTAAAGCATAAATTTTCTATTAATGAACTGCTTTTTTTCTTTTTCTTTTTCTTTTTTTTGATTATCAGTTTAATAGTGTATGCTCAATATTTTAAAGCAAAAGAAATTTTATTTAACAATTTTGTAAATAAACATAAAATAGAAGCTTTGACTATAAAAGACAAATTTAAAAACATATTTGATAAATCCCTTTATATTTATAAAATACATGAAAAAATAAATATAAAAAATACGTTTAGGTTAAATGGATTTTATAAAAACGGTAAATTTAATATACAAAAAGCTTCCAAAATTTTAAATTCCACTTTGGATATTGGAAAATATGAAATTTTTCAGATAGACAGAAATTATAAAATAATAAACGGTACATATACTCCCGATATTGGATATGATTTGGGAAAATTTCCGGCTTTTAGAAAAATTTTAGACGATGTTTTTAATGAAAAAAAGAAAATAGATATTTCACCTATTTATTTAGATGTTGCTTCTAAAAATCTGAAACAGTATTATTTAACACGTTCATATGATGGAAAATATTTACTTCAGCTGGCTTATGTTTTGGATATTTATCCCAAATTAAAAGAAATATATCATTTTGTAAAACCTGCAATTAAGGATTTAAAATTATATTTAGTTAGTAAATATTTAATTTATCCTGTCAATTTTGAAAAAAGATTTGATAAAAAATTACCTTTAAATAAAATATGGGCATTTTCAAAAAATTTTTTATTGTATTTCAGTGAAGATAAAGATATTGCCAAAAAAAGCAGTATAGAAATAATGGATTATATTATAAATATTTTTAAAAAGCATAATAATATTATTTATAAACTGGAAGATAACAGTTTAAAAATGTTTGTATTAGTTAACGGTATTGTTAACAATAAAGACAACAGGTTAATAATAGAGATGGATTTTGACTTGACAAGTTTAAAACAATCACAAAAAAAATTATTTGAAAATTTTTTGATAATTCTTATTTTGATTACATTTTTTATTTTGTTTTTTTATTTTTTTGCTAAAAAATATTTTATTAAAAATATCAATCTATTAGTTAATGCATTTAAGGAAAGAAAAAAATGCCAGATGAAAGATTCTTTTATTAAGGAATTGGCTGAATTAAAAAGCAATTATAATATGTTGTTTAAACAGTTAAACGACGAAATAAATAAAAATAGACAGCTTTTATATTTAAACAGACGTTTTATTGTAGATACCATTCATCAAATCAGAACCCCCCTTAATGTAATTTTGTTAAATATAGAATTATTAAGGGATTCCTGCAATGAGGAGGAAATTTTAGATGAAATAGATGCGGCTGTTTCTATGCTTAGCAATTCTTATGAGGATTTGGCATATATTTCTTCTAATAATGTTGTTGAATATAAACCTGAAAATATCGATGTTTCAGAAGTTTTAAAGGAGAGAATCGATTTTTTTGGCAGGATTGCAAAATCACATAATAAAAAATTTATCTGTGAGATTGATAATAATCTGTTTTTTATTATAAATAAAATAGAACTTGAAAGAATTATTGATAATAATATTTCAAATTCAATTAAATACTCAAAAGGCGAAGATATATTTATATCTTTAAAAAAAGAGAAAAATAAATATATATTGAAATTTGAAACACTAGGGGATAAGATAAAAGATTCAAAAAATATTTTTGAAAAAAATTACAGAGAGCATACTCATAAAAGAGGACTGGGGATCGGACTTAATATAGTAAAACAGATATGTGAAAAATATAATATTAAATATATGCATTATTATCAAAATTCAAAAAATGTTTTTGAATATCATTTTATGTTAAAATTTTAATTAAAAAGGTTTTTATGATTATACTCTGTTCTTCATCGAGCACCAGGGCTGAATTATTAAAAAAAACAGGGATTGAGTTTATTCAGAAAAGCTGTGATTTTGATGAAGAAAAACTTAATTTTACAGATCCTTACGAATTTGTAATAAATGCTAGCTGGGGAAAATTCAAAGAATGTGTTAAATGTTTTAATGATGAAATAATAACAGCCGATACTGTGGTAACTGACGGTAAGAATATTCTAAGAAAGGCAAAATCACGTGAGGATGCCAAAAAATTGCTTTTAGCGCAAAGCGGAAAAGAGATAAAAATTATAACTTCTATGTGGGTTAAAATCAACGGTAAGGTTTACGGAAGATGTGATGAGACTATATATGAGTTTTTTGAATTTGATGAATCAGATTTAGAAAAATATTTAGATTCAAATGAATGGCAGGGGAAAGCCGGAGCATGTATGGTGGAAGGGTTTTGCAAAAAATATATAAAAAATGTAAAAGGTTATGAATCTACAGCCATGGGATTGTGTATAGAAGAGTTGATTAATATTTTAAAGGAAGAAAAATGTATATAAAAGAAATTCAGGAATTTCAGAAAATCCGTAAAGAAGCCAGGGCATATTTTTGTTACTTAATGCAAAGAAACATACCAAACAGACTTCCAAATATCGGAGTGGATGTAGTGTATGAAGGTTTGCTTAGAATAATTAATGAGCTTCCCGAAGCAAATGTTGCATATATTCTTGATGCAAACGGCAAACAGATAAGTAAAATGATTACAAATAAAAATAAATTTAAAGAAATAAATATTGAATTAAACCAGTCAAACAGAACATATTTTTATAAAGCCGTAAAAGAGAAAAAATGTATTATAACAGACCCTTATCCAAGTCTGGTAGGGGGAGAAATTGTAATAAGCGCCGCGTATCCCGTTTTTAATGATAGGGGTGATTTACTGTATGTCGCTGTTATAGATATTCCACTTGAAAAAATTTTAAAATTTATCCACAAGGAAAGAGGCGACGTATGGTTTATTAATTTCAATAAAGTAATTTATGCCATTTTCAGTGCAGCTTTGTTTGCCATTGTGGTACTTCTTTTTTATTACGGGGTTAAAATGTTTTTTACTTATACCATCAGTAATATAGATGTTAAGAAAATGTTTGAGTCAACTATTTTAATTACCCTCTCTCTTGCTATTTTTGATTTGGTAAAAACTATTATGAGTGAAGAGGTCGTCGGAGAAAAAGAAGAACATCCTTTCGCCATACATAAAACAATGATTAAATTTTTGGGAAGTATTATTATAGCTTTGGCCATTGAAGGGCTTATGATGGTGTTCAAATCCGCAATGGTAGCACCTGAAAAATTAAAATATGCGGCTCTTTTACTTATATCCGTCACGTTGCTTTTATTTGCGCTTGCATATTATATGAAAAATGTAGGTAAAGATATAAAATAATGGAGAATGTATAATGGATAAAGGAAAATACAAAATCGGTATAGTCGATTATAATATGGGAAATTTAGCAAGTGTGAAAAACGCTTTTGATAAAATAGGAACAAAAGCCGAAATAGTCAGTGTTCCCGATAAGCTTAAAAATTATGATAAATTGATTTTTCCGGGAGTCGGTGCTTTTGGTGATGCAATGGAGCATTTAAAAACAACCGGAATGGATGAAGCGATAAAAGAGTATATAAATAGCGGAAAATATGTATTAGGCGTATGTCTTGGAATGCAGCTTTTGTTTGAGAGGAGTGAAGAATTCGGCGCACACGAAGGACTGGGAATTATTGAGGGTGAAGTTGTCAGATTTGATAAAGAAAAAGTGGGAGCGCATAAAATCCCTCATATGGGTTGGAATAAAATGTTTTTTAATAAAAAATCCCCTTTGTTTAATGATTTAGACAATCCTTATTTATATTTTGTACATTCGTATCATGTGGTATGTGATAATAAATATGTTATAGGAAAGACGATTTACGGTTATGAATTTGTAAGTGCGGTAAATAAAGATAATGTATTCGGTTTTCAGCCGCATCCGGAAAAAAGCCATAACGCGGGGCTTAAAATTTTAGAAAATTTTGTAAAGGTTTAAAATGATACTGTTTCCTGCTATTGATTTAAAAGACGGGAAAGCCGTAAGGCTTTATAAAGGTGATATGGAAAGTGCGAAGGTTTACAGTGAAAATCCGGTTGATATAGCAAAAGAATTTGAAGATATGGGAGCAGAGTGGCTTCATATGGTTGATTTAAACGGGGCTTTTAAAGGCAGCCCCCAAAATATAAAAGCAATTGAAAAAATTAGAAAAAACACATCTTTAAAAATTCAGCTTGGAGGCGGAATAAGAGATGAAGAAACTATAAAAAGATATTTGGATTTAGGTATAAACAGATTGATTTTGGGAAGTGTTGCAGCTAAGAATCCTGAATATGTAATAGATTTGGCAAAAAAATATCCTATAGCAGTTGGTATAGATGCAAAAGAGGGATATGTAGCAGTTAGCGGATGGGAAGAAAAAGAAAATATAAAAGCTGTTGATTTGGCAAAAAAATTTGAAAATTCTCAGATTGAGTGTATAATTGCGACAGATATAAGCAAAGACGGGACTTTGCAGGGGCTTAATCTTGATTTTGTTTTAGAAATTCAAAACGCATCTAAAAAAGATGTTATAGCAAGTGGCGGCGTTGCAAGCGAAAATGATATAATTAAGGCAAAAGAAAAAAATATATACGGAGTAATAATAGGTAAAGCTTTTTATGAAGGAAAAATAGATTTGAGAAAAATGTTTAAGGAGACAAAATGAAAATTTTAGTTGTAGATGATAGTTCAACTATGAGAAGAATTATTCAAAATACTTTGGCAAGACTTGGATATAAAGATATTGTCCAGGCGGCAGACGGAGTGGAAGCCTGGCAGGCTTTGCAGGAAAACCCTGATATAGGAGTTGTTATAACTGACTGGAATATGCCGAATATGAACGGACTCGAACTTGTAAAAAAAATCAGAGCAGAAGAAAAATATAAAAATATACCGATTATTATGGTAACTACCGAAGGCGGTAAAAAAGAAGTTATCACAGCTTTAAAGGCAGGGGTAAACAATTATATAGTAAAACCGTTTACTCCACAGGTATTAAAAGAAAAACTTGAAGCGGTACTAGGTAAAAATGAAGGATAAATATTTTGAATTAAGCGTTAAAACAGACGCTTTTAAAGATGAAATTGAAAATTTTTTGATAGAAAGATTTAATAACGGAATTGAAGAGAGAGATAATACACTTATTTTAAGAAGCGAAGAAAGTTTTGACGGGTTGATTAAAGAACTTAAAGATTATGTCAAAGTCTTAGAAGAAATTTTTAATACTAAAATTAATTTGGAAATAAATATTAAAAAAAAATCAAATATTGACTGGATAGAAAATTATAAAAAATCAATTAAGCCTATTGAAATTGATGAATTTTATATTCATCCAAGCTGGTATGAAAATAAACAAGGAAAAACAAATATTATTATTGACCCGGCCCTTGCTTTTGGCAGTGGGCATCACGAAACCACAAGAAGCTGTGTAAAAGCAATAAATAAATATGTAAAAAAAGATGATACTTTTTTGGATGTGGGATGCGGCAGCGGGATTTTATCCATTGTGGCCGCTAAAAAAGGTGCTATTGTTGATCTTTGCGATACAGATGAACTGGCCGTAAAATCAGCAAAGGAAAACTTTGAATTAAATAATGTGAAGTATAATGATATCTGGGTGGGAAGTGCAGGAGATACTGATAAAAAATATGATGTGGTAGTGGCAAACATTATTGCGGATATTTTAATTTTTATTGCAAATGATATAAAAACAAAAGTTAATGGTTATTTAATTCTTTCTGGTATAATTGATAAATATAAAAATAAAGTATTAGAAAAATACAAAGAATTTGTATTGGTTGAAGAAATACCGGAAAATGAATGGGTGACTTTAATTTTAAAAAAATAAAAAAGGTTATGAATGGGAAAAAATAATAAAAAAAATGATGACAATTTTTTTAATAAAAATCCGTTATTATTATTTATAATATTTGCAATTGTTATAATACTTGTCTTTAGAAGTATAGCTCCAAGCGCCGAAAGCAGTATAAATACCTTTGTTTCAGGGAAACCTGCCGTAATGAGCCTTACCTATTCCGATATAAAGAAACTTGCAAAAGAAAAACAGCTTACCTATGTGGCAATTGGGAAAACATATATAAAAGCTAAAATGAAAGACGGAACTATTGTGACAGTTCCAAAAGTTCCAAACGATCCTACATTAATAAAAACTTTAGATGAAAATGACATTCCATACGGAGCTCTTCCTGAACCAAATAACTGGCTCAGTGATTTGATATTTGGATGGATTATACCTATATTTATTTTCTTTGCGATATGGATGTTTTTGGCAAGCCGTATGCAAAAAGGAATGGGCGGTGTTTTTGGTGTCGGAAGTGCAAAAGGACTTATAAAAAGTGAAAAACCAAATGTTACATTTGATGATGTGGCAGGAAATGATGAGGCAAAAGAAGAAGTTAAAGAAATAGTTGATTTTCTAAAAAATCCGGACAGATATATTTCTCTTGGGGCAAAAATTCCAAAAGGTGTTTTGCTTGTAGGACCTCCGGGGACGGGTAAAACACTACTTGCAAAAGCGGTTGCAGGAGAAGCCGATGTGCCTTTTTTTGCAGTAAACGGAAGCAGTTTTATAGAAATGTTTGTAGGTGTGGGTGCTGCAAGAGTCAGGGATTTATTTAACCAGGCTAAAAAAGAAGCGCCAAGTATTATTTTTATTGACGAAATTGATGCTATTGGAAAAAGCAGAGCAGCTGCCGGACAGTTTGGCGGAAATGATGAAAGGGAACAAACCTTAAATCAGCTGCTTGCAGAAATGGACGGTTTTGATTCAAATGAACCGGTAATTGTTTTAGCCGCCACAAACAGACCTGAAATTTTAGACCCGGCTCTTCTTAGACCGGGAAGGTTTGACAGGCAGGTATTGGTTGACAAACCTGATTTTAAAGGCAGGGTTGAAATTTTAAAAGTACATGTTAAAAAAATAAAAGCCGGTAAAGATGTGGATTTGGAGGAAATTGCAAGAATGACCGCAGGACTTGCCGGGGCAGACCTTGCCAATATAGTTAATGAAGCCGCACTTCTTGCAGGTAGAAAAGGTAAAAAGGAAGTAAACCAGGAAGAATTTGTAGAAGCAGTTGAGAGACAGATAGCTGGACTTGAGAAAAGAAGCAGAAGACTTAATGAAGAAGATAAAAAAACAGTTGCTTATCATGAAAGCGGACATGCAGTAATTGCAGAAGTTACGCCAAAAGCCAGAAAAGTTAAAAAAGTATCGATTGTACCGCGCGGACTTGCAGCGCTTGGATATACTTTGAATTTGCCTCAGGAAGATAAATATTTAATGAAAAAAAGCGAACTGATTGCCGAAGTTGATACATTGCTTGGAGGAAGGGCTGCCGAAGAGATTTTTATAGGTGAAATTTCAACCGGGGCAAGCAATGATCTTGAAAGAGCCACCGACATAATAAAATCAATGGTTATGATTTATGGTATGAGTGACGTAGCGGGACTTATGGTTTTAGAAAAACAGACAAGTAGATTTTTAGGCGGAGGTTTTGGGCAAGCAAAAGAATATTCAGAAAAAATGCAGGAAGAAATAGATAATTTTGTAAAAGAGATGTTGGCCCAGAGGTATCATCATGTTAAAAATCTTTTAAAGAAATATGCCGAAGTAATTGAACAGATGGTAAAAGAACTATATGAAAAAGAGGTGATTGAAGGAAGCAGGGTAAGAGAACTTATTGCCGAATTTGATAAAAAAGAGGACGAGAATGAAAATGAAAACACGCAAAACAGAGATAATTCTTAAAGAGGGTTATCCTTTTATTATTCCAAGTGGGGTTTTATTTTTAATAAGTTTATTATTTAAATTTAGTTTGTTTTGGCAGATAATATTTTTTGTTGTTTTTGCTTTTTTTATCTATTTTTTCAGAAATCCTGAAAGAGTACCTGAAGAAGAAGGAGAAAATGTAATTATTTCTCCTACGGACGGGGAAATTATTGAAATTATTGAGTGTAGGGCCCCAATTTTGAATAAAGATATGGTTAAAATTTCCATAAGACTCTCACTTTTTGACGTGCATATCCAAAGAAGCCCGATTGAGGGTGAAATGAGTGCAAGAGAGTATATTCACGGGATGTTTTTAAATTTATCAAATGAAAAAGCAAGCACTTTAAATGAACAAAACAGGGTTTTATTTGAAGGAAAAGATAAAGTTGTGGTGAATCAGATAGCCGGATTTTTAACAAGAAGAATTGTAATGTTCAGGGATTTGGGAAAAATAAAATTGGCTGAGCGTTACGGAATGATAATGTTTGGAAGTCAGGTTGATTTGTATTTACCAAAAAATTCTATAATTAAAGTTACTGAATTTCAAAAAGTTAAAGCAGGGGAAAGTTTAATAGGATATTTTAATGAAAATTAAATTAGCTTATATCTTACCAAATTTTTTTACGGCACTTAGTGCGTTTTTTGGTGTTATGAGTATAATAGCTTCGTCTCAGGGAAAATTTGAAAAAGCATTTATTTATATAATTTTATCTTTAATTGCAGACGGACTTGACGGCAGGGTAGCAAGACTTACAAATACTACTTCAAAATTCGGGGTAGAGTTTGATTCATTGGCAGATATTGTGGCATTTGGGATGGCGCCTGCTATGATGCTTTTTTTCGCCATAGGTCATAACTATGGGAGGTTCGGAGCACTTGTAAGCGGGCTTTTTGTGGTATTTGGCGCAATAAGACTTGCAAGGTTTAATGTGACAACCGCCATTAACGACCCAAGGTATTTTATAGGACTTCCGATTCCGACAGCAGCAGTTGTGCTTAGCAGCTGGATAATGCTTGATATAAAATATCAGAGCCATTTTGATTTATTTATTTTAATCGGAGCGGTAATTTTAGGTATTTTAATGGTCAGTAATTTCAGATATCCTAGTTTTAAGAAAATAGATTTTAATAAAAATCTGGCAATGAAAATTTTAATTTTAATAATTTTAGCGGCGTCATTTTTATATCTCTTTCCTACAGAGGCAATAGCTCTTTATTTAACTATTTATACTTTTTATGGTATATACAGGGCGGTAAAAGGATATATGAAGATAAAAAAAACTAAAGGATAATTTTTTTCCATTGAAAAAATTTTTAAAATATGATAAAATTTTATAAAAATAATTATTATATAAAGGATGTGTAATGGAAATGGTAAAAATTTTTGATACTACTTTAAGAGACGGGGAACAATCTCCTGGAGCGTCAATGACAATTGAAGAAAAAATAAAAGTGGCTAAACAGCTTGAAAAATTAAACGTAGATATTATTGAAGCTGGATTTGCCGCTGCAAGTCCGGGAGATTTTGAAGCGATCAACAGTATTGCAAAAGAAATTACCAATTCTACAGTCTGTTCACTTGCAAGGGCTCTTGATAAAGATATTGAAGCTGCGGCAAAAGCGATTGAACCGGCTCCGCTTAAAAGAATACATACATTTATAGCCACAAGCCCTATTCATATGGAATATAAACTTAAAATGACACCTGATGAAGTTATAAAAAGAGCTGTTAAAGCGGTTGAATATGCAAGAAGTTTTGTTGATGATGTTGAGTTTTCATGTGAAGATGCCGGAAGAAGTGAAATGAGTTTTTTAAAAGAGATAATCTCAGCCGTTATTGAAGCGGGAGCTACTACAATTAATATTCCGGATACTGTAGGATACAGATTCCCAACAGAAATGGGGGCAATGATTAAAGAATTGGTTGAATATTTTCCAAAAAATATTACTTTTTCAGTCCACTGTCACAATGACTTGGGACTTGCCACTGCAAATTCATTGTATTCTATTTTAAATGGGGCAAGACAGGTTGAATGTACCATTAACGGACTTGGAGAGAGGGCAGGTAACGCTGCTTTGGAAGAAATTGTAATGGCTATAAAAGTAAGACGCGATTTGTTTGATGGAATTGATACAAGAATCAATACAAAAGAAATTTATCCAACAAGCCGCCTTGTTTCAAGTGTAACAGGAATAGAACCGCAGCCAAATAAAGCAATTGTGGGAAGAAACGCATTTGCGCATGAAAGCGGAATTCATCAAGACGGTGTGCTAAAACATAAAGAAACATATGAAATTATGAGGGCTGAAGATATTGGGCTTGATGTAAAAGATACGATTGTTTTAGGAAAACACAGCGGAAGACATGCGTTTAAGAAAAAACTTGAAGCACTTGGTTTTACAAATATAAGCGATGAAGAATTAAACGAAGCGTTTATGAAATTTAAAAAATTAGCTGATAAGAAGAAAGAAATTTATGATGAAGATATTTTGGCAATTATAAATGATTCATCAGATAAAACACCTAAAACATATGAATTGATTTCACTTCAGCTTAGTGACTGCAGTGATGGAATGCCGAGCGCCGCTGCTAAAATTAAATTTGAGGATAAAATTTATATGGATGCGGCAATTGGCGAAGGAACTATTGATGCAGTATTTAAGGTAATTGATAGAATCAGCGGAATTAGCGGAAGACTAATGGATTATAAGGTTGAGGCTGTGAGTGAGGGAAAAGATGCTTTGGCAAAAGTTATGGTAAAAGTTGTATTTGATGAAAATAAACCGGCTGTTATGGGACACGGACTCAGCATTGATACAATGGTTGCAAGTGCCAGAGCGTATATAAACGCTCTTAACAACTATTTGCATATGAAAGATTTGCTTTCTAAAAAAATAAGTTACAAAGACAGCATTTAAACAATGTAAAATTAAAAGTGAGGGAAAAAGTTGAAAAAAATAGCCATTCTTGGTAAACCGAATGTTGGGAAAAGTTCCCTTTTCAACAGGATTTTAAGAAAAAGGGATGCGGTAATCAGTGAAAAAGCTGGGACTACCCGTGATATTAAAAAAAGGATAGTAACGCTTGATGATGAACTTGAAGATATTGTCTTAATCGATACAGGTGGGCTTGAAGAGAGGGATGAGCTTTTTGAGAAAGTAAAAGAAAAAGCCCTGAATATTGCAAAAGAATCTGATTTAATACTTTATATGGTAGATGCAAAAACAATTCCCGATGAGGAAGAGATAAAATATGTAAGGACTTTGCAAAAACTTAATAAACCTATTATTTTAGTGGTTAATAAAGCGGATAATGATAAACTTAAAGAAAATATGTATAATTTTTACGAACTTGGAATCAGTGAAATTTATCCGATTTCAGTATCTCACAACAGGGGTGTGGGGAAACTGATTGAGAGAATTAAAAATTTTGTGCCAAAAAAACAGGTTTTTGAAGTGAGTGAATTTGAACAGGATATTCCGCTAGAAGATTTATTAAGTGAAGAAAATGAAAATTTAGAAGATATTAAAGAGATAAAAGTGGCGATTATAGGTAGGGTAAATGTGGGTAAAAGTTCTCTTCTTAATGCATTGGTCGGGGAAGAGAGGGCAATAGTTAGTGATATTGACGGAACTACGATTGATCCGATTGATGAGAGTATATATTTTAAAGGTTATCATATAACTTTTGTAGATACTGCGGGAATTAGAAGAAGAAGTAAAATTAAAGATGTTGAAAAATATGCACTGCTTAGAACTGAAAAAGTGTTAAAAGAAGCGGATATTGCGGTTTTGGTATTGGATAGTAAAGAGGGAATAGTAGAGCTTGACGAAAAAATAGGCGGACTTATTCAAAAATATAAAACCGGTGCAATTATTGTTGCCAATAAGTGGGATCAAGCGAAGATGGATTATAAAAAATTTGAGAGCGAGGTTAGGGACAGATTTAAATACCTTGATTTTGCACCATTTATGGTAATAAGTGCAAAAACAAAAAGAAATATTGATAAATTAAAAGAAAAACTTCTTTATGTATATCAAAATTATTCAAAAAGAATTCCAACTTCGCTTCTTAATGAATGGATAAAAGAAGCAACTATCAGGCATCATCTGCCAACAGACATTAGAGGCAGGGAAACCAAAATATATTATGCTACACAGTTTAAAACAAAACCTCCTACAATCGCGCTTATTATGAATAAGCCAAATTTACATTTCTCATATGAAAGATATCTGATAAACTTTTTAAGAAAAAAGGAAGATTTTACAGGTACACCTATAGTTTTAATTCCAAAAGAAAAAGGGAAAAATGAAAAAGATTAGTTTAAGTTTGATTTGTGCGGGTTTAGTTACATTTGCAAATGCTGATATTTTAAGTATAAGTGCAGGTGTTGGATACGCTCAGCAAAAAATTGACGGATATGTTAAAAAAAATGATGTAATAAATTATTTTAACAACTCTTCTGCCCAGAGTGACGGAAATGAAAAAACGGGGGATTTGGGACTTGATAATAAAAACAATCCTTATTTTTGGGTTAAAATCATTCATCCTGTTTCTATTTTGCCAAATATTAAATTTCAATATACAAAATACCATTCAACAGGTCACAGCAGTTGGATTGCAGGAGGGGTCAAAATATTCGGGGATGTAAATATTCCCACCGGGCTTACAAACGCCAGTTCTAAAATGGATATAAATTCTTATGATTTGACTCTCTTTTATGAGTTCAGACCTGTCGTTGCCGATATAGAAGCCGGAGTGGGTATTGATATATGGCAGGGTAATACTAAAATTGACGGTGAAAATGCCAAGATTGTAGGTGGAAATATTGTTAAAACCGGGGGAAGCACTCACATAAACGGAGACTGGACAGTGCCTCTTCCGTATTTATATGCAAATGTTGAAACTGCTGATATATTAGGGTTTTCTGTCCTTGGAAATGTAAAATGGGCAAAAGCCGGAGATAATCATCATTATGATTATTTAGCCGGAATTAAATATAAATTTGATAAAATTCCTTTGTTTTTAAAAACAGGGTACAGATACAAAGAAGTTTACGGAGTAGACGGAGACAATAAAACAAAATTAAAATATAAAGGCTTTTTTGCCGAAATAGGAGCGGAGTTTTGAGAATAGTTAGTGGAATGAGACCGACAGGAAAACTGCATTTAGGTCATTTTATCGGAGTTATTAAAAACTGGATAAATTTACAGGATAAATATGACACTTTTTATTTTGTGGCGGACTGGCATGCACTTTCTACCAAATATGATGAGGGGCTTGATTTAAACGAATTGAGTGTTGAACTTGTAAAAGAGTGGATAGCCTGTGGAATTGATCCGGAAAAAACAACCCTTTTTAGACAAAGTGATATAAAAGAGCATGCTGAGCTTTATTTGGTATTAAATATGATTACGCCTGTTAGCTGGCTTGAAAGAAACCCGACATATAAAGATGCCTTGCAACAGATAGAATATAAAGATAAAAACAATGCAGGATTTTTAACTTATCCTGTGCTTCAGACAGCAGATATTATTCTTTATGATGCAAATTTGGTTCCGATTGGAGAAGACCAAAAGCCGCATCTTGAAATTGCAAGGGAAATTGTAAGAAGATTTCATTATCTTTTTAAAAAAGAAATTTTTACTGAACCAAAAGAACTTCTTACAGAAATTCCTAGACTTCCCGGACTTGATGGTAGGAAAATGTCAAAAAGTTTCAATAATGCGATTTATCTGGATGATGATGAAAATACAATATGGGCTAAAGTCAGACAGGCAAAAACAGATCCCGCAAGAATTAAAAAAACAGACCCGGGACATCCGGAAGTCTGCATAGTTTTTGATTATCACAAAGCATTCAATCCCGATGAGATTGAAGAGATTGAAAAAGAATGTAGGGCCGGAAATATCGGATGTGTTGAATGTAAAAAAAGATGTGCCGCTAAAATAAATGAATTGTTAACTCCGATTAGAGAAAAAAAGGCGTCTTTAAAGACAAGCGAAATTTTAGATATAATTAATGAAGGAAACAAAAAAGCAAAAAATATTGCTTCTAAAAAAATGGAAAAAGTTAATAGTATAATTTTTTAAAGGAGAAATATGAAATCTAAAAAATTTGCATGCGGTGAAAGACTTCAAAGATTTTTAATGGCATTTATGATGCTTTTAATTTTAGGGTTGCTTGCAAAAGGTTACACTTTAGCGGCTTTAATATTGCTTGCTTTTGTGGCAATTATGCTAGCGATTTATGGACTTTTTGATTTTTGTCCTTCAACATGGATACTCAACAAAATTTTTGGAAGCTGTTATTGCGAATGTAAGGAAGAAAAAAATGAAAATTAGTTATAAAGACGCAGGAGTAGATATAGACGCAGGAAATAGTTTTGTAGAAAAAATAAAACCTTTTGTAAAAGAAACTTTTAATGAAAATGTAGTCGGTAATATTGGAAGTTTTGCGGGGGCATTCAGACTGCCGCTTGGATATAAAAAGCCTGTTTTGCTTGGAGCGACTGACGGGGTAGGAACAAAATTAAAACTTGCAATTGATGCCAAAAAGTTTGATACAGTCGGGATTGATTTGGTTGCAATGTGTGTAAATGATTTAATATGTAATTTTGGAACACCTCTATTTTTTTTAGATTACTATGCAACTGCAAAACTGGAAGTAGACGAGGCAGCCGATGTTGTAAAAGGAATAGCCGAGGGGTGTAAACAGGCCGAATGTGCTTTAATAGGAGGGGAAACTGCCGAAATGCCCGGAATGTACCGTGAGGGTGATTTTGATTTGGCCGGATTTGCCGTCGGTATTGCGGAAGAGGATGAACTGAATCCTAAAGTAAAAGAGGGTGATGTTTTATTGGCTTTGCCAAGCAGCGGAATTCACTCCAACGGATATTCACTTGTAAGAAAACTTTTTTTTGAAAAACTGAATATGAAATTTGATGATAAAATAGAAGATAAGAAATTAATAGATATATTACTTACCCCTACAAGAATTTATGTAAAAGAATTTAAAAAATTCAAGCCTTTTCTTCATGCCTTAGCCCATATTACAGGCGGAGGAATAATTGAAAATCTTCCAAGGGTATTGCCTGAAGATTTAGAGGCCGTTGTTTATAAAGATAAAATAAAAGTACTTCCTATTTTTGAATTTATGAGTAAATATGTTGATGAAAATGAAATGTTTAGAACATTTAATATGGGTGTTGGAATGATTTTTGCAGTAAGCGGGGAAAATGTTGATGAAATTTTGAAAAACAGCGATGCTTACGTTATTGGAGAAATAAAAAAAGGTAAAAAAGGAGTAAACTTAAAATGAATCCCTCCCGTTTTATCTCAAATTTAGCCGTTAAAATGGCTACTATGTCTTTTCCTAAATTTATACAGTGTTTTATAAATAAAATGTATGTTAAATTTTATAAAATTAATATGGAAGATTACGAACCTTCAAATCCGTGTGAATACAGAACATTGAATGAACTTTTCATAAGACACAAAAAATATATCGAATTTTACGAAGATGATGATATTGTCGTCAGTCCAAGTGATAGTGAAGTTATTGCGCATGATGAAATAAAAGAAAACAGGGTCTATCAAATAAAAGGGAAAGAGTATTCTTTAAATGAATTAATCCCTTATGAAACTTTTTTAAATGAAGGTTATTTTATTAATTTATACCTCTCACCTAGTGATTATCACCGCTTTCATATACCTATTGATATGGAAATAGTAAGGGTTACATATATTCCGGGAAATCTTTATCCCGTAAAACCTTCATTTTTAGAAAAAGAACTTGTATTTCCTAAAAATAAAAGAATTGTATTAAGATGCAGGGATAATAAAGACAGATACTTTTATATTGTATTGGTTGGGGCTATGATTGTGGGAAAAATTGTTTTAAATTTTGATGAAAGATTCCAAAAAGATTATGACAAAATTTTTGATATTGAATATGAAAAGCCGATAAAACTTAAAAAAGGTGATGAGCTTGGAAGATTTGAGTTTGGAAGTTCTATTTTGCTTTTCTTTGGAAAAGATCATTTCAAATATCTAAATCAAAAAGATTATGTGGAAGTCGGAGACATTCTTGGGGAAATATATTAAAAGTGAAAAGTTAAAAATGAAAAGTGTAAAAATTTGGGTTATTTTTATTTTACTTTTTTCTCCTCTTTATGCTGTGGATAAACAAAAACTGCTTGACTGTTATGAAATATTTGATCAAAAAAAAGCCGAACTTGAAGCTGAAGCTGAAAAAATACTTGAACAGCGTGAGGCATTGGAATCTCTTAAAAATACATATATGACACTTATAAAGAAAAAAGAGGCAAAACTTAAAGCAAAAGAAAAAGAAATAAACGCTACTTTGGCAAAAATTGAAAATGATAAACAAAAAATACAAAATTTAATTGCTGAGAATAAAAAAATTTTACAGGAAATTAAACAGGCCAAAATGGATAAGGTAACTCAGAGTTTTGCAAAGATGAGACCTAAAAATGCTGCAAGTGTTTTATCGAATATGAAAGATAAAGATGCTCTTGATATTTTAGAAAAACTTCCTCCAAAAATTGTGGCTAAAATCTTTGCTAAGATGGACCCAATCAAAGCTGCAAAACTTACTGAAATGATGCAAAAGGTGGATACTAATGAAAGCACAGGTTCTCCTTAATACTGCAGGGGCTAAGCATTTAATTGCAAAAGCTCTTACAAAATATATTGATTTAAAAAAAAGAATTTATATTGCATACGGGAGCACAAATGATTATCTTCTTTATCATTTGGGGATAAAAACTAAAAAATTATATGCCGCAGGATGTAATGTTGGTGGTAAATTTAATGTAACTACCGATAGGGATGAACCTATTGTTTTAGAAAATAAAAAATTAACTGATATAGCTGAATTTGATATTACTGCTAATGATTATTTTATAAAAGGTGCGAATGCCCTTTGGTATGAAAATAGTAAAAAATGTGCAGCTGTATGTGCGGCAGATAAAAACGGTGGAACGTATGGGAATTTTTATGTAAAAGCCGCAAGCAGGGGTGCCAGGGTTATAATTCCGGTAGGACATGAAAAACTTATCCCTTTTTTTAAAGAGACTTCTCAAAATGTTGATTTTGCAACCGGCTCTAAATTTGCAATGCTAAGATTCTTTTACGGGGAAGTTTTTACCGAAATAGAGGCGTTTAAAATACTTTTTGGTTTGAAAGCGAATGTAGTTTGTGCAGGAGGAATTTTTGATTCAAAAGGGGCTGTAGGGTTTGAGATAGATGGAATTAATGTAAAAGAAGCTATAGAGTTTATAGAAAAATATAACAATTTATTTTTAGAAGAATCTAAAGAGGTTAACTTTCAGTTTTAAAGCTTCTTTTTTGATATAATTTTAAAAAAAGGTTTAGTATGCTAATAAAAGAAGCTCAAGTGCCTTTTCTTTCAAGAAAAATTGCATATGATCTGCTTAATTCCGGTTTTGTAACATTTCCAAAAGGTATTGATAACGCAATTTCTGAAATTGAAGATATTATAATGGATGATGTTTTGTGGGAGAGGGAAATTGAAGATAAAGCAAGGGAAATACTTGCTAAACAGGAAGAAGAAAATGAATTTTTGTTTTATGATGTGGATAGAAGAGAAGTTTTTAAACTTATTAAAAAAGAAATAGCAAATGAAGAAGGTTTTAATTTAAAAAGAGATGAAAGAATAGATGATTTGTCACATTTTCTTGTAAAAGAACTATGGGATAAAGAATTTATAGATTATGATGTAAGAGACGGAAAAATAAAAAATATAATTTTTAATTCTATTATGGAATTTTTAAACAGGGAAAGAGAAGCAAGAGATGAGGTATACAGAAAACTGGAAAATTATAAAAGACCTTTAATTCCTGGAACTGAAGAGTGGGAGCTTGTGTTTAACAGATTATATGAACAGGAGCTTAAAAAAAGAGGACTCATATAAATGTATAGTAAAAAATGTAAAATGGATATAAAAAGGTAATAAAATGAAAGTTACTGTTTTACTTGAAAATGGAATGAGTTTTGAGGCAAAAGGTTTTGGAGCTGGGGGTACAAAAGTAGGTGAGATTGTATTTAATACTTCAATGACAGGTTATCAGGAAATTATTACAGACCCAAGCTATGCCGGGCAGTTTGTAGTTTTTACAATGCCAGAAATTGGAAATGTTGGGGTAAATAAAGATGATAACGAAAGTAATAAAGCATGGCTTAAGGGAATAATTGTCAGAGAATATGTAAATACTTGGTCAAATTTCAGGGGTGAGAAAAGTTTGGATGAATTTTTAAAAGAGCAAAATGTTTTAGGAATCAGTGAAATTGATACAAGATTTTTAACTAAACTTATAAGATCTGAGGGGGCTATGATGATGATAGCCTCAAGTGAAATTCATGACACTGAAAAATTAAAAGAAATTTTAAATTCTACTCCAAGGATTGAAGAAATTGATTATATTAAAGAAGTAACTACCCAAAAACCATATATTCACCCACACGGTGCCTGGAATGATAAAGAATTTAAATATAACCCTAAAAAAACAGATAAAAAAATTGCAGTGCTTGATTTTGGGGTAAAAAGAAATATTTTAAATGAATTGACAGAGGCCGGAATGGAATGTCTGGTATTGCCGGCTTCAACTAAAGCTGAAGAAATTATTGAAATGTATAAAAACGGGGATATTCAGGGTGTGTTTTTGAGTAACGGACCAGGCGATCCTTTGATTTTAAAAGATATTCATAAAGAAATTCAAAAACTTTTAAAAGAAAAAATTCCGATGTTTGGAATTTGTCTTGGGCATCAGCTTTTAAGCATATCCCACGGATATCCTACGTTTAAATTAAAATTTGGTCATCACGGGGGAAACCATCCTGTTAAAAATTATATAGGGAAAAAACCGGTGGTTGAAATTACCGCTCAGAATCATAATTACAACGTACCGGAGAATATAGAAGAAATAGCAGAAATTACACATAAAAATCTTTTTGATGGTTCTATTGAGGGAGTCAAATATAAAAACGAACCGGTTTTTTCAGTTCAGCATCACCCAGAAGCTTCCCCTGGACCACATGATAGTAAATATATATTTAAGGAATTTTATAATATGTTATGAAAAATTTAACATTTATACATAAACTCCTTTTAGGAATTTTTGCACTTTTTTTATTGTTTTCTGCCTGTGTTATTTTAATAGCGACTTTTACTACATCTCCTCTTTTGTCTTTTACTGTTTTTGTAGTTTTAATATATATTGTTTATTATTTAGGACTTAGATATTTTTTGGATTAGCTCTCTAGTAATTTATTGAATACTTTCAGAGTGGCTTTTACATCTTCAAGGGCATTGTGATAATTTATATTTTTTTTACCGAAAAAGAACGCTATCGCCTCTTCAAGACGCGGCATTTTCTTTTTCTCAAGCACCACTACATCGGCGGCATAATACATCGTATCAAAAATAGGGATATCAATTACATTTGGAAAATGGTTGATTCTTTCAAGCTCTCTTTTTAATACACCGAAATCATATAATACGTTGTGACCTACAACCATATCCAGGGAATTGAAAATATTTAAAATTTCATCTTTTTTTTCTTTAAAGGTGGGTTTATTTTTAAGTTCTTCCTGAGAAATTTTATGAACACTGAAAGCCTCTTCTGAAATTTTAGCCTCCGGATTTAGCAGTTCATAAATTTCTTTTGTTGATAAATCCTCCATATCCTGAATAACAACTGCATACGAAATAATATAACCCGTTATGTCTGTTGTTTCAGTGTCAAATACCCCGACTTTACGTATTTTTCCTTCTTTTGGGGTGTTTTTTAAATCCTGAATATAATAACTTAAAAAATCTTTGCTTGAAAATGCTTTTTGTCTTGGAAAGGGTTTAAATCTTTGCATTTTATTTTCTTCTTCTAAAACCACAGAAATCAGATAATCTTCATAATTTCTAAAAATAATATTTTCTTTTATATCCTCTTTTAAACATTTCATAAGATATGATTTATCTTTTTTTAGTTTTTCAATTGCCCGTTTTCTTGTTTTTTTATTAAAGACACTGGCACGTCTGAGTGTTTCTATTTTTGGAGGTAAACTCAATTTATCCCTTTTTTTATCAAAATTATATCACTTTTAATTTTTTATTTTTCACTTTTAACTTTATAAATTAGGGTATAATTACATATAAAAAAGGTTTTTTATGCCAAAAAGAGAAGATATAAAAACTATTTTGCTTATAGGCTCAGGGCCTATAATTATAGGACAGGCGTGTGAATTTGACTATTCAGGCGTTCAGGCTGCAAAAACTCTTAAATCTCTGGGATATAGAGTGGTTCTTGTTAATTCAAATCCTGCTACAATAATGACTGATCCTGAATTTGCGGATGCTACTTACATAGAACCGATTACCCCGGAAGTTGTGGCTAAAATTATTCAAAAAGAAAATGTTGATGCAATTTTGCCTACAATGGGTGGACAGACTGCCCTAAATGTTGCGATGGAAATGTATGAAAAAGGAATGCTAGAAAATATTGAATTTTTAGGGGCAAACCCGGAAGCTATTAAAAAAGGCGAAGACAGGGAAGAATTTAAAAAAGCTATTGAAAGATTAGGACTTGATTTAGCAAGAAGTGAAACTGCCCACACTCTTGATGAGGCTGTTGCAATAGCAAAAGAAATAGGTTTTCCTTTAATTGTAAGGGCTGCTTATACCCTTGGAGGGCTTGGAAGCGGAATTGCTTATAATATGGAAGAATTTAAAGAACTTGCAAAAATTGGTCTTGAAGCAAGTCCTATCAGTGAAATTGAAATTCTTGAATCGCTTCTTGGCTGGAAAGAATATGAAATGGAGGTTATCAGGGATAGAAATGATAACTGTATAATAGTGTGTTCAATTGAAAATGTTGACCCCATGGGAGTTCATACAGGGGATTCCATTACTATAGCCCCGGCTCTGACTCTTACCGATAAAGAATATCAAAAAATGAGAGATGCCTCTTTTGCAATTCTTAGAGAAATCGGGGTGGATACAGGTGGAAGCAATGTTCAATTTGCCGTAAATCCCCAAAACGGCAGAATGGTTGTAATTGAAATGAATCCAAGGGTTTCAAGAAGCTCAGCCCTTGCAAGTAAGGCTACAGGTTACCCTATTGCAAAAGTGGCAACCCTGCTTGCAGTGGGATTTACTCTTGATGAAATTAAAAATGATATTACAGGGACTGCTGCCAGTTTTGAACCGGTAATTGATTATATTGTTACAAAAATTCCTCGTTTTACTTTTGAAAAATTCCCTGCCGCAGACTCAACCCTTACCACTTCAATGAAGAGTGTCGGTGAGGTAATGGCGATTGGGAGGACTTTTAAAGAGTCTATTCAAAAAGCGCTTTATTCACTTGAAACAGGACTTGACGGGTTTGAGAGAATGGAATGTGATGAAGAGGAACTCATTAAAAAAATCCGAATTCCAAATGAAAACAGAATTTTATATGTTACAGAGGCTTTGAGACGTGGAAAAAGTGTTGATGAAATTTATGAAATTTGTAAAATTGACAAATGGTTTTTAAATCAGATAAAAGAGATAGTTGAGCTTGAAAAAGAGATAACTCCTGAAATTTTGGAAAATGAAGAGCTTTTAAGAAAAGCCAAAACATACGGATTTAGTGACAGAATGATCGCAAAACTTATAGGAAAAAATGAAGAAGATGTATACAGAGCGAGAAAAAAATTTGGAATTGAAATTGATTATAATGAAGTGGATACATGTGCGGCTGAATTTGATACGACTACAAGTTATTTATATTCGAGTGTAAATGTTACAAAAAATGTTCCTCTTAGAAAACCTGATTTCAATGATAAAAAAGTATTAATCCTTGGAGGTGGACCAAACAGGATTGGTCAGGGGATTGAATTTGATTACTGCTGTGTGCATGCTGCATTTGCGCTAAATGATTTGGGTGTTAAAACAATAATGTATAACTGCAACCCTGAAACTGTTTCGACAGACTATGATACAAGCGATGTATTGTATTTTGAACCTATTACGTTTGAGAGGGTTAGAAATGTGGTAGAGCTTGAAAATCCTGATGGCGTGATTGTTCAGTTTGGAGGGCAGACCCCGCTTAAACTTGCAAAACCGCTTACAAAAATTAATGCAAAAATTATAGGGACTTCGGCTGAGGTTATTGATGAAGCGGAAGACAGGGAAAAATTTTCAGAATTTATTAAAAGGCTAGGGCTTAACCAGCCTGAAAACGGGACAGCATTTACTAATAAAGAGGCATTTGAAATAGCAAACAGAATCGGTTACCCGGTGCTTGTTAGACCAAGTTATGTATTGGGCGGAAGGGCTATGAGGATAGTTTATAATGATAATGAACTTGCTGAATATATGAATGAAGCGGTGAAAGTCAGTGAAGATTCTCCTGTTTTAATTGATAAATTTTTAGACCGGGCAATTGAGCTTGATGTTGATGCGATAAGCGATACAAAAGATGTGTATATCGGTGGGATAATGCAGCATATTGAAGAAGCCGGAATTCACAGCGGGGACAGTGCGTGTTCTCTGCCGACAGTCAGTATAAGTAAAGAAAAAATAAAAGAGATTGAAAATGCCACAAAAGAGATTGCGTTAAATCTTGGAGTAAAAGGTTTGCTTAATATTCAGTATGCGCTTCATCATGATAAACTTTATTTAATTGAAGTAAATCCAAGGGCAAGCAGAACAGTGCCTTTTGTTTCAAAAGCAACAGGACTTCCTCTTGCAAAAGTGGCAACAAGGGTTATGTGGAATTTGGCATATAGTCCGGACATTAATAATGGAAAAGTATTGGTAGAAGCGCTTAGTTTTTACGATAAATTTAATGTGGTGACATATGACGGAAATGTATATAAACCAAAAGTTCATTCACATATTGCAATTAAAGAAGCAGTATTTCCGTTTAATAAACTGCCTGGGGCTGATTTGATACTCGGGCCTGAGATGAAATCGACAGGTGAAGTTATGGGAATAAGCTCAACATTTGGTGAGAGTTTTGCGAAATCCCAGCTTGCTGTTAAATTTAATCTGCCAAAAAACGGAAAAGTGTTTATTTCTCTAACTGATTTGGATAAAGAATTTGCTCCAAAACTTGCAAGTGAACTTAAAAAGTTAGGTTTTGAAATAGTTGCAACAAGCGGGACATATAAAGTTATAAATGAAGCCGGAATTGAAGTGGAAAGAGTGTTAAAAATTAGTGAAGGTAGACCGAATATTGTAGATATGATTAAAAACGAAGAAATTGCCCTTGTTATCAACACAAGTGACAATAAAGCAAGCAAAGATGATGCAAAAATAATCAGACGCGAAGTGTTAAACAACGGAATTCCTTATTTTACAACCATTGCTGCAGCGTTTGCTGCCGTTGAAGCAATAGAATTTTTACAGACAAATGACATAAAAGTGGAGTCACTTCAAAATTATTTTAAAAAATAAAATTTCTTTCTTTTTTCTCTTGACAAGCAAAAAAAATTTACTTATAATTTCAATCCACAAAGAGATGCCGGCGTAGCTCAGTTGGCTAGAGCAGCTGATTTGTAATCAGCAGGTCGGGGGTTCGAGTCCCTTCGCCGGCTCCATTCAGCGTTTGACCAGTTTAAGAGGTGGGGTTCCCGAGTGGCCAAAGGGGACGGGCTGTAAACCCGTTGGCGTTCGCCTTCGAAGGTTCGAATCCTTCCCCCACCACCATTTAGTCATGAATATGCGGGCGTAGCTCAGTTGGCTAGAGCGTCAGCCTTCCAAGCTGAGGGTCGCGGGTTCGAGTCCCGTCGCCCGCTCCAGTCATGACAAACTGGGAGCTGAGCAAACTACTAAAAGTGTTGTCTGCTCATAAACTCCCAAAAATAATTTGTATTTGTAAAATACAAAACATTGCTAGCAGTGTTTTTGCCCATATAGCTCAGTGGCAGAGCACTTCCTTGGTAAGGAAGAGGTCGCCGGTTCAATCCCGGCTATGGGCTCCAGCAAGGCCTTGTTGGAGTTCATAAATGAGCTAAATAAAATTTTAATATGGAGGAAAGAAATGGCAAAAGAAAAATTTGTAAGAAATAAACCACACGTAAATATTGGTACAATCGGTCACGTAGACCACGGTAAAACTACTTTAACAGCAGCAATTACTGGTGTGTTAGCACAAAAAGGTTTTGCTGAAATGAAAGATTATGACAACATTGACAACGCACCAGAAGAAAGACAAAGAGGTATTACTATTAATACATCTCACGTTGAATATGAAACTGAAAAAAGACACTATGCTCACGTTGACTGTCCAGGACACGCAGACTACGTTAAAAACATGATTACTGGTGCTGCTCAAATGGACGGAGCAATCTTAGTTGTTGCAGCAACTGATGGTCCTATGCCACAAACAAGAGAACACATTCTACTTTCAAGACAAGTTGGTGTTCCGGCAATCGTTGTATTCTTAAATAAAATGGATATGGTTGACGATGAAGAACTTCTTGAACTTGTTGAAATGGAAGTTAGAGAACTTCTAAGCGAATATGAATTTGACGGTGACAATGCACCTGTTATCGCTGGTTCAGCTCTTAAAGCACTTGAAGAAGTAAAAGCTGGACAACTTGGTGAATGGTCAGAAAAAATTATGGAACTTATGAATGCAGTTGATGAATACATTCCAACACCAGAAAGAGATACTGATAAAGATTTCTTAATGCCAATTGAAGACGTATTCTCAATTTCAGGAAGAGGTACAGTTGTAACAGGTAGAGTTGAAAGAGGAACATTAAAATTAGGTGATGATGTAGATATCGTAGGATTCAAACCAACAAGAACTACAAAAGTTACTGGTATTGAAATGTTCAGAAAAGAAATGGATGAAGCTCAAGCTGGTGACAACATCGGGGTACTTTTAAGAGGTATCGGAAAAGACGAAGTAGAAAGAGGTATGGTTCTTGCAAAACCAGGAAGTATTACTCCTCACCACAAATTTGAAGCAGAAGTTTATGCATTAACTAAAGAAGAAGGTGGAAGACATAAACCATTCTTTAACGGATATAGACCACAATTCTACATCAGAACAACTGACGTAACTGGTACTATTGAATTACCAGAAGGTGTAGAAATGGTTATGCCTGGTGATAACGTAAAATTAACTGTAGAATTAATTGCTCCAATTGCACTTGAAGAAGGTACAAGATTCGCTATCAGAGAAGGTGGTAGAACTGTAGGTGCTGGAGTTGTTACAAAAATTATCGAATAAGGGTTTTTCCCCCTTATTTATTAAAGGATAATGATGAGAGAAATTATTCATCTAAAATGTACTGAGTGTGGTAGATTTAATTACCATACAACAAAAGAAAAAAGAAAGCATCCAGAAAAATTTGAAATTAGAAAATATTGTAAATGGTGTAATAAACACACTGTTCATAAAGAGTCTAAACTTTAATTTTAACTCTCGCAAAAATGTAGATTTTTGTGGGACTTAATTCGGGGCTTTGCCCTTTCTTTTAAGCTCTTAAAAAAGAGTTTAAATGAGCGGGCGTAGCTCAGTTGGCTAGAGCGTCAGCCTTCCAAGCTGAGGGTCGCGGGTTCGAGTCCCGTCGCCCGCTCCAGTTTAGGGCAGTAGCTCCAATGGTAGAGCGGCGGTCTCCAAAACCGCTTGTTGGGGGTTCGAGTCCCTCCTGCCCTGCCATTACCAATTTTTGGAAGAGGTATAAAAAATTGAAAATGGAAAAAGAAAAATGAAAAGTGAAAAAACTAAAAAAAATTCTTTTGATGTTAAAAGTTTAATTAAATATTTAAAAGAAGCAAAAGTTGAACTTGATAAAGTTATATTTCCAACAGCTAATGAAGTAAAACAATCATTTATTTCTGTAGTTACAGTGGTAACGGTAGTAACTGCGTTTTTGGGAATTGTTGATTTGATAATGAGTGGAATTTTAAAAGCTGTATTATAAGGAACATTATGGAATGGTATGCATTACAAGTATATTCTGGTAGTGAACTTGCTGTAAAAAAAGCAATTGAAAATTTAAAAAAAGAAGAACATCTTGAAGATAAAATAGGTCAAGTAATTGTTCCGACTGAAGAAGTTTTAGAAGTAAAAAACGGACAAAAAAAAGTTTATGAAAGAAGCATTTATCCAGGATATGTGTTTTTAGAAGCAAATTTAGATACAGCGTTGTGGCATAAAATACAATCTCTTCCAAAAGTTGGTAGATTCATTGGTGAATCTAAAAAACCAACGCCCCTTAAAAAAGAAGATGTTGAGCTAATTTTAGAAAAAGCAAAACAAAAAAGTGCACCTAAACCAAAAGTTTCTTTTGAAGAAGGTGAAATTGTAAGAATAAACGAAGGTCCATTTGCGAATTTCACAGGAGAAGTTGAAGACTTCGATTATGAAAAAGGAATGCTAAAACTAAACGTAACTATTTTTGGTAGAAGTACTCCTGTTGAAATTCATTACACTAAAGTTGAAAAAATCGTATAAAGGATAGGCAATGGCTAAAAAAGTAGTTGATGTATTGAAACTTCAAATTCCAGCAGGAAAAGCAAATCCATCACCTCCAGTAGGACCGGCACTTGGTCAAAGAGGTGTAAATATTATGGAATTTTGTAAAGCTTTTAATGAAAAAACAAAAGATATGATGGGATACAATATTCCAGTTGTAATTACAGTTTATGCAGATAGAAGCTTTACATTTATTACAAAACAACCGCCTGTTACAGACTTTTTGAAAAAAGCGGCAGGAATTCAAAAGGGTAGTTCTAACCCATTGAAAGATAAAGTTGGAAAAATAACAAAAGCTCAGCTTAGAGAAATTGCTGAGAAAAAAATGCCGGATTTAAATACCGACGATATTGAAGCGGCTATGAAAACAATTGCGGGAAGTGCAAAATCTATGGGAATAGAAATAGTTGATTAAGACCACTGTGTGTGGAAGTAAGAAATTTACGAGGAGTGAATATGGCAAAAAAACATGGTAAAAGATATTTAGAGCTTCTGAAAAAAATAGATAAAGATGTATATTCATTAAAAGAAGCTGCTGAGAAAGTAAAAGATTTAAAATCTGCTAAATTTGACGAAACAGTTGAATTGGCACTAAAACTTGGTGTTGACCCAAGACATGCAGATCAAATGATCAGAGGAAGTGTTGTATTACCTCATGGAACAGGTAAAAACGTCAAAGTTGCAGTGGTTGCAAATCCAGCAAAAATTGATGAAGCAAAAGAAGCTGGTGCTGATTATGTTGGTGATGAAGTATTAGAAATGATTGAAAATGGAAATTTAGATTTTGATATTTTAATTGCTACACCTGATATGATGGGAAAACTTGGTAAATTCGGAAGAATCTTAGGACCAAAAGGTCTTATGCCAAACCCTAAAACAGGGACAGTTACAATGGATATAGCCCAGGCTGTAAAAAATGCTAAAGCGGGGCAAGTAAACTTTAGGGTTGATAAAAAAGGTAATATGCACGTTGGTATCGGAAAATCTAGCTTTTCACCTGAAGCTATATATGAGAATGCAAAAGCTTTTGTTGAAAAAATTAATAAAATGAAACCGGCAAGTGCAAAAGGTAGATATATTCAAAATGCTGCACTAAGCCTTACAATGAGTCCAAGTTTAAAACTAGATGTAAACGAATTAGCAGAATATAAATAGGCTTTGGCCTAAGTCCATGTGACTTAGAAAGCAGGTGGGTAATCCTTAATATCCTGCCGAGTCTAAGTGAAAGGAGCTTTATGAAAAAAGAATTAAAAAAACAAATAGTTGAGGAACTCAGCCAAGAATTTACAAAAGATGTAAGTGTCTTTTATGCTGACTATAAAGGACAAACTGTTCAAAATCTTGAAGAATTAAGAAAAGCAGTAAGAGAAGCAGAAGGTAAAGCAAGAGTAATTAAAAATACACTTGCAAAAATAGCTTTTGCAAACAACGGTGTTGAAGTTGATTTTGAAGAAAACAATATTTTTATTTGGGGTGAAGACCAAATAACTTTAGCAAAAATTATTACTAAACATGCTAGCAAATATAAAGATACATTTAAAATCAAAGGTGCAGTAGTTGAAGGTGAAGTTAAAGATACAGCATATGTTGAAGAAGTAAGTAAACTTCCAACAAAAGAAGAATTACTTGGAATGGTTGCATTTATGATGAAAGCTCCTATTGCAAAATTTGCATGGGGATTAAATAAATTAATAGAAAAAAAATCTGAACAATAAAAATAAGAATAAAAAAATAAAGGAGAGATAATGGCTTGTACATTTGAACAAATTTTAGAAACAATTGAAAATTTAACTGTAAAAGAATTAAATGAATTAGTAAAACTTTTTGAAGAAAAATTCGAAGTTAGTGCACAACCAACTGTTGTAGCTGGTGCTGGTGCTGCTGGTGGTGAAGCTGCTGAAGAAAAAAGTGAATTTGATATAATCTTAAAAGCACCTGGTGCTAAAAAAATCAATGTAATTAAAGTTGTAAGACAAATTACTGGTGCAGGACTAAAAGAAGCTAAAGAAATGGTAGATAATACTCCATCAACTATTAAAGAAGGTGTATCAAAAGAAGAAGCTGAAGAAATTAAAAAACAACTTGAAGAAGCAGGAGCAGAAGTAGAAGTTAAATAATTCTTGCTTTTTTTCTTTTTTTTTGATATAGTTCCTATTTGTTAAAACCCCTACTAAAATCTGCGCAGGAGAGCCAATGTTAAATGAATTAAAATCAGCCAATAGGTTAAGATTAGACTTTTCAAAAGTACCTCAAATTGTTGATATTCCAAATTTACTACATTTACAACAAAATTCTTTTAAAGATTTCATAAATTTACAAGAACCGGAAAAAAGTGGTATAAATCGTGTATTTAAATCGATGTTTCCTATTACCGACACTCAAAATAGGGTAACGCTTGAGTACGTTGGAATAGAGTTTAAAAAACCTAAATATACAGTTAGAGAATGTATGGAAAAAGGTCTTACATATTCTATTCCTATTAGAATAAAAATAAGACTTATTGTACATGAAAAAGATGAAAAAACCGGTGATGTTATAGGTATTAAAGATATAAAAGAACAAACTCTGTTTATTAGAGATATACCTTTAATGACTGAGAGGACAAGTTTTATAATAAACGGTGTTGAGAGGGTAATAGTTAACCAGTTACACAGAAGCCCTGGTGTTATCTTCAAACAGGAAGAAGCTCAAAATTCAAATAAACTGCTTTATTCTGCTCAAATTATTCCAGATAGAGGGAGCTGGGTATATTTTGAATATGATGTAAAAGATGTTTTATATGTTAGAGTTAATAAAAGAAGAAAAGTACCGGTTACTATACTTCTTAGGGCGATGGATTATTCAAAAGAAGATATTTTAAAAATGTTTTATCCTATATTGGATATTAAAATTAAAAACAATATGTTTTTAATGCCAAGTTCTCAGCTTGAACCTGGAAAACTTGATTATGATTTAAAAGATGAGAACGGAAATATTTTATTAGCTGCAGGTAAAAGATTAAGCGATAGAAAACTTAAAAAAATCCAGGAAGAATACGAATATGTTGAATATCCACTAGAACTTCTTATGGATAGACACCTTGCTGAACCTATTTATGATCCAGTTACAGGAGAAGTGCTTTTTGATACTTTAACTATTCTTAATGATGTTAAACTTAAAAAAATTCTTGAATCTCAAATTACTGAATTTAAAATTGTAAATGATTTAGCCCCTGGTGTTGATGATGGCATACTTAGAGCATTTCATCAGGATATAGAAACACTTAAAATTCTTAAACAGACTGAAGGTGTTGAAAACGAAAACGATTTGGCAAGAATCAGACTTTATAAAGTTATGAGACCTGGAGAGCCTGCCACTGTTCAGACTGCAAAAGAACTTTTTGATAAACTATTTTTTGACCCTGAAAGATACGACTTAAGTAAAGTTGGTCGTATGAAAATGAACCATAAATTGGGTCTTAATATTCCTGATGATGTCACAGTTTTAACATATCAGGACATTATTAAAACAATTCAATATTTAATAGGTGTTAAAAATGGTATCGGTCAGATAGATGACAGAGATCATTTAGGAAACAGAAGAATAAGAAGTATAGGTGAGCTTCTTGCAAAAAGACTGCAAGAAGGTCTTGCTAAAATGCAAAAGACAATTAAAGATAAAATGACTACAATTACAAATGTAAATGATTTAATGCCTATGGATTTAGTTAATACCAAGCTTATTACAACAACCATACTTGATTTCTTTGCAACAGGGCAGTTATCTCAGTTTATGGACCAAACAAACCCTCTTAGTGAAGTTGCTCATAAAAGAAGACTCTCAGCCCTTGGTGAAGGTGGTGTTACAAGAGAGAGAGCCGGATTTGAAATCCGTGACGTTCATCCAAGCCATTATGGAAGAATTTGTCCTATTGAAACACCCGAGGGTCAAAACATAGGACTTGTAAACACTTTATCAATTTATGCAAAAGTTAATGAATACGGATTTATTGAAGCTCCGTACAGAGTAGTAAAAGATGGAAAAGTTACAGATGAAATTGTATATCTTACTGCAACTCAGGAAGAAGAAAAAGTAATAGCACCGGCCAGTGTAAAAATTGATGAAGAAACCGGTGAAATTATAGGGGATTTGGTAGAAGCCAGAAAAGACGGTGAAATTATCTTGGTTGATAAAAAAGAAGTTGATTTATATGATTTAAACCCTAAAATGATTATAGGTGTTGGGGCTAGTTTAATTCCATTCCTTGAACATGACGACGCAAACAGGGCATTAATGGGTTCTAACATGCAGCGTCAGGGTGTGCCTCTACTTAGAAGTGAAGCTCCAATTGTCGGTACCGGAATTGAAAAATACGTTGCACGTGATGCTTGGCAGATTGTAAAAGCGAAAAGAGGCGGAAAAGTAATCAAAGTTGATGCAACAAATATTTATATTTTAGGTGAGGATGAAAACGGTGCATACATTGACCATTACGGACTTGAAAAATATCTAAGAACTAACCAAAATACATGTTTTGACCAAAGACCTATTGTAAAAGAGGGTGATATTGTAAAAGCGGGTGATGTTATTGCAGACGGACCTAATATGGATAACGGTGAGATTGCACTTGGTAAAAACGTAATGGTTGCATTTATGCCTTGGAACGGATACAACTACGAAGATGCTATTGTTTTAAATGAAAGATTAATTAAAAATGATACATATACCTCTGTTCATATTTATGAAGAAGTTTGCGAGGTAAGGGAACTTAAACACGGACTTGAGGAACTTACAACCGATATTCCGGGAGTAAAACCTGAACATTTAACACATCTTGATGAAAGTGGAATTGTAAAAGTTGGAACTTATGTAAAACCAGGAATGATTTTGGTTGGAAAAGTATCTCCTAAAGGTGATACTAAACCGACACCTGAAGAGAGATTGTTAAAATCAATTTTTGGTGACAAGTCAGGTCATGTAGTAAATTCATCTCTTTATGCACCCGCTAGTATGGAAGGTGTGGTTATTGATGTCAAAGTTTACACTAAAAAAGGGTATGAGCTTGATGAAAGAGCTAGAAAAGCACATGAAGAAGAAAAAGCTAAAATAGAAGAAATTTACAAAAACAAACTTTCAATAATTGATAAAGAGGAAGTTTTAGCCCTTGCAACACTTTTAAGTAATAAAGAATTAATAAAAGATGTTGAATTAAACGGAAAAAATTATAAAGCAGGCGAAAAATTGCCAAAAGAAGAACTTTTAAATATTAATAAATTTTTACTTTTAAGTTTAGTTGAATATTATGATGAAGACACTAAAAAAGAATTTGAAAATATTACAAACAAATATCTAAAAGAAAAAGATAACATCAGAAAAGATTATGATGAAAAAATTGAAATACTTGAGCGCGATGATATTCTGCCAAACGGTGTAGCTAAAATGGTAAAAGTTTATATTGCCAATAAAAGAAAAATAAAAGTCGGTGATAAAATGGCGGGTAGGCATGGTAACAAAGGTATTGTAAGTATCATTGTACCTGAAGAAGATATGCCGTATATGGAAGATGGAAGAACTGTTGATGTTGTTTTAAATCCTCTAGGGGTTCCATCACGTATGAATATTGGGCAGATTTTAGAAGTTCATTTAGGACTTGTTGGTAAAAAACTTGGTGAACAACTTCAAAAAATGCTTGATGAAAAAAGAGCCGATATGGCTAAACAACTTAGAGATAAAATGAAACAAATTGTTGAAGTGGCGCATTTTGGAGAACATTACAAAAACTTCCTTGAAAGTCTAACTGATGAAGAATTATTAAAATATGCAAGAGACTGGGCTAAGGGAGTTAAGTTCTCAACTCCAGTTTTTGAGGGTGTTACAGATGAAGAATTTAAAAAACTTTTTGAAATGGCCGGAATTCCGGAAGATGGAAAAATGCAGCTATATGACGGAAAAACAGGTGAACCTATTAAAGAGAGGGTTAATGTCGGATATATGTATATGATGAAACTGCATCACTTGGTTGATGATAAAGTTCATGCAAGAAGTATAGGACCATACAGTTTAATTACCCAACAGCCAGTCGGGGGTAAAGCACTGTTCGGTGGACAAAGATTCGGGGAAATGGAAGTTTGGGCACTTGAAGCATACGGTGCCGCATATAACCTAAAAGAGATGTTAACTACTAAATCAGATGATGTGGAAGGTAGAAACAAAGCTTATAGAGCCTTGACAAAAGGTGAAAATGTTCCAATTGAGGGACTTAGTGAAACTTTCTTTGTTTTAAGTAAAGAGCTTCGTGCACTTGGACTTGATTTAGAGTTTTATAAAAAGGAAGAAGATGAAGAAATTTAAATATGTAAAACTTGATTGGGACGAAGAAAATAGACCACAAGACATTGATGCAGTTCAGGTGAAAATTGCATCACCTGAGGAGATTCTTTCTTGGTCTCACGGTGAAGTTAAAAAGCCGGAAACAATCAATTACAGAACTTTAAAACCGGAAAGAGACGGTCTGTTTTGTGCAAAAATTTTTGGTCCTATTAATGATTATGAATGTCTTTGCGGAAAATATAAAAAAATGCGCTATAAAGGTATTGTATGTGAAAAATGTGGTGTAAAAGTAACAACTTCTAAAGTTAGACGTGAAAGATTCGGTCACATTGAACTTGTTACACCTGTAGCGCATATTTGGTATGTATCTAACCTTCCAAGTAGAATTGGTACATTACTTGATATTAAAATGAAAGACCTTGAGAGAGTACTTTATTATGAAGCATATGTAGTATACGAACCGGGCGATGCTCCTGTTAAAAAAGGCGATGTCTTAGTAGAAGAAGAATACAGAAAACTAGTTGAAATATATGGAGATTCCGGTTTTCATGCAGAAATGGGTGCTGAAATTATCAGAAGAATGCTAGAAGAACTAGATCTTCCTGATATGTATTATTCTCTAAAAGAAGAGCTTAAATCAACAAGAAGCGAAGCCAGAAAAAAAGAAATTGTTAAAAAATTAAAAATTGTTGAAGGGTTTTTAAATTCAGACAACAGACCTGAGTGGATGATTATGACTGTTATTCCTGTTCTTCCACCAGATCTTAGACCACTTGTGGCACTTGATGGTGGAAAATTTGCAGTTGCCGATGTAAATGATTTATATAGAAGAGTAATTCACAGAAATCAAAGATTAAAAAGACTTCTTGAACTTGATGCACCTGAAATTATTATTAGAAACGAAAAAAGAATGCTTCAAGAAGCGGTTGATGCCCTTTTTGATAACGGTAGACGTGGTAATACAATAAAAGGCGCTAATAAAAGACCTCTTAAATCACTTAGTGATATTATTAAAGGAAAAACAGGGAGATTTAGACAAAATCTTCTTGGTAAAAGGGTTGACTATTCAGGAAGAAGTGTTATTGTAGTTGGACCAAATCTTAGAATGGACCAATGCGGTCTTCCTAAAAAAATGGCGCTTGAGCTATTTAAGCCTCATATTATCGGAAAACTTGAAGAAAAAGGTTATGCAACTACGATTAAACAGGCAAAAAGACATATTGAAGAGAAAACACCTGAGGTTTGGGAATGTCTGCAAGAAGTGGTTGACCAGTATCCGGTATTATTAAACAGGGCACCAACTCTGCATAAACTTTCAATTCAGGCATTCCATCCGGTATTAATTGACGGAAATGCCATTCAACTTCATCCATTGGTTTGTGCGGCATTTAACGCAGACTTTGACGGTGACCAAATGGCTGTTCACGTACCGCTTAGCCAGGAAGCCATAGCTGAGGCTAAAATTTTAATGCTAAGTAGTATGAATATCTTGCTTCCTGCATCTGGTAAAGCTATTGCCGTACCTAGTCAGGATATGGTTCTTGGAATTTATTATTTATCTTTAATGAAAAACAAAGTAAAAGGTGAACACAAATTATTTTCAAATCCTGAAGAAGTTCTTATGGCTCTTGATGAAGGGGCAGTTGATTTACACGCAAAAGTGAAAGTTAAAGTTAAAAATGAGATTATTGACACAACACCTGGTAGAATGATTTTACATTCAATTGCACCTGATTTTGTACCTGTTGAGATGTATAATAAAATTATGAAGAAAAAAGACATTTCAAATCTTGTAGATTATGTTTATAAAAAAGGCGGACTTAAAGTTACTGCCCAGTTTCTAGATAATTTAAAAGATCTTGGATTTAAATATGCTGCAAAAGTAGGGGTATCTATTTCTGCTGCCGATATTGTGGTTCCGGAAGAAAAACAAGAAATTGTAAATGAAGCTCTTAAAAAAGTCAGGGAAGTTCAAGACCAATATAAAAAAGGTCTTTTAACCGATCAGGAAAGATACAATAAAATTATCGATATATGGACAAAAGCAAACAACGATATTGCCGATAAATTGATGGAACTTATGAAAAAAGACAAAGACGGATTTAATTCAATTTATATGATGGCAGACTCAGGAGCAAGAGGTAGTGCAAGTCAGATTAAACAGCTAGCAGGTATGAGGGGTCTTATGGCAAAACCTAACGGAGAAATTATTGAAACTCCGATTATTTCAAACTTTAAAGAAGGTCTAAACGTACTTGAATTTTTCCTATCAACCCACGGAGCCAGAAAAGGTCTTGCCGATACAGCACTAAAAACTGCGAGTGCAGGATATTTGACAAGAAAACTTGTTGACGTTTCTCAAAACTTCAGGGTTACTATGGAAGACTGTGGAACACATGAAGGAATTGAAGTTACTGATATTACTGATGGTTCTACTTTGGTTGAATCTTTGGAAGAAAGAATTTACGGAAGAGTATTAGCTGATGATGTATACGACCCGATTACAAATGAAGTTTTATTTACAGAAGGTACTTTAATTACAGAAGAAGAAGCAAAAGAGATTGTAAGAAAAGGTGTTAAATCAGTTAAAGTTAGAAGTGCTCTGACTTGTAAGGCTAAAAAAGGTATATGTGCTAAATGTTACGGAATGAATTTGGCTGAGAGAAAACTTGTAAAAGTTGGTGAGGCTGTAGGTATTCTTGCTGCTCAGTCAATCGGTGAGCCTGGTACTCAGCTTACACTAAGAACATTCCATACCGGTGGTATTGCAGGTTCTACTCAGGAAGAAAGAGAAATTGTTGCTAAAAAACACGGATATATCAGATATTATAATATTGAAACTTATGACAGAAATGGTAAAAAAATTGTTGCAAACAGAAGAAATGCGGCAGTACTTTTAGTAGAGCCAAAATTAAAAGCTCCTTGTGACGGAATTGTTACAATTGAATCTCAACACGAAGAAGTTATTGTTGAAGTTAAATGTGATGATGGAAGCATTAAAAGATATTCACTTAGAAAAAATGATATTGTAAAAGGTACTGAACTAGCCGGAATTGCAGGTAAAACAGAAGGGAAACTTTATATTCCTTACAAAAATCAAAAAGTTGAAAAAGATGATGCCATTGTAGAGGTTATTAAAGAAGCATGGTATGTTCCTCAGAGAATTCCTTACGGTGCTGAGCTTAAAGTAGAAGATAATGAACCGGTTCCAATGCCTGTAATTGCAGATGTTGAAGGTACAATTAAGTATTACAAACTAACAGGTGATCATCTTGAAAGGGTATATGACCTTAAAGCCGGACAGGAAATCGGACTTGATAATGAGTATAAAGGACTTTTTGCCGTAATTGTTGATGAAAATGACAGAGAAGCTGACAGATATTATATTGTAAGAGGAAGCAAAATCCTTAAGGATGACAATGCTCATGTAAAAGCAGGAGAAGTTATTGCTGAACCGGTAAGCGGTGAAAATAAAGTAATTGCGGAATGGGATCCGTTTGCTAATCCAATCTTAGCCGAAGCTGATGGTGTAATTAAATTTGAAGATGTAATTGATGGATTTACCGTAACTACTCAAATTGACGAATTAACAGGTGAGAGCAGAATTATAGTAAAAGAGTATCTGCCAAAAGGATATCAGCCAAGAATTCTTCTTGCGGCGAAAGACAGAGTGTATGAATATGTACTTGAACCAAAAACAGTTATTCACGTTCAAGAAGGTGCTGAGGTTAAACAAGGTGATATCTTAGCTAAAACACCAAAAGCGGTAGCAAAATCTGCGGACATTACAGGAGGTCTTCCAAGAGTTAACGAACTGTTTGAAGCGAGGCGTCCTAAATCACCTGCAATTATCAGTGAAATTGATGGTACTGTTAAATTTGGAAAAAGTGTTAGAGGAAAACAAAGAATTGTTGTTGAAGGCGAAGCTAGCGTAAAAGAATATTTAGTGCCGGCTGACAGACAGATATTAGTTCATGAGGGCGATTTTGTTCATGCAGGTGAGAGACTTACAGACGGACAGGTTTCAAGTTATGATATTCTGAATATTTTAGGTGAAAAAGCGCTTCAACAATATATTGTAAGTGAAGTTCAAAAAGTTTACAGACTTCAGGGTGTTAACATTAACGATAAACATATTGAACTTATTATCAATCAAATGTTAAGACAGGTGAAAATTGTAGATAGTGGTGATACTAAATTCATTGAAGGTGATTTGGTAAGTAGAAAAATGTTTAATGAAGAAAATGAAAGAATTAAAAAATTCGGTGGTGAACCTGCCATTGCGGAACCGGTCCTTGTAGGTATAACAAGAGCGGCCATTCAATCAGACAGTTTCATAAGTGCCGCATCATTCCAGGAAACAACAAGGGTTCTAACAGAAGCTAGTATTCAAGGTAAGTTTGATTATCTTGAAGACTTTAAAGAAAATATTGTTCTAGGAAGAGTTGTGCCTGTTGGTACAGGAATGTTTTATCACAAAGAAAGAGATGTTAAAATAGAAGGAGAAGAATAATTTTCTCCTTTTTTGCTATAATAAGCAAAAAGGAGAAAAGTTGAAAAAGGTTTTAATTTCTTTTTTCTCTGTTATTTTAGTTCTGGTAGCATTTGTAATATTCTTATTTACACCTCCTGGAAATGCACTTTTAAAACCGATTGTTGAAAGTCAAATTAATTCAAATTCTCCTGTAAAAATATCTTTGGAAAAATTTAGAGTAGGTTTTGGTACTCTTGATATAAAAGCCGATTTTTTAAATAATTCATCTGCTGTTATAAAAGGTATTTATTCACTCTTTTCCCAAAATTTTGATATTGATTATAAAATTCATATTGATAATTTGAATGATTTAAAAAATATTGTTAATTATCCACTAAGAGGCAGTGTAAATACAAGCGGGAATATCAAAGGAGATTTGCAAGATATAAAAATTAAGGGTGTTACAGATTTTGCCAGGAGTAACAGTGATTATTTTATAGAAATTAAAAATAAAGCAGTTTTAAAAATTTTGGCAAATATTAAAAATCTGGATTTGGCAAATCTGCTTTATATAGTAAATAAACCTAAATTTATAAATGGGAAATTAAATTCAAATATTGTATTAAACAGTATTGATATAAATAATTTAGACGGTAATATAAAAACTTATATTAAAAATGCTGTAGTTAACAGAAGTTTATTAAAAAGAGAATATAATTTAACTTTGCCAAAAACAGTTATAAATTTAGATTCGAATGTTAATTTAAAAGGTAAAAAAATAGATTTTTTTGCCAATTTAATTTCAAATCTGGCAAAAGTAAATGTAAACGGTTTGTTTGAAAACAATTATTTAAATACAAAATATAAAATAAATATTGGAAATTTATCAGTTTTGACCCCGGTTATCAATCAAAGAATAAGAGGGACATTTAAAACAAATGGTAACGTAAAAGGGAAAACTGATAATTTAATAATCAGCGGTATTGCTTATTTGGCAGATGGTAAAATCAGTTACAAAACTGCATTGAATAAAAAAATATTCTCTTATAATATAAATAAACTTAAAATATCACAACTACTTTATATGTTATATCAGCCAAGATATAGTTACGGAGTAATTAATTCAAACGGTAAATTAAGTTTTGATAAAAAGATAAACGGAATTGTAAATTTAAATGTTTCAGGTAAAACAGATAAGTATGTCTTATATAAAGAATTTAATTTTACAAATGCCGCAATTTCTTATAATTTAAAATCAGATATTATTATTAAAAATTCTGTTGCTTTTATAAAAAGTAAATTAAATTCAAATGTGGCGAATGTTAATTTGCCTGATTCCAAATATGATATCAGTAAAAATGTTTTTGCAAGCAGTTATATAGTAAATATTCCCAATTTGGATAAACTTTATTTTGCCACCCATAAGCATTTAAAAGGTAAAATTAGAGTAGTTGGTAAAATTAAAAAAGACAAGGATTTATTAGTTACAGGGAACTCTAAAACTTTAGGCGGAGTTGTCGATTATAAACTTTTTAATAATGATTTTTATTTAAATGCTAAAAGTTTATATGTTGTAAAACTTATGGATATGCTGATTTATCCTCAAATTTTTGACTCAACAGCAAATATTGATTTGAAATACAATCTTTTAAATAAAAAAGGTATTTTAAATGCCTTTTTATTAGACGGTCATTTCTTACCTAACAAACTTAGCTTTTTAATTAATTCTTTGGCTCATTTTGATTTAACAAAAGAGATTTATAAAAAAACGATAATACATTCAGTAATAAATGATAAAAAATTAACTACAGATTTGGATATGACAAGTAGACTCACACATATATCTTCAAAAAAAGCATTTATAGATTTGGAAAAAGAGTATGTTGATGCAAAAATCTTGTTAGAAATTATGAAAAGACCTATTTATGTTAAATTAAAAGGTAAATTAACAAGTCCTAATATAAAAATAGATGCTAAAGAGTTTTTAAAATCTGAAATAAAAAACAGGGTGAAAAAGGAAATAAAAAAACAGATTGAAAAAAATCTACCTATAAATAATCTATTTAAATTTTAATTTCCTTTTTTTAAGTAAATAATAATTAAAAAAATTAAATTTTTGTTTATTATTTTGGTATAATTCCACACTAAAAAACTAATAAAAGGAAGAGAATGCCTACTATAAACCAATTAGTTAGAAAAGGTAGAAAAAAAGTTATTAAAAAATCAAAATCACCAGCACTTGTAAGCTGTCCTCAAAGAAGAGGGGTTTGTACAAGAGTATATACAACTACTCCTAAAAAACCAAACTCAGCTTTAAGAAAAGTTGCAAAAGTTAGACTAACTTCTGGATACGAAGTAATTAGTTATATTCCAGGTGAAGGTCACAACCTACAAGAACACAGCATCGTGCTTGTAAGAGGTGGTAGGGTAAAAGACTTACCAGGGGTTAAATATCACATCGTAAGAGGTGCCCTAGATACAGCTGGAGTTAAAGGAAGAGTTCATTCTAGAAGTAAATACGGTACTAAAAAAGCTGAAGCTGGTAAAAAATAATAATTTTTATTTAGTGTAGCATTAGGTCAATTTGCATTTTGGTTATAGTAGGAGGATTTTTTTAATGGAAAATGTAGAATGTATAATGGATAATAAAAAATTTTCAATTATCCATTTTCAATTATCCATTGATTTTAGCCTCCTCACTGCCAAAGATGGTAGAGTAAGTTCCCTGAAATTGGGAAAATAAAACTGAAGAGAAGGAGATTTTATGAGAAGAAGAAGAGCGCCAAAAAGACCGGTAATGCCGGATCCGGTATTTAATAGCGAAGTAGTTACTAAATTTATTAACAAAGTTATGTGGGATGGTAAAAAAACATTAGCAGAAAGAATTGTATACGGTGCCATTGAAAAACTTGATACCAAAGAAGAAGGTACCAAAGGAATTGATATATTCTTTAAAGCTATTGAAAATGTAAAACCGCTTTTAGAAGTTAGAAGTAGAAGGGTTGGTGGGGCTACTTATCAAGTTCCAATGGAAGTAAGACCTGAAAGACAACAAACTCTTGCAATCAGATGGATTGTTGATGCTGCAAGAGCTAGAAATGAAAGAACAATGGTAGACAGACTTGCAAATGAACTTTGGGATGCCGCAAACGAAAGAGGAGCAGCATTTAAGAAAAGAGAAGATACTCATAGAATGGCAGAAGCTAACAAAGCATTTGCTCATTACAGATGGTAAAATTAGGAAATTTCTAAAATGGATATTTTCCCCTTTTTTCCTCTTATTTTAAAAACTACAAATTCTGATATAATTTCAAAAAATTTAAGGAGATAAAATGCCAAGACAAACGCCTATTGAAAAGGTAAGAAATATAGGTATTGCTGCGCATATTGACGCAGGAAAAACTACTACAACTGAGAGAATTTTATATTATACAGGTGTTAGCCACAAAATCGGTGAAGTGCACGAGGGTGCAGCTACTATGGACTGGATGGAACAGGAAAAAGAAAGAGGTATTACAATTACTTCAGCTGCAACTACATGTTTCTGGAAAGACCATCAAATTAATATTATTGACACTCCGGGACACGTTGACTTTACAATTGAAGTTGAAAGAAGTATGAGGGTACTTGATGGTGCTATTGCAGTATTTTGTGCTGTTGGTGGTGTTCAGCCTCAGAGTGAAACTGTTTGGAGACAGGCAAATAAATATCATGTACCAAGAATTGCATTTGTAAATAAAATGGACAGAATTGGTGCTGATTTTTACAATGTTGAAAAACAAATCAGAGAGAGACTAAAAGCAAATCCGGTTCCAATTCAAATTCCAATCGGTGCGGAAGAAAATTTCAAAGGTGTTGTAGATTTAGTTCAAATGAAAGCTCTTGTATGGGAAGATGAAGCGGCTCTTGGAAGTAAATATGAAATAGAAGATATTCCTGCTGAACTCATGGACAAGGCTGAAGAATACAGAGAAAAATTAATTGAATCAGTTGCTGAAACTGATGAAGAATTAATGGAAAAATATTTTGCAGGTGAAGAACTTACTGTTGATGAAATTAAAGCGGCTATTAAAAAAGCAACACTTAATCTTGAAATTGTTCCAATGTTATGCGGTACTGCATTTAAAAACAAAGGTGTTCAACCATTACTTGATGCAGTAATTGATTATTTGCCTGCACCTACTGAAGTTACTTGGATTAAAGGTATTGATCCTAAAACTGGTGAAGAAATCAGTGTAAACCCAGGTGATGACCAACCATTCAGCGGACTTGCATTTAAAATTATGACTGACCCATTTGTTGGTAAACTTACATTTACAAGATTTTATTCAGGTGTAATTAAAGCAGGAAGTTATGTATTAAACTCAACTAAAAATAAAAAAGAAAGAGTTGGTAGACTTCTTAGAATGCATGCAAACAAAAGAGAAGAAGTCAGTGAATTTTACAGCGGTGAAATCGGAGCAATCGTAGGTCTTAAATATACATTAACTGGGGATACTTTATGTGATGAAAATAGACCGATTATTCTAGAAAAAATGGAATTCCCAGACCCGGTTATCTCTGTGGCAGTTGAGCCTAAAACAAAAGCTGACCAGGAAAAAATGGCTATTGCTCTTCAAAAACTAGCTGAAGAAGACCCAAGCTTTAGAGTAACAACTGATGAAGAAAGCGGACAGACTATTATTTCTGGTATGGGAGAGTTGCACCTTGAAATTATTGTAGACAGACTTAAAAGAGAATTTAAAGTTGAATGTAATACAGGTAAACCTCAGGTTGCATACAGAGAAACTATTAAATCTCAGGTAGAACAAGAATACAAATATGCAAAACAATCAGGTGGTAGAGGTCAATACGGACATGTGTTCATAAGACTAATCCCACAAGAACCTGGAAAAGGTTATGAATTTGTTGATTTGATTAAAGGTGGAGTAATTCCAAGAGAATATATTCCAGCAGTTGACAAAGGGATTCAAGAAGCGGCTCAAGGCGGTGTGTTAGCTGGATTCCCAGTGGTTGACTTTAAAGTGGAACTATTTGATGGTAGTTACCATGAAGTTGACTCAAGTGAAATGGCGTTTAAACTAGCAGGTTCAATGGCATTTAAAGAGGGTGCTAAAAAAGCAAACCCTGTTATACTTGAGCCAATTATGAAAGTTGAAATCGAAGTTCCGGAAGAATATATGGGTGATGTTATCGGTGATGTTAACAGAAGAAGAGGTCAGGTAAACTCTATGGAAGACAGTCATGGAATTAAAAAAATTACTGCATATATTCCGCTTGCAGAAATGTTTGGATATTCAACTGACCTTAGAAGTATGACTCAGGGTAGGGGAACTTATGTAATGCAATTTGACCATTATGAAGAAGTACCACAAAACGTAGCAGCAGAAATCATTAAAGAAAGACAAGGTTAATCCTTTGTCTTTTTTTTTAAAAACCGTTATATAAAAAAATATATAAGGAAAAAAGATGTATTATACAAAAGAAGATATTGCAAGGCTTATAAGCGAGGATATGCCTTATTTTGATTTAACTTCAAAACTTCTAAATATTGAAAATCCTGGAAAAATTTCCTTTTATACGAGAAAAGATACAGTTGTTAGCGGTAATAAATTAGTATCGATGCTTGCTGATGAGTTAAATTTAAAAGTAACATTTAGAGAAAAAGATTCAAGATTTATTACTGCTGGTAATAAAATATTTGAAGCAGAAGGGGAAAATGTTTTAATTTTATGGAAAGTTGCTCAAAATATTTATGAATATGCCCTAAGTGTAGCAACATATACATATGAAATGACACAAAAAGCCAGAGTGCATAATCCAAATATTGAAATTTTAACAACCCGAAAAATAATTCCTTTTACTAAAAAAATAGCCCTGAATGCTGTAATAGATGGAGGAGGTTTGCCTCATAGGATTACAACTAGTGAAACTGTTTTAGTATTTGATAATTACATTAAACTTTTTGGTGGATGGGAAAAATTTTTTAAAGAATTTCCTAAACTCAAACAAAGATCAATAGAAAAAAAATGGGTTATTGAAGCAGATAATTTAGAAATGGCTAAAAAACTTATAGATATAGAAGTGGATGTTGTTCAGCTTGATAAAGTTGATGTTGAAACAACTAAAAAAATAGTGGAACTTGCGCATCAAAAAAATATAAAAGTAATAAGCGCAGGTGGAATAAATATTAATAATGTGCAAGATTATGCAAAAGCAGGAGTTGATTCAATAGTTACAACAGCCCCTTATTTTGCAAAAGGGGCTGATGTGAAGGTGGTTATAGAGAATTTTTAAGTTCTTTTACCCACCCTTCCATTACTTCGTTTGCAATTAAAGCAGGTGCTTCAAGAAATGCTATTTCAAATTTGTCTTCATATTCAGTAACACCTATACTTCTTGGTCTAACTGCTGCTATTTTTCCGTTTAGTATTTTATTTCCAAAACAGAATATTATTATTTTACAATCTTTTATTCCCTCTGCAATTTCTCCGTTTTGCAGATTTTTTGTGTGATTATAATGGTCAAATTCTCCAATATATGTACAAATCGGATGTGAATCTATTTTATTTTTAAAAAATTTGATTATTTCATTAGTTGTTTTATAATGAGTTTCATTTTTATCTATATCTAATATAAAAACCGGATATTTTTCCTGCAAAATCATTTGTTGCATGTTATCTCCTTAAATTTTTCGCAACTTTATCTTAATAAGTTTAAATTATTGTTAATATAAGTAAAAATTATATATTTTTGATGTATAATTATAAAAAAAAGGTTTTTTAGTTGAATAGAAGAGATTTTTTATTAACTTCATCAGCTTTACTGTTTCCAAATTTAGTTTTTGCCAAATCAAATCATCATATTATTTTACCAACAAAACCTTTTGAATATTTCCATAAAAAAGGCAATGGTAAAAGAATTTTAATAATAGGCGGAATTCACGGTAATGAAATGGGGGCTTATAAAGCCGCCGATTTATTGGTTGAAATGGATATAAAAGCTGATGTTTTGATTATTCCGAGAAGTAATTTTACTTCTATTTTGGCAAACGTAAGAGGTTATAACGGAGATATGAACAGAAAATTTGATTATATCTCAAAAAACGACCCGGATTATTATTATGTTGAACTTTTAAAAGAGGCGATACTTGATTTTAAACCGGATTTATTGATTTCTATGCATGACGGATATGGATTTAGTTCAAGGAATCATCATGCTTGGGGCCAAAGTATTGTAATAGATGAGAATAAATATAAAAATTTTGACCTTTTAAAAGAAGCTTTATATATAAAAAACAATGCGAATAAATATCTTAAATGGCCAGTTTCTCTTATCAATACAAAAACATTCAGCGGAAACACGCACAAAGAGCAGAAAAAAGCACTTACAGGCTGGTGTTTGAAACATAATATAAAAGCGTTTTGTATAGAAGCTTCCAAACAGCTTCCTTCATTAAAAGACAAAATTTATACACATTTTGTAATGCTTAGGGAGTTTTTTAGATTGTATGACATTAAATCTGATATTGATCATTATATAAACAATTTAAATATAAAAAATGTTATACCGGAAGTTACATTGAAAATAAACAATAAAATATATAAAATTAATAAAAATACAGAAATTAAATTATCGGATATTTCAGATATTAAGGTAGTTGATATTCAAGGAGATAGGGGAAGTTTTGTAATTCCAAGAGGAGTTAATTTAAACTGGAGAAAATTTTATTTTAAAAATTTAACTTTAGAAGTAAAAAATGATTTTGAAACAAAATATAAAATTTTTTTAAGGAGCTAATATGGCATATGAAATAATAATAGATAATGATAATAAAAAAATTGAACTCCATTCGGATTTATGTGATAGATTTATTGAAATAAAAACAAGTTTTGATAACGATTATGAATATGTTAATTTTCATTTATTTGACGAAGTGGAAAATTTTTTAAAAAAGCAAGAATATGAAGATTATGAAATAATAGAATGTGAAGAATGTAATCCGAGGGAAAACAGAGATAAATTAGACGAAGAATATGACGATTTTTATGAAGAATTTCCAGAAGATGATGAAGATAATCCAACTTGCTGTCCTTTTTAGGTATAATTTCATAAAAAGGAGATAAAATGTTTAAAGAATGTTGTCCAGAATTAATTCCGGTTATGGAAAAATTAGCAGCTGAAAATCCACATATTGATGCATTAATTAAAAGACACGCTGAACTTAATCAATTAATAGATGATGTTGAAGCCGGCAGAGAACATATGGAAGAAATCGAACTTGATAAACTTAAAAAAGAAAAATTACATATTAAAGATGAAGTTTATCAGGCAGTATTAGAATATAAAAAAGCTCATACTCTTTGAGCTTTTTGTTTTTTATAAATTATTTGGTGACAGTCACTAAAAAAAAACTAGTTGACAAGAACAATAATTTTTATTAAAATACGTTATATAAAAAAATATATAGCGAAAAAAAAGAGAAAAAGTATGAAATTTTTAATAAGTTTATTTTTTACTGTTTTTTTATTTGCAAATGAAATTTTTGTAGCTTCTGCTACCGGCAATGCTTATGCTATGCCTGAAATAATTAAAGAATATAATAAAATTTATCCAAATGATAATGTTCATTTAATCTTTGCTAGCAGTGGAAAATTAACAGCTCAAATAATGCATGGGGCTAAATATGATATATTTTTAGCTGCAAATATGAAATATCCTCTTTTTTTGTATAAAAAAGGAATTGTTTTAACAAAACCAAAAATTTATGCATATGGGACAATAGTTCTTTTTAGTAGAAAACCAATCAATGGAAATTATAAAGATATTATTTTAAATGCCACTTCTATTGCAATTGCAAATCCCAAAACAGCCCCTTATGGAAAGGCAGCTGTAGAATTTTTAAAAAATACTGGTTTATATGATAAAGTTAAAGATAAACTCATATATGCCGAAACTGTTTCAGCTGCGTTTAATTATTCTCTGCATTCTACTGATATCGGAATAATTGCAAAATCTCTATTGTTTTCTCCTAATACAAAAAAATATAAAAACTGGATAAATTTGCCGAATGGTTATACTCCTATTAATCAGGGAGTGGTTTTATTAAATAAAAAGGCTGAAAATTTTTATAATTTTTTATTTTCAGATGAAGCTAAAAAAATTTTTAAAAAATATGGATACATTGTCAAATAAAAAATGTAAAATGGATAGTGTAAAATGAATAAAATAAAAGCAGAATTGGTTGAAATAAAAAACAAAGATGATGTTAATTTATTAATATTTAAGTGTAAAGGCAATTTTATAAAAGTTATTACACTTGAGATTAATTTTGATATTGATGAAGCTAATCTTTTTTTTAAACCTACAATGGTTTCAATCTCAAAAGAAAAATGCAAAACAAGTATTGAAAATAATTTAAAAGCCAAAATTTTAAGTATAGAAAAAGGAGAAATTTTTTCCAATATTTATTGTAAATATAATGATGAAGAAATAGAAGTTATAATTTTAAATGAATCTGTTAATAAACTTAATTTAAATATAAATGATGAGGTTTATCTGATGATAAAAGCAAGTGATATAGGAGTTAGTGTTGATTGATTTCACGCCTTTTTTTCTTTCATTTAAACTGGCTTTTTTTGTAACTGTTATATTGCTTTGTATAGGTGTTCCTTTTGCTTATTTTCTTTCAAACACAAGATCAAAAATAAAACCTGTTTTAGAAGCTGTGAGTGCCCTGCCGATTGTATTGCCTCCATCTGTGCTTGGGTTTTATATGTTGATTTTACTTTCCCCTGATTCAATTATAGGAGAAACTGTATATAAACTTTTTAATGTAAAACTTGTATTTACTTTTGAAGGGTTGATTGTGGCAAGTTCTCTTTATTCTTTTCCTTTTATGATTCAGCCTCTGCAAAACGGGTTTGAGAATATAGATAAAAGGCTTATAGAAGCTAGTTTCCTGAGCGGAAAAGGTAAAATCAGAACTCTTTTTAAAGTAATTTTGCCAAATATGAAAAGTTCAATTCTTACGGCAATTATAATAACTTTTGCGCATACAATCGGGGAGTTTGGAGTTGTTTTAATGGTTGGAGGTTCGATTCCAGGTAAAACAGAAGTAGCAAGTGTTGCAATTTATGATTATGTGGAAATGATGGATTATAAATCTGCCCATTTTTACAGTGCCATTATGCTTATAATCAGTTTTTTGGTTTTGCTTTTTGTTTATATTTTTAATGAAAGAGAAAAGAAAAAATATGAATTATTTTAAAATAAATAAAAAACTTCACGGAAGTTTGGGAGATATGGTCTTAAATGTTGAATTTTCCCTTGAAAAAGGGGATTTTTTAGCAATAATGGGAGAGAGCGGCAGTGGAAAGACCACTCTTTTAAGAATCATAGCAGGACTAGAAAAGAGTAACAGTAAAATTATTGTAGATAATGAAATTTGGCAGGATGAAAAAAATTTTTTACCTCCCCAGAAAAGAAAAATAGGATTCGTTTTTCAGGATTATGCCCTGTTTCCCAATATGAACGTAATAGAAAATTTACTTTATGTTCAAAAAGATAAAAAATTAGCAGAATTTTTGCTTGAAATTACTAATTTAAAAGAACTTAAAAACAGATTTCCAAATACATTAAGCGGTGGTCAAAAACAAAGGGTCGCACTTGCAAGGGCTTTAATGAGAAAACCTAAAATTCTTTTAATGGACGAGCCTTTTTCCGCACTTGATCCGTCTATGAGGGAGAGTCTGCAAAAAGAAATTTTTCTTTTACATAAAGAGTTTAATTTAACAACAATTATGGTCTCCCACTCTCCTAGTGAAATCTATAAACTTTCAAATAAGGTGATAGAAATAAAACAGGGAAAAATAATTAAAAATTCAAATACAAAAGAAGTATTATTAAAACACAGCGGATCGGCAAAATTTGCATTTGAAGCTAAAATATTGGATTTAAAAAAAAGCGATATTATAAATATTGCTATTATTTCCATTGGAAATCAGATTAGTGAAATAGTGATTACAAATAAAGAGGCAAAAAATTTAAAAATAGGGGACAGTGTAATAGTATCTACCAAAGCTTTTCATCCAAATATTAAAAAAATTAAATAAAAGTATTGACAAAAAAATTTTTTTTATTTATAATTTCAATCCACAAAGCGGAGTGTAGCGCAGTTTGGTTAGCGCACCTGGTTTGGGACCAGGGGGTCGGGGGTTCGAGTCCCTCCACTCCGACCACTCATTACAAGTGAGATGCTTTCGAGCTGCCCACTTGTGGTGGGTGTAGCTCAGGTGGTTAGAGCACCAGGTTGTGGCCCTGGGGGTCGCCGGTTCGAGTCCGGTCATCCACCCCATTGTTCTATCCAGTTAAGCGTCCGTAGCTCAACTGGATAGAGCAACGGACTTCGGATCCGTAGGTTGTAGGTTCGAGTCCTACCGGACGCACCAAAAAGCTTCTCAGATATGCGCCCTTAGCTCAGCTGGATAGAGCAACGGCCTTCTAAGCCGTAGGTCGCAGGTTCGAGTCCTGCAGGGCGTACCACTTTTAAACAGCTTCTAATATATGCGGGAGTGGCGGAACTGGCAGACGCGCTAGACTTAGGATCTAGTGCCGCAAGGCGTGGAGGTTCGAGTCCTCTCTCCCGCACCATTGATTTAATCTTTTATAAAATTGCTAAATTAAGTTTAGTATTATAATTAATTATTATAAATGGCTTTATGTTTTTTTGGTAATTCTAAAATTAAGTTTTTAGGCATATATTTTATTTCTTTTCTATCTATGTTAAAAATTTCTATTTTATTTTTATTGTAGTAAATTTTGGTATTTTTATTTTTTGGTATGGTAGCAATTATTTTTTTTATTTCATCATTAAGATTTACTTTATAATTTGTAGGTTTAATTTTTATATTAAAATTTTTTAGCATATTATTAAAACTTTTAAGTAATTTATTAGCTCTATCTTTAAAAAGAATATTGTAAAAATCTAATTTTTCAGGGTTTCTAAAAAGTTTATTTATTCTATAAACACCTTTAATTGGCGGTGTTTGAACACAATTGACATAATTGTTTTTAAAAATATTTCTTTTACCTTGGATGCTGAAGGCTTTGCCTCCTCTAATACATCCTATAGTATTATCCATAAAAGTATCGTTATTAGTATGATTTCCTCTAATACCAGTAGCATTGGGATTAGTTGCGGTTGTACCGTTAGCATAAAGCGTATTAGCTATAAAATCTATGTTATCAGCTTTATTTAAAGAAGCACCTTTACCATTAAATAAAATAAGATTGTATTTTATAAGATATCTTCCATAGTAAAGACCTTTTTTTGCTCCTTTTTTTACAACATCGTCACGTTGTTGAATTAGAATGCTTTCACCTTCATCTATAACCAATTTTACAAAACCTTTTTGAAAAACATGGGAAATAATTCTGCTTTCATTTGAAAAAATTAAATTATTAGATATATCTATTTTTCTTTTATTGGTACCATCGAATTGAATAATGTTTTTTACAACCAAACCGCCTGTTCCTCCAGTACTCCACCAAGCATTATTATAAATGATATTGTGATATATTTTTATATAATCACTATGACCTGTAACTTTAATGCCGGCTCCCGGATAGCAGCCAATTGCATTATTTTTTATAGTTATATGATGCCCTTTTATTAAAAGACCTGTAATTTTATATTTTTTAGGCGGATTCCACCATGATGATATTACATTTTTATATTTTATTTTTTCAGCATATCCTTTAAAATTTAATCCTTTTATTAATAAATAATTGCCTTTTATAATCCAATTGCTTCGAATAGTTACTTCATCTCCCGGATAAGGGGCTATTGTAATATAAGCTTTTGAATTTCCTTTGCATTTAATAATTGGAAAATGGATATTATATATGCCATTGTGAAAATATATTACATCTCCTCCTGAAGCTTCTTTACAAATTTTGGTAAGTTTTGAAACTGAAGAATTATCAATAATGAATATTCTAGCTTGAGCTGTAGATATAAACAAAAATATAAATATAATTATTATAAAGTTTTTTTTATTCATAATTTACTTTTTTATTTATAAATCGGATTTTATTAAATTAACAATAGTCTTAATATAGTTTAAAATTTTTGTTTTATTATTTTTTTACTATAAATATTAATTTTTTGTTAATTTCAAATTTTTTCAGAAAAAACAGGAAAGAGTACTTGACAGGGGGGAGAAAATATAATATACTTTCATTCCCAAAACGCAAGAGAGCGTGATGGAGATGATTGAGAGCTTAGAGATAAGTAGCAGGCC
>NZ_BDME01000006.1:2500-210832 GCF_002335445.1 Lebetimonas natsushimae | reverse complement strand
GGCATTTACTTATGCAAATACAGATCAAGAAGTAAATGATATAGACCAGAAGAGTGATATAGATACATTTGGATTGACAGCATACGGTTCCACATTGTTGGATAATGATACAAAACTAAGAGGAAATGTAGGAATCAATTTCTATAATGTTAAATCAGACAGACATATAGCTACAACAGATTTGACAGCGCATGCGGATTATACAGCTTACAGCATAAATGCGAATGCAAAAGTTTCAAGGGTTTATGATATAAATGACAATATCAGGGCAGTTCCTTGTGTAGGAATGGATTATGTACATTACCACAATCCTTCATATGATGAGAATGGGGCAGGAGGATTAAATTTACATGTTGATTCATTTGACAGAGACTTCTTGTTTGCAAAAGCGGGAAGTGTATTCAATTACAATATTGACAACACTTCAAAAGTTAAATTAAATGTAGGTGTAAATTATGCAGTTATAAATGATGACAATACAGTTACAGCTTCATATGCAGGGGCAAACGGGGCTACATTTACAGCCAAAGGTATTAAAATGTCAAGATTCGGATACAATGCTGGAGTTGGATACAACAGAAATATTACAGATACATTTTCTGTAAATATCGGATATAACTTCGAGGGAAGAAGTGATTTCAGAAACAATCAGGCAGAAATGAAATTTAACTGGAAATTCTAAGTTGAACTTCTCTCTTTTTTTCTTTCTTTTAATTATAATAATGATTTTTAATTTTGCTAGTGTTTGTTAAAATTAAATTTTTCAAATATTTGTATTTTATGTGTAAATGAAAAATTTTTTTAAATGTAATTTAATTATAGAAAAAAATTTACATTTAGAAATTTTCATATATTGTTACTTTATAATAAATTTTTTTTATTATAATTTAATTTCAGTTATTTTTATTAAAGGGACAAATTTGATTAATATTAAAAATACTATAAAAAATTCTTTACTAAATCCTATTAAACATTTTAAATTAAAATATCTTCCGCTTTTGATGGTTTATTTTGCATACGGGGCAAGCGGGATAAGTGGGGTTGCTGAGACATTTTGGGTAAAAGAGGAGCTTCATCTCTCAGCAGCCGCTTTAATTTCCCTTGGAGTTTGGTTGAGCATTCCATGGACCATAAAAATGGTGTTTGGTCAACTGGTTGACAGTGTTCCGATACTTGGTTCTCAAAGAAGGGTTTATGTATATATAGGAGCTGGGTTTATTGCAGCAGGGACAGTTTTATTAATAGGCCTTGCAGGAAACCATGATTGGGCAAAATTTTCTTCTAAAGACAATGTTTATATTATAGCTTCATTTTTAACCGTTATCGGATTTGTTTTGCAGGATGTTGTTGCCGATACAATGAGTACGGAGGTGGTTGACAGGAACCAGCCGCAGGAAAAAGTGGAAGAAGAACTGGCTTACGTGCAGATTTTGGGGCGTCTTGCTATTTCACTTGCCGGTGTGATGGTGGCCGGGCTTTCAGGTTGGCTGGCTCAAGTTTTACCGTATGAAACAGTATTTGAAATTGCTTTAATAATTCCCCTTATTTCAATAATCGGTGTAACCGTTGTAAAACTTGATATTGCAAAGCCAAGTCCTATTAACTGCAAAATATTGTGCGGGGGTCTTTTATTTGCCGTATTTGTTGTTTTGATGGGATATGCGGAATATCAGGATTGGCATAATAAAATATTAAAAATTTTTTTCAAACATTCACAGGATATTATTTTTGTGGTGAGTTTAGCGATTATAAGTTATATGTTAAGTATTGTTTTAAAAGAGATTGATGAAGTTAAAAGAAAATTTATTATAAAAACGGCAATTGTGATTTTTATTTACCGTGCTATGCCTAGTGTCGGTCCCGGGCTTCAGTGGTGGGAAATAGACGTACTGCATTTTGACAAAGCGTTTTTTGGTACTTTGGCCCAGATTGGAGCAGTACTTTCAATCCTTGGAATGTGGCTTTTTAGTGATTTTATAGCCAAAAAACCCGCTCATTATACACTTTTGTGGTTAACAATCATAACTACAATTCTGTTTTTACCAATTATCGGACTATATTACGGAATTCCTCAGGCCTTGGGGCTTTCTCCAAGAACAGTGGCAATAATTGACACTGCTGTTGAATCACCTTTTGCCCAGCTTAGTATGATTCCGCTTTTAACACTTATTGCTATTTATGCACCCGAGGGTAAAAGGGCCACATGGTTTGCATTAATGGCAAGTCTTATGAATTTGGCTTTAACTGCCGGGGGAATACTTACTAAATATTTAAATGAAATATTTGTGGTAAGCAGAGAGGTTGTGGAAAATGGAAAAGTTATTGTCCCTCAGGATTATTCAAATCTTGGTGTTTTAATGATAATAGTAACTGTCCTTAATGTAACGGTGCCCACAGTCACTATTTATTATCTGATGATTAGAAAATCATCCAGAATTAACTGAAATTCTGTATAATTTAAAAAACTTTTTAGGAGGAGAAATGGCAATATTAATGTTTATTATAATGAATCTGGCAGTTATGGCTTCAATATATCTCTCCATTTTTATTATTGAAATAATTTTTCATGTAAGGTTAGACCCTCAAACCATCAGCGGTCTTGCTATATTGTCAGTGATTGTGGGTTCCAGCGGAAGTATAATTTCGCTTCTTCTTTCAAAATGGTTGGCAAAAATAAGTATGGGTGTCAGGGTTATAGAAACTCCGACAACCGAAGCTGAAAAATGGCTTGTAAATACTGTGGCCAAACTGGCAGAGAGAGCAGGTGTTCCGATGCCGGAAGTAGGTGTGTTTGACGGACCTCCTAACGCTTTTGCCACAGGACCTAGTAAAAGCAATTCTCTTGTGGCTGTATCCACAAGTTTGTTTGATATGATGGATACAAAAGAAATTGAGGGGGTAATAGCACATGAAATTAACCATATCAAAAACGGGGATATGATAACTATGACAATAGTCCAGGGGGTATTAAACGCTCTTGTGTTTTTTATTTCCCGTTTGATTGCAAACATAGTGGCACCGAAAGATGAAGAAGGAAATGTAAATCCTTTTGCTTATATAGCTATTTCTTTTGCTCTTGAAATAGTTTTGAGTATATTTGCAACAATGATTGCAATGTGGTTTAGCAGATACAGGGAATATAAAGCTGATGCTGGGGCTGTTAGAATAGATGGACCAGAGGGAATTTATTATGCTCTTGCAAAATTAGGTCAGATTCCAAAAGAACAGGTGGCGCTTCCGGCTGAGATGAAAGCATTTGGGATTGTTGGATTTTTAGGCGAACTTTTTGCATCACACCCGCCTGTTGAAAAAAGACTTGAAAATATTAAAAGAGTTGCAAGAGAACTCGGTTATAATGTTTAAATTTTCTTAGGGGTTCAAAATTAAAAAATTAAAAAAATTTATAGAATATCTTTTTTTCTTTTTATGGTTTTTATTTGAAGAAATAGTAATTAAGAGTGCTAAAAAGCTCCTTTTATTTGTAAAAAATTTCCATTTTTATGAAAAACTAATGGAATTTATTGAAAAGAGCAATGATTTAATTTTAATGCTTTCTTTTGTATGTATTGTAATTCTAGCCGAAACTTCAGCTACATTCGGAGTATTTTTAACTGCAAAAGGTCATATAATTTTAGGAGGGCTTTTTTATATTTTTAAGATAATTATTTATATACCGAGTGTTGATATTTTTAGAAGAAATAAAAATAGACTTATGAAATATAAAATCATCCAGTTTGGATATTTTTTATATGAAAAAATAGAAAAAAATCCTGTTTTTATTAGTTTAAGAGAAAAATTTAGAATATTTAAAGAAAAAGTTGTTTTCTTTATAAAACCTTATAAAGAGCAGTTTAAAAAATTTTGGGAAAAAATATGGAATCGATAGTTGATTTTTTGATAGATACAATCGGAAACTGGGGTTATATAGGCATATTTATTTTAATGTTTCTTGAAAGTTCATTTTTCCCTTTTCCAAGTGAAATTGTTATGATACCGTCCGGATATTTGGCTTACAAGGGGGAGATGAATTTGTTTTTGGTTGTTGTCTCAGGAATTTTAGGCGCACTCACCGGAGCATGGTTTAATTATCTGCTTGCAGATAAATATGGCAGGAAATTTTTAGAAAAATTTATAAATAGTAAAAAACTTAATAAACTGGATACTTTTTTTGAAAAGCACGGACACATTTCCATGTTTTCGGGAAGGCTTATTCCGGGAGTTAGGCAGTATATCTCTTTTCCTGCCGGACTTGCCAAGATGAACGGATTGATTTTCAGTTTTTTTACAGCACTTGGAAGTTTGATTTGGATTTTGGTTTTGGTCGGGCTTGGATATTTTATCGGCCAAAACCAGGAGCTTATTCATAAGTATTTAATGGAAATTACAGTTATTACTTTAATAATTTTAGCAGTAATTATTTTTATTTATTATAAATATCAGAAAGCTAAAAAATGAATAAAAATATAATATCCCTTGGGTTTGTCAGTTTTTTCACAGATATGGCGAGCTCTATGGTAACTACCATTTTGCCTTTATATGTTGTTTATATTTTAAATGACGGAGTTGATAAGCTTGGGATGATTATTGCTGTTGCCACGTTTGTCAGTTATTTTTTCAGAATAATTTTTGGAATAATCAGTGACAGGTATAAAATCGTAAAACCTTTGGTTGTATTTGGATATTTAATATCGGCTGTTACAAAACCTCTTTTGGCATTTGCCGGAACTTGGAAAAGTGTTGCTTTGTTAAGAGGGCTTGAGAGAATAGGAAAAGCTGTCAGAACCGCTCCAAAAGATAGATTAATATCTTTTTATGCAGGAATTAAGAGCGGCAGAAGTTTTGGTTTTCATAAAATGCTTGATATTGCGGGGGAGATGAGCGGGGCGATAATAATATTTTTTGTTTTAAAATATATGGGTGAGAATGCGGAAGTCTTTAAAAAAATTTTTCTCTCTACAATAATTCCTGGAATTTTTGCTGTTTTGATAGTTGTTTTTTTTGTAAAAGATGTGCCTTCTCAGAAAAAAGAAAAGCAGAAATTTGATTTAAGTCGTGACAAAAATCTTCTGCCTCTTTTATTTATCTATTTTGTTTTTTTGTTTTTTATGTATAGTAATGAATATTTTATAATAAAAGCAAAAGAAGCCGGGTTTTCCATGGCAGTAATTCCACTTTTGGTGATTTTACTTAATTTCACCCAGACTGTTACAAGTTATTATTTTGGTGTGTTGATTGATAAAGTGGGATATTATAAAGTTTTAAATTTTTCATTTTTAAGCGGATTTTTGGCAATTTTATCTTTATATTTTAATTTTATTATTTTTGGGTTTGTGTTTTTGGGTCTTTTTTTAGTTTCAAGCCTTAATTCTTTTAGAAGTTATATTTCCGATAATGCGGTTAATAAGGCAAGTGTTTATGGGATATTTTACGGGGGAATTGCAATAAGTGCTTCTGTTGGTGCTGTGGTTATTGGGGAAATTTGGCATAATTTCGGTGAAAAATATGCTTTGATTTATTCAATGGGCGGGATAATTTTGGTTTATTTAATATATTTGTTAAAGGTAAAAAATGATAAATGAATTTATTGAAATTGTAAAAGAAGCCGGAGTTATATTTAAAGAAGGTTTTTATTCTAAAAAGCAGGTAAATTTAAAAGGCAAAAAAGATTTGGTTACCAATTATGATGTTTTGATAGAGGAATTTTTAAAAAATAAATTCAAAAAATTCGGATATTCAATTATTGCCGAAGAATCAACAAAAGAAGAATTTAATAATTCCATTATAATCGACCCGATTGACGGTACTACAAATTTTTTTCATCAGATACCTCACTGTGCTATAAGTATTGGGGTATATGAAAATAAGAAGCCTAAATTTGGAATTGTTTATAATCCCATTTTAGATGAACTTTTTTATGCAGAAACTAATAAAGGTGCTTATAAAAACAAAAAGAAAATAAAAGTTAGTGAATTTAGTGATTTTGGGAGGGCTTTAATTGCTACCGGTTTTCCTTATTCCGGGGCTGAAAACAAAGACGATTTAAACTGGGTTGTGGATAAGCTTTCAAAAATCCTGCCAAAATGTCAGGATATCAGACGTTTTGGAAGTGCGGCTCTTGATTTATGCTATGTGGCCGAGGGCAGGTTTGACGGATATTATGAGATTAATTTGAAACCGTGGGATGTGAGTGCCGGAATTATTATTTTAAAAGAAGCCGGAGGAACAATTAGTAATGAAAAGGGAAGTGGCTTTAATATGTTTGAAGATAAATGTATAGTTGCAAGCAACGGTATAATTCACAAAAAATTTTTAAAGTTTTTTAATGATTGAAGCTTTTGCAGGACTTGGACTTTTTTTATTTGGAATATATCTGTTTGAAGATATATTAAAAAAACTTTCATCCAAATCTTTTAAAAAAATTGTAAATAAACTTACTGGCAGTAATATAAAAGCCTTTTTTTCTTCAATATTTTTTACTGCCGTTTTTCAGAGTTCGTCTTTTGTCACATTAATAACCCTTTCTTTAATAGGTGTCGGATTAATAAATCTTGAAAACGCTATTGCTGTGATTTTCGGGGCGAATATAGGGACAACTTTTACAGCCTGGCTTGTTGCCGTTTTCGGATTTGAAGTAAATTTAATGCCTCTTTTTTATCTTTTTATCGGTATTGGCGGATTTAGTATTTTAGTGGAGAATGAAAAAATAAAAAGAATAATGCTTTTACTTTTTGCCGTAGGGCTTTTATTTTATGGGCTTGAAATTATGAAAGATTCGATGCAGGTTTTTTCAAAAAATTTTAATATAAATGAATATAAAAATTATCCGCTGATTGTTTTTTTACTGCTCGGTTTTTTAATTACTGCAATTATTCAGTCAAGTTCGGCATCAATAGCAATAATACAGAGTGCCTTGTACAGCGGGGTTGTTGATTTTAATATGGCATCTGCTTTTGTAATAGGAGCAAATATTGGAACCACTGTAACTGCTCTGATAGGATCAATCGGAGGAAATTCAGATAAGAAAAGACTGGCACTTGCCCATGTACTTTTTAATATAAGTATCGGGATTATAGCTTTTATTTTTATAAAATATTTAGTAAATATTACCCTTTATTTTACAGACGGATTGGATAATGTCTTAAAAATTGCATTTTTTCATACTCTTTTTAATGTTTTAGGGGTAATTATATGGTTTCCTTTTATTGATTTTTATGCAAAAAGTTTAAAAAAAATAATAAAAGATAAAAAAAGAAGTGTTGTGAAGTATATTAATTCCGTTGATATCAATATTTCAAATTTAGCAATTGACGCATTAAATAAAGAAATTGATAGACTTTCTAAAAAAATCAGTAATTTTGCCTTGCTTGCCATTTACATCCCTCCTTCTAAAATAGATAAACCGGTAGATAAACTTTTAGAAGAAAATCAGGATATGATTGATGTGGATTTTAATAAACTTTATGAAGAAATCAGAGAAATTGAGGGTGAAATATATAAATTTATATCACATTTAAAACAAAATGAAGAAATTATGAAGTTATTAAAAAAAACGATGTATCTTGCAACCGCAGCCAAATCAATCAAAGATATGTTAGGGGATATTGACAGAATATATAAAGAAGAAGGTCTTGAAGAATTTTTACAAAATATAAGGTATCAGATTTTAAAAGCCACCGTTTTGTTTATTGATTATTTGAACGGTAATGATGTATATGATGAAATAGAAAAAATTTATGACCAGCTGGCAAAATCTTATAAAAAGGCAAGCGACATAATTAAATTAATTTCTAAAAATTCACAGGTCAGTGCTGATATTAATGCAATAATGATAAACATGCTGCATTTATCAAAAAGTTATATAAAATCACTCAGAAATATCATGATGCTTAATTCTGATAAATAAAATCTATGTTTTTTGGGAAATTAAGTGGCGGAATTTTTAAATTTTTATTAAGTTTTTTAAAATAAATTTCCACCCTGTTTCCTATATCGTCAGTGTAATATGCTTTTTTTAAAGTTTTGTCATAAATAAAATAAATTTCTTTGTTGTCGGCGGTTGCCACATAAAGATTATTGTTTAGTTTTTTTGCATTTTTTAATATTTTAAAAAGATTAAGTTTTGGTTTTTTAGAGATGGTAACCTGCATTAAGTCAGGTTCGTATACATAAACTTTATCTTTTATCCATATTTCTTTGATGTTTGGATAGGTATATTTCCAGTAAACCTGATTGTTGTTTATAATTACAATGCCTCTGTAAGTCAGTTTTTTACTGCTTTGATAAATATACTGGGTAAATTCTGCAGTAAAATTTTTTGGTAAATTTAGAGCAAACAAGTTACTGATTAGTAATAAAATTATTATCCATTTTCGATTCTTCATTATCCAATTTTCCTTACAATTTATGTTATTATAACAAAAAACTTTGCAAAGGCTTTTTTAATGGTTAAAAGTATTTTCAGAAAAATTTTTGGTACCAGAAATGATAGAGAATTAAAAAGATATTTTAAAAGAGTAAAAGATATAAACGCTTTGGAAGATAAATATCATAAAATGAGCGATGAAGAGATAAAAAATGAATTTAATAAAATTAAAGAAAATGTTTTAAAAGAGATTGAAAAGGAAGACAGGGAAGTTGTACTTGAGAGATATTTAAACGATGTGTTTGCTATGGTAAGGGAAGCCTCACAGAGAGTTCTTGGGATGAGGCACTTTGATGTGCAGCTTGTAGGTGGAATGGTTTTGCATGAGGGTAAAATCGCCGAAATGAAAACAGGTGAGGGTAAAACATTAGTCGCAACCCTGCCGGTGGTTTTAAATGCCATCCTTGGAAAAGGCGTTCATGTTGTAACAGTAAATGATTATCTTGCAAAAAGAGATGCCACTCAAATGGGGAAACTTTATTCTTTTTTTGGTTTAACCACAGGTGTAATTGTCTCAGGTATGGATGATGAAGAAAGAAAAAAAGCTTATCAGTGTGATGTTACATACGGGACAAATTCCGAATTTGGATTTGATTATTTAAGAGACAATATGGTGTTTGATATAAATGATAAAGTCCAAAGGGGGCATTATTATGCAATAGTGGATGAGGTTGATTCCATTTTAATAGATGAAGCAAGAACACCTTTAATTATTTCAGGCCCTGCCAATAAGAGGGTTGAAGATTATATTAGAGCCGATGAGGTGGCAAAAAAACTTATTAAAGATAAACATTTTACCGTGGATGAAAAAGATAAAGTTGTTTTACTTACTGAAGAAGGGATAAGGGAAGCCGAAAAACTTTTTGGAGTGGATAATCTTTATACTCCTGAAAATGCAATTTTAGCCCATCATCTTGACCAGGCCCTAAAAGCCAATTATCTGTTTCAAAACGGAAAAGATTATATTGTGAGAAAAGGCGAGGTTTTAATTGTTGATGAATTTACAGGTAGGATTGCCGAGGGTAGAAGATTTAGTGAAGGCCTTCATCAGGCGCTTGAGGCAAAAGAGGGAGTGGAAATTCAGGAAGAATCCCAGACTTTTGCAGAAACCACTTATCAAAATTATTTTAGATTATACGAAAAACTTGCCGGTATGACGGGTACCGCTCAGACAGAAGCTACTGAATTTATTGAAATTTATGGCCTTGAAGTTATTTCAATTCCTACAAACAAGCCCGTAATCAGAAAAGATTTGAATGATCTGGTTTATAAAACGGCAGAGGAAAAATTTGAGGCTGTTGTTAAAAAAATAAAAGAACTTCATAAAAAGGGTCAGCCTGTACTTGTTGGTACTACAAGTGTTGAAAAAAGTGAATATTTAAGCAGACTGCTTAAAAAAGAAAAAATTCCTCATACAGTTCTTAATGCAAAACACCATGAAAAAGAAGCAGAAATTATCGCACAGGCAGGTAGAAAGGGCGCTGTTACGGTTGCCACTAATATGGCCGGTAGGGGAGTTGATATTAAAATAGATGATGAAGTTAAAAAACTAGGCGGTCTTTATATAATTGGTACTGAAAGACATGAAAGCAGAAGAATTGACAATCAGCTAAGGGGTAGGTCAGGCCGTCAGGGTGACCCAGGGGTTAGTCAGTTTTATTTATCTCTTGAAGATGATTTATTAAGAATTTTTGGAAGTGACAGAATTAAGAGAATAATGGACAGACTTGGAATTGAAAGAGGTGAACATATTGACAGTAAAATTGTCTCACGTGCAATTGAAAATGCTCAGAAAAAAGTTGAAAGTATGCATTTTGAAGCAAGAAAACATATTTTAAAATATGATGATGTTGCAAATGAACAAAGAAAAGTTATTTATAAATTCAGAGATCAGATTTTAGATCCTAATTTCAATATTGAAGAAAAAATAAAAGAAATCAGAGAAGATTTTGTAGAGTATATTTTGGCTGAGAGTGAAATTTTTCCTCATACATTAGAAGAAGATTTTAATTATGAAAAATTGGTTGCTCAGTTAAAAGAATATACCGGGGTTGATTTTAATGAAGAAGAGCTTAAAAATAAAGATTATGAAGAGCTTAAAAAATATATTTTGGAAAAATTAGAAAAATCATTTGAAGACAAATTTAAAGATGCAAGCAAAGAGGACAGAGAAAGAATTTTAAGACAGGTATTGCTTCAGGTATTGGATGAAAGCTGGAGAGACCATTTATATATGATGGATATTTTAAAAACAGGTATCGGACTTAGGGGATATAATCAAAAAGATCCGCTAGTTGAATATAAAAAAGAAAGTTTTACCTTGTTTGAAGAGCTTATTCAGAGAATTAAAATTGAAAGTTCCAAGATACTTCATAATTTACAGATAGAATATCAAATGCCTCAGGTTGATCCTGAAATCGCAGAGTTTTTAAAGGCGATTGAAGGTAAAAAAGTTGATGAAATTTTAAATAAAATTCCAGATATTCCTGAACATATGGAAGAAAAAGATATTGATGAAATTCTTAAGAACCTGGATGAAGAAACCAAAAAATTACAGGCTGAATTTGAAGCAAAACAGGCAAAAAAGAGAGTAAAAAGAAACGATCCATGTCCTTGCGGAAGCGGTAAAAAATATAAAGACTGTTGTGGAAAAAGCCCAAAATTTTAATTGAAAATATATAACGGATAATGGATAATTAAAAGTGAATAAAAAATTTGTTGGTTTTATTATCAAAAGATATTTAAGGTTTGATAAAAAACACCCATTTATTTATATAAGTTTTATACTTGCTTTTCTCGGCATTTTAACCGGAGTTGCAACTCTAATGATAGCAATGGGTATAATGAACGGGATGGACAGGGAGTTTGAAAAAAAACTTAAAGTTATGAATTATCCAATTACCGTTTATTCTTCTTTGGTTAAGGTAGATAAAAACACTTTGGAACTTTTAAAAAAACATTTTCCCAAATTTAAATATTCGCCCTATATTGAAACCTCAGCGGTAATACAAAATGGTAACAGTTTAAACGGAGTGTTGCTTTATGGTGTTGATTTTAAAAAAGAAGCTGAAATTAATTATATTTTTAAAAATGCACTTAAAGATATAAAAAAAGTCGATGTTTTTGATGTGGTGGTTGGAAAAAGGCTTTTTGGTGATCTGGGTATAGCCAAAGGGGAAAAAATTATTATGATTTTTTCCAAAATTACACCTTTAGGATTTGGTATTTCACCGCTACTTAAAAAAGTAAGGGTTATCTCTTATTTTGACAGCGGTCTTGTTGCTTATGACAAAGGAATAGCTTATATGAATATAAAAGGTCTTAAAAGAATACTTCATCAGGACTATTACAGCGGTATTCATATTTACACTCCAGACCCTTTTAAAGATATAGAAAAAATAAAAAAAATACTTCCTCCCGGTATTGGAGTCATTGGATGGTGGCAGCAAAACGGAAATTTTTTTGCTGCGCTTAAAATGGAAAAAAGGGCTTTGTTTTTGGTTTTGATGCTTATTATTATCGTCGCTTCTCTTAATATTATAAGTTCGCTTCTTATGATGATAATGAGTAAAAGAAAAGAGATTGCCCTTATGATGAGTTTGGGTGCCAGTAGAAAAGAAATTAAGGCTATATTTTTAAAACTTGGGCTTATTATAGGAATTTTTGGAATAATAAGCGGGACAGCGCTTGGATGGTTTGGAATATGGGTATTAAAAACTTTTGATATTGTAAAACTGCCTGCTGATGTTTACGGTGTCAGCAGATTACCTGTTGAGCTGAGCTTTATTGATTTTTCTTTGATAATAACGGGAGCGTTTTTAATAGTATTATTTGCTTCAATTTATCCTGCGGTAAAGGCTAGTAAAACTGATGTTCTTGAAACTCTAAGATACGAATGATTTGATATAATTACAACAAAAAGGATTTTTTATGCAAGGTGCAATGACCGCTTTAATAACTCCGTTTAAAAACGGAAAAGTTGATGAAGAAACCTATGCAAAATTAATTGAAAGACAAATTGTTAACGGAATTGATTATGTTGTACCGGTAGGTACTACCGGTGAGAGTGCCACTTTAACACACGATGAGCATAAAAGATGTATTGAAATTGCAGTGGAAGTTTGTAAAGGAAGGGCTAAAGTTTTAGCCGGAGCTGGTAGTAATTCTACCCATGAGGCGATTGATCTTGCAAAATTTGCCGAAAGCAAAGGCGCAGACGCAATATTAAGTGTGGCTCCTTATTATAATAAGCCGACACAGTCAGGTATATATGCACATTATAAAACATTGGCCGAAAGTATTTCCATTCCGGTTGTTTTATATAATGTTCCGGGCAGGACTTGCAGTAACATAGAAGTTGATACCGCCGTTAGGCTTTTTAATGATGTTGAAAATATTGTGGCGATAAAAGAAGCTACAGGAAAAATAGAAAATGTAGTGGCTCTAAAATCTAAATCAGGAATTAGTGTAATCAGCGGAGATGATGCAATAAATTATCCAATTATGGCTACAGGCGGAAACGGTTGTATTTCTGTAACTTCCAACTTACTTCCAAATAAAATAGCAGATTTAATACACGCCGCATTAAAAGGTGATTTTGAAACTTCAAGAGAAATAAATGAAGAGCTTTATGAATTAAATAAAATTTTATTTATTGAAAGTAATCCAATTCCAATAAAATATGCAATGTACGAAGCAGGGCTTATTCCTTCACTTGAATACAGATTGCCTTTAACACCACCAAGTGAAGAAAATAAGAAAAAAATTAAAGAAGTAATTAAAAAATATCTATAGAAAAATTATTATGTTAAGGAGTTAATTTGAAAAATAAAACATTGGTAATAAGCGGTGCAACAAGAGGTATTGGTAAGGCTATAGCTGAAAGATTTGCAAGAGAAAAGATAAATATAGCTTTTACATATAATTCAAATAAAGAAATAGCTGAAAATTTAGCAAACGAATGGAGCAAAAAATATGGAATTAGGGCAAAAGCTTACAAATTGAATATTTTGGAGCCAGAAACTTACAAAGATTTATTTGCCGAAATTGATAAAGACTTTGAGAGGGTTGATTTTTTTGTTTCAAATGCAATTATCAGCGGAAGGGCGGTTGTTGGGGGATTTGGCCCTTTTATGAGATTAAAACCAAAAGGAATTTGCAATATTTTTACTGCAACTGTCAATGCATTTGTAGTTGGAGCGCAGGAAGCTGCTAAAAGAATGCAAAAAGTTGGAGGTGGAAGTATAATTTCTCTTAGTTCAACCGGTAATCTTGTATACACTCCAAATTATGCTGGCCATGGGGCAAGCAAGGCAGCAGTTGAAACAATGGTAAAATATGCGGCAGCTGAACTCGGTGATTGGGGTATTAGGGTAAATGCTGTAAGCGGAGGACCAATAGATACTGATGCACTAAGGGCTTTTCCTAATTATGAAGAGGTAAAAAGAGCGGTGGAAATTAGAAGTCCGCTTAACAGAATGGGAAGACCGGATGATTTGGCGGGAATTACATACTTTTTATGTACAGATGAAGCAAGCTGGATTACAGGGCAGACTTTTATAGTTGATGGCGGCACAACTTTCGGAGGGAAAATAGGTTGATAACAAAGGATAATATCAGGCTAAACAGATATTTAATTTGGGAGCGAAGATTAAAACAAATTCCAAATATATTGGCTTTTATTAGAATTTTTATATCTCTTCTTATGTTTTTTTTCCTGGTAAACAGAGATTTTTTTCCTAATATTCATCCTTCTTGGCTAGACTATTTTGCGGGTTTGCTTTTTGTGATAGCAAGTATTACTGATTTTTTTGACGGGTATATTGCTAGAAGTTTTAATGCTGTAAGTAAACTTGGAGAAATACTTGACCCGCTTGCAGATAAAATGCTTGTCCTTGGAGCGTTTATTGGCCTTGTATATCTTCAGAGGGCAAATCCTTGGGCAATATATCTGATTTTACTTAGAGAATTTTTTATAACCGGTCTTAGAATTGCAATGGTGGAAGAGGGAATGAGTGTTAAGGCAAGTTTTGCCGGAAAAATAAAAACGGTGTTTCAAATGATAGCTATCGGATTTTTGATAATGAACTGGCCTTTAGCTAATATTCTTTTATGGATTGCTGTAATTCTTACATTATACAGTGGGATTGATTATATAGGGGCATATATAAAGAAGCATAATGATTAGCGCAGTTTTAGTTTTATCTTTTTTAATTTTTTTCCATGAATTAGGCCATTTTTTAATGGCAAGGCTGGTAGGGGTTAAAGTCGAAGTTTTTTCTATCGGTTTTGGAAAAAAATTAATTTGTAAAAAAATAGGGAATACTAACTGGTGCCTAAGTGCCATTCCGCTTGGCGGATATGTTCAGATGAAAGGACAGGATGATACAAATCCTACATTAAAAAATTATGATCCTGATTCATACAATTCAAAAACACCATGGCAGAGAATTTTAATTCTTTTAGGAGGTCCCGGATTTAACTTTTTGTTGGCATTTTTGATTTATCTTTTTGTGGCACTTACAGGTTGGCCAAAACTTGCACCTGTTGTTGGAAATGTTATGAAAGATTCTCCTGCATTTCATAAACTTCAAAAGGATGATGTAATTGTTGAAGTAAACGGGGTTAAGATAAAATCATGGGATGAAATACCTGAGATAATCCAAAAAAGTGATATAGTAAAATTAAAAGTTAAAAGAAATAGTAAAATTATTATGTTAACTGTTACTCCTAAAATAATTATTACCAAAAACATCTTCAATGAAACAATAAAAAGAAAAATTATTGGAATTTCTCCAAATGGAAAAATAATAAAAGTTAAATATTCAATTTTTGAGGCGCCCGTAGTTGCATGGGATAAATTTATAAATGATGCCAGCTTAATATTTAAAGGAATTGAAAAACTAATTACCGGGACTATAGGGCTTAATACTCTGAGCGGACCTATAGGAATTGTTGATGTAACGGCTAAAGTTGCTGATATGGGGATAATACCTTTACTTTTTTTAACAGCGCTTCTTAGCGTGAATCTTGGAATTTTGAATCTTCTTCCGATTCCGGCACTTGATGGAGGTCATATTGTATTTAATTTATATGAAGCAATTTTTAAAAAAGAATTAAGCGAAGAGATTATGATAAAATTAACAATAGGCGGCTGGGCAATACTTGCATGCTTAATGTTGATTGGGATTTATAATGATATAATAAGAATTATCCATTAAGGAGTAAAAATGACATTAGATGAGTTAATTCAAAGGGTTGAAGCAGCAAGACTGAGACGAAGTGAACATTTAATAGTTCAAATTGTTGCAGTTACTAAATATACGGATAAAATTGAACCACTTTTAAAACTTTATAATGAGGGTCAAAGAGCTTTTGGGGAAAACAGGGTTCAGGACATGGAAAAAAAAGTTAAAGCCCTTGAAGAATATCCAATTGAATGGCATTTTATTGGAAATCTTCAAAAAAATAAAATAAATAAACTTCTTTCACTAAATCCTTTTATGATTCAATCAATTAATTCCTATGAACTGGCTGAAGCGATTGATAAAAGAACTAAAAAGAAAATAAACTGTCTTTTGGAGATTAATTCTTCAGGTGAGCCTACCAAACATGGATTAGAACCGCAGAGGGCAATTGACACCTATTTAAAAATTAAAGAAAATTTGAAAAATATTAATCTAAAAGGTATTATGACGATCGGTGCACATACCGACGATGAAAAAGAAATTAGAAAAAGTTTTAGATTAACTTATAATATTTTTGAGAAATTAAAACCATATGGAGCTAAAATCTGTTCTATGGGAATGAGCGGAGACTTTGAAATAGCAATAGAAGAAGGGAGTAACATGATAAGGGTGGGGAGCGCTTTATTAAAAAGTTACATGTAAGGAAAATATATGAAAGAAGACCGTCAGAAAGAACTTTTTGAAATTATTTTAAATAAAACATATAAAAATTTAATTGAAAAGCTTAAAATCAATTCTTATACTAAAAATTTTTTAAAAAATAAGGATTTTAAGTTTTTAATTATGAATTATAAAAATTTTTTAAATAAAAATTTTGAATTATTTTTAAATTGTAACTTTAGTGAATTGAAAAACGAAATAATTGCTTATACTCAAAAGTTTGATAATAACGGTATAGAATATTCCTCTTATTTGGAGGTCATAAATTTTGTAGAATTATCTTTTTTAAAGTCAATTTTTGAAAATATCAACGATTATTCTTTTTGTAATCTAGAATCTTTTTTTATTAAAATTAATGAATTTTTTAATTTTATTAGAAACTATTCCGCGCTTAGTTATTTGCAGGATTGTATTGACAGGGAAAAACTTCTATTAAGTGAATATATACTGGGTACAATTAGAGAAAATGACAAAGAATTGTTCAATTATATAAATTATTTTCTTAATCTGACAGATAATTTTCTAAATTTTATTAAAAATGAAGATTTAAAATTCAATGAAAAAATTAATTTGTTTAACATAAAACATAGGATCAATTCCATAGAAGAAAAAGAAGCTGAAAAATTAACGTCACTTTTAGATAATTTAAACTATATTATAGAACAAATTATTAAATTAAAAAAAGAAAAAAATTATCTGTTGTTAATTGAAAAATATAATGAATTTATGAAAAATTCTTTAATTTTTTTATCTTTTATTATCACACATTTAGCAATGGTTGAAATAAAAAAATTAAAATTGGATCCATTAACAAAAACTTTAACCAGAACTAATCTGGAATCTCTGATTTTGGGAATTGAGGATATTTCTATTATATCTAATATGCCATTTGGACTTGCATTTTTGGATATAGATAATTTTAAACGTATAAATGACACATATGGACATTTAGCAGGAGATGAAGTTTTGAAAAAGGTAGCCGAAATTATAAAGAACAAAATAAGACTTTCCGATTATCTTTTTAGATACGGAGGAGAAGAATTTGTAATAGTTTTTTCTGCAATAAAAGACACTGAAACATTAAAAGAAAAATTAGATGAAATAAGAAAAACCATAGCTTCAACATTTATTGATGTAGAAAAAGAACAAAAAATAAATATAACTGTAAGCATAGGCGGTATTTTGGTAAAACTGTCTAAAAGAATGCCTATAAAAAATTTAATTGAAAAAGCTGATGAATTAATGTACAAAGCTAAAAAAAGCGGTAAAAACAAAGTTATTGTGGATGAATATTGTAAAATTTAATAAAACATTGTTGTTTTATAAATAAAAGTTAAAATTTAATAAAAATAATTAATAAAATAAGGAATTTTTTATGGAATTATTTAAACCGGCTTTTAAGCTATGGTTTCACATAGCAGGAATTATGAGTATAATAATTTTTATGATGTTTTTGCTCTTCTTAGATTTAATGATGTATTTTAGAATGTTTATGTATGTAAAGTTTATTTTTATTTCGGAATTTATTGTTACAATTATCATAAGTTTTTTTGTTGTAAATAAATATTTTGAAGTTTTTAATATAAAAATCAATGAGAAAAATAAAATTAAAAAATATTTTAAAATTTATTTTGGAATTTTATGGAGGGCGCTTTTAATTTTAATTCCTATTATCAGCTTTATTGCAATAACATACAAAGGCTCAGTTGAGAGCAGAATTTGGACAATAATAATTGAAATAATGGCAGGATTTCCCGCAATTTGGTGGTATTTAAAAAGCAATAAAAAAAAATCAGTTTCTTAAAATTATACTGACTCCTTTTTCAAAATATTTTTTTATATTTTCGAAATCTTGCAGTTTTAATTTTGATATATTTTCTTCATAATTAAGTAGCGGAGTTATATCCCCTTTTGCGAAATAATCTCCAAAAATATTGCTTACACTGCTGGAGCTTTCCATAGATGTTATAAAATCGAGTTTGGTATTGTTGATTATTTTTTTAAGGAGTTTTTTTGTAGGTTTAAAATTTAATAAAATTTTTTTTATCTCTTTTTCTACTTTATGAGGGTCTATCCCGGGGTTACATACAGCTAACGCTAAATATACACCTTTGTCGATCAGTTCCATATTGTATGCATATATTTCACTGACCAGTTCTTTTTGGTATTTTAATTTTTCTTTTAAAATCCCGCTTTTTCCGCTACTTAACATTTCTGTTAAGGCACTTAAAATTATCTGGTCTTCGTGATTAAAAGATGGAATGTGAAAAGCAAGGGCTACGATATTAACCTGAGTTTCTCTTTTGATTTCTATAAATTTATCTCCGTCAAGTTCAGGTTCATTGAAATGAAATCTTGGAAGTTCTTTTGTGTTTTTGATTTCACTAAAATATTTTTCTGCACTTTTAAATACTTCATTAGGTTCAATATCTCCGGCCACAAGTAAAAATGCATTTTTTGGCTGATAGTAAATTGAATGAAATTCCCTTATATCATCGATTGTCCAGTTTAATATATCATCTTTAAATCCTATAGGTGTCCAGTGGTAAGGGTGATAAATAAAGGTATTATTAAAAAGTCTGAAGTATAAATATCCAATTGGGTTATTGTCCACTCTCCAGAGTCTTTCTTCATAAACCACTTTTCTTTCTCTTTGAAATTCATCGTCAGTTAAATTTAAATTTGCCATAACTTCGCTGAAAAGATAAAATGTTTTATCAAGATAAGTTGAAGATGTCTTTATGTAATAATGCGTATAATCAAATCCGGTTGAAGCGTTATCAACTCCTCCTAAACTTTTAACGATTTTATCAAATTCGCCTTCTTTTAAATTTTTAGTAGATTTAAAGTTCATATGTTCAAGCATATGGGCAATTCCGGTTTTGCCTAAAATTTCATTACGGCTTCCTACTTTATAAAAAATATTGCTTGTAATAACATTGCTTCCTTTATTCATAGGAATTGCTATAATTTCTAAGCCGTTTTCTAATTTATGTTCATAAAATTTAGGAAGCATCATTAACCTTTCAGTTTTTTTGGAATATCTACCCCGATAGCTTCATTTATATGATTAAATCCATCTTTTTGTAAAAGTTCAATTAATCCTTTATTGATTTCCCTTACTATTCCAGGTCCCTTATAAATTATTGCAGTATAGATTTGAATTAGGCTGGCACCCATTCTTATTCTTTTATAAGCTTCCTCGGCTGAATCAATACCTCCAACGCTAATAAGCGGAACTTTTCCAAACACTTCACCTGCAATTATTCTTAAAACTTCAAAACTCCTTGCGGCAAGCGGTTTGCCTGAAATTCCGCCTCTTTTTATAGGGGAGTTTATAATATCATAATTAACGGTTGTGTTTGTTGCTATTATTCCGTCAGCCCCGGCTTCTACGCTTATATTTGAAAGATTAATAATATCTGTATCATCCATATCTGGGGAAAATTTAATAAGAATAGGTTTTTTTGTAATAGGTTTTAATTCTTTAAATAGATTATCTATAAATTCTTCGTTTAATAAATTTCTTAAATTTGGTGTATTGGGTGAAGAAATATTAATCACAAAAAAATCGACTACATCTTTAAGCTCTTTTACCAGAATTTTATAATCTTCAATTGCCCTTTCTTCCGGGGTGGTTTTATTTTTACCTATATTTGCTGCAATCGGTAAAATAAAAGGATATATTTTTGATAATCTTTCTTTTATTACTTTAACTCCCTCATTATTAAAACCGTATGCATTTTGTACAGCTTCTTGTTCGACATGTCTCCAGGCCCTCGGTTTTTCATTTCCGGGCTGTGGTTTAGGAGTTACAGCACCGATTTCGCCCCATCCGAATCCTAATGCAGGCCAGGCACTTATCATAGTGGCGTTTTTATCAAATCCCGCGGCAACGCCTACAGGGTTTTTGAATTCTAAGTCCCATATTTTTTGATTTAAAATAGGATCGTCAATAAAGTTTTTTTTAATTAAAGGATTAAAAAAGAAAGGACATCTTCTGGCAGTCCTAAATATAGTTTCTACCGCATTGTGGGCGAATTCGGGGTCAGTTTTGTAGATAAGTGGTTTTATTGCTTTAAATATATCCATGTTAGTCCTTTAAATTTTTTCCCATACTGTACCGTTTGGGGTGTCTTGAATCTGAATTCCCATTTTCTTTAACTCTTCCCTTATTTTATCCGCTAATTCATAATTTTTTTCTTTTTTTGCTTCATTTCTTTTTTCTATTAATTCATTTATTTTTTGTTTAGTTTTTTCATCGATTCCGCTTTGGAAATATTCATAAGCATCACTTCCGCCGACTCCAAGAAGTTTGTCAATAAATTCAATATTGCTTGCTATTTTTTGTTTTAAGACTTTGTCTTTAGGATTTTTATCAAGTCCTTCATTTGCGTCTTTTACAAATTCGTCTACAACTGCTAATGCTTTTGAAATATTTAAATCATCGCTCATAGCTTCAAGCAGTTTTTTTTCAAAATCAATGTCGGGCTGTTTTTTGGTAATTCCATAAACTCTTTTTTTTAGTCTGTATAATTTATCAAGCCTTTTTTTACTTGCAATTAAATCTTCTTCACTGAAATTAAGCGGAGCCCTATAATGTGTACCCATTAAATAAAATCTTAAAACTTCTCCGGGATAATGTTTTAAGGCATCTTTTACAAAAAAACTGTTTCCTAAAGATTTACTCATTTTTTCACCGTTTATTGTTACAAATCCGTTGTGCATCCAGTGTTTTGCCAGGTGTTGTTTATATGCACACCAAGTTTGAGCCTCTTCGTTTTCATGATGTGGAAAAAACAGATCTGCCCCGCCTCCGTGTATATCTATCTGATATTCAGTATCAGGGTAGGCTATATGTTTTTTGATCATAGCTGAGCATTCCAAATGCCAGCCGGGTCTTCCGCTTCCGAAAGGCGAATCAAAACATACATCACCTTCGCCTTTGCAAGCTTTCCACAAGGCAAAATCCCTTGGATTTTTTTTACCTTCAGTATCAACCCTGTGAACATTCTCATCGTCTTGGCATTTATTTGAAAGAGTGCAGTACTCTGGATCTTTTGAAGTGTCAAAGTAAATATCTCCGTTTGGCAAGGTATAGGTGCATCCGTTTTCAATAAGTTTATTTATTAGTTCAAACATTTCTTCAAGAGTTTCAGTAGCTTTTGGTTCTATATCGGCCCTTTTTATATTAAGCGCTTCCATATCTTTGAGATAAGAATTTATATAATGGTCTGTAATTTCTTTTAAACTTTTTCCGGTAGCATTCATTTTGTTGATAATTTTATCATCTATATCTGTAAAATTTTTAACAAAAGTTACTTTATATCCAAGAGCAATAAGCGTCCTTCTTAGTAAATCAAAGCTGATAGAACTTCTGGCATGGCCCAAATGTGCATCATCATAAACAGTAGGACCGCATACATAAATTCTGACTTCCTTATTTTTAACTGGTTTAAATTCGACTTTTTCTTTTAAATGTGAATCATATATTTTCATTTTTCTCCTTTAAAATAGTAAAAGAAATTTTTTAAAAATTATAGCAGCAATTATACTTATAGTTATACATAATATCAAATAAAAGAGATATTTCTTTTCAAAAAAACTAAAAAACAGTTTAAAAGAGAGTTCTTTTATATATAAAAACAGCATAATTATGCCTGCAATACTGCTTGATAGAGCCAGTCCGTAAACTTTAAGGGGAAAAATAAGTATTATTGAAAAAACTATATTACCTCCGAGTGCTATTGCTGAAAATTTTGCCGCTTTTAAATGTCTGTGTGTCGCATATAGATAACTTGAAAACAGTTTGCTTATGCCATAAGGAATTAAACCTATTAGATACATTGTTAAAACATTAGAGGTCATTATTGTATCATTATGGGTAAATGCGCCTCTTTCGAACAGGACTTTGACTATTTCTTTGGAATCGGCAATTCCGACGATTGTAGCTAAAATAAGAAGATATAAAAGTATCCAAAATATTTTTTTCATCATTTCCATGGCTTCTTTTTCTTTGTCTGAATGTAAAAGTTTTGTGATTTTTGGGAAAAATACAGTTGAAGTCGCTATTACAAAAAGTGCAAACGGAAGCTGAAAAAGTCTATTCGCATAATAAAGATAGCTTATACTTCCAGCTATCAAAAAAGTGGCAAGCCAGGTATCAAGAAATGCTGAGATGTGTGCTGTGGAATTACCAAAGACTGAAGGTAGGAAATGCTTGTTAAATTCATTTGTATCAACTTTAACTTTCTTTTTATAGCCAACGTATAATAATTTTAATATTTTTTTCTTTTTTGCAACTATCAGGTGTGCAATTACCTGGGCTATTCCCCCAATAATTACTGCGAAACTTAAATACCATATAATTTTTTCTTTTGTAAAATTTTTTGATATTAATAAGGCAGAAATTAAAGAAATGTTTAGTAGGGCTGTTGAAAAGGCAGTTACTGCAAAATGGTTTTTGTATTGAAGCAGGCTTGCAAGAAATGTTACTATAAATATTAAATCTAAATACCAGAAATTGATTGCTATAAGAGGTGAAGCTATTTTTTTGGCTGTCTTATCAAATCCATATGCTAAAATATCGGTAATAAAATCCCTAAAAATCGTGACAATTAAGCTTAAAATAAGTATAATAATAAAAAATTTAAAGAATATTAAAAAAGCAAAACGAGCTTTTTCTTTTGATTTAGCTAAACTTGGAAGAAAACTTTGTGTAAAAGCCCCTTCCGCAAAAATTCGTCTAAAAAGGTTAGGAAATTTGAAAGCAACAAAAAAAATATCAGAATATATATTGGCCCCCAGTATAGAAGCGTTTAACAAATCCCTTATAAAGCCCAGTATTCTTGAATTGAATATTCCTAAAAAATTGATTATTATTGCTTTTATCATAAATGCCATTATATCAAAAAAGGTCAATTATGGGGCTTTTTGATTTTTTAAAAAAAGAAAAGAAAGAAAAAAATAAAAAAAATACAGAAGCTTTACCTCTTATTGTTAGGGTAGAAAATGTCAACAACATTCTTTTAAAAGTTTCAAAAGATTATAATATACCCCTTTCCTCTTTAGATTTTGATATTTTAAATATTAAAACATTTATCAAAACGGAACATGATCCTGAGTTTGTTGAAGTCGATGATGAATCTAAAATTTTTTTAAGGGATGAAACATTTTTAAGAAATGAGAAAAATGAAATAAAACAGGTTTATGAAATTGAAATAAAACAATATGAAATTAACGATTTTGAATTAATAGGAGATATGGAAATAAATAATAAATTCACTGAGGCGAAATTTATTATTTCACCCAAATCTTTATTGATCAATGTGGATTTTAGTAAATTAAAAAATGAATTAAACAAAAAGAAAGTAAAAAGCGGACTTTTAATTGATTTATTTGATGAAGAAATGAATATGTCTGTTGAGAAAATTGCTGCAAAGTTAAGAATTATCGGTTCATTGGAAAAAGAAGAGGAAATTTTATTATGTAAAGGGCTTGATGAAATCCCTACCATCCAAGGTGAAATAATTTACCATTATAAAAGAAATGAAACTTCGATAAAAAAGGAATTGATTTATCCAGTAAAAAAAGATGAAATCTTAATAGAGATAAAAAAGCCAAAACCGGGTAAAAACGGAAGAAATTGCAAAGGTAAAATCATTCTTGTAGAAAAAGTTAAAGATTTTGAAATTCCGAATATCGGTTTTGATAAAAAAACGATAAAAAAAGAAGAGAATGATGAAAAGATTGTTTTTATTGCATTAAAAAACGGTTATTTATATCAAGAAAATGATATTTACACTATTAAAGATGAAATTGAAATAAAACAGATAAATATCAAAACAGGAAATGTAGAAGGTGCTGAAGAGAATGATATTAAAATTGATGTAAAAGAATCAGATGCTTTAAAAGAAGCGATAGGTGATAATACAATTGTTGAAACCACAACTTTAATTGTAAGAGGGAATGTGGGTAATTCAGCAAAAATTAAAGCAAAAAATCTGCAAATAATGGGACAAACCCATAAAAAAAGTAAAATATATGCCAAAAAAGCTGAAATTAATATACATAAGGGATATATAGAAGCTGATGAACTGAAAATAACAAGATTAGAGGGTGGTATAGTAAAAGCAAATAAAGTAATAATTTCTCAGGTTATCGGAGGTGAAATTTATGCAAAAAATGTTGAAATAGAACTTTTAGGTTCACATTTAACGTGTTATGCGTTGGAAGAGATAAAAATACATGAAATTAAGGGAAGCGAAAATAAATTAGCCATAGCACCTGCAAAAGTGCTGGGCGAAACTGATATAGAAAAGTTTCAAAAAAAATTAGAAGAAATAAAAAGGGAATTAAGAATAAATGTTGAGGAATACAATAAAAAAGTAAAAATTTTAAAAGAAAATAAAAATTCTATAAATGAACTTAAGAAATTGTATTTAGAAAACAAATCTAAAGGAATTAACACTTCTCCAACTATCATAAAAAAAATTAAAGAATATCAACTTTTTAAAGAAAAAACACTTGAAATCAAAGAAAAAATCGAAGAATTAAAAAGGGAAATAAATGAATTAGAAGAAACTATCGATAAATTCCAAAATATAGTGCTTCTAGCAAAAATTATTTCATTTTCTCCCTGGACATCTTATAACAGAATAGAATTTGACTTAATCGAACCGCCAATTAAATTAACTTATGACACCAAAGGGAATGAAGGAGCTTGCGGATTTAAACTCAAGGATTTTGGAGATGCGTATAAAATTGTAAAAATTCGTATAAAGGACAATAATGATAGCAGCTCTAAAGGGTAATGTTTTTGAAAAAGAAAATGGAAAAATTTTATTAGATGTAAATGGAGTAATATATGAGATTAATGTAAGTATGATGACTTATTCAATGGCAAAAGACGGAATTTATTATATAACCGAAATAATTAAGGAAAATGAATATACTTTATACGGTTTTTTAAATAAAAATGAAAAAAAACTATTTGATAATTTAATAAAATTAAACGGGGTCGGGCCGAAGGTAGCTTTGGCAATATGTTCAACATATACACCTGAAAGTTTTATGGATATAATTTCAACTAAAAATATTGATGCACTTAAAAAAGTGCCTGGAATCGGTCCTAAAAGCGCAAAAAGAATCCTTATGGAAATGAGTGAATTTGAAATTGAGAATATTGATTCAAACAAATCTCAAGCACTTATAGCACTTGAAAATTTGGGATTTAATAAAAAAGATATTTTAACTGCTTTAAGCGGACTTAATGGAAGTGTTGAAGAGATAATAAAAGAGGCTTTAAAAAGACTTAGCAAAGGAGTAAAATGACTTTTTTAGTTTTATTTGGCGGCAGCAGTTTCGAACATGAAATTTCAATAGTTAGTGCAATAACACTAAAAGATAAAATTAAAAAGAACAATTTAAAATTCCTTTTTATTGATAAATACAGGGATTTTTATCTTATTGAAAAAGAGGATATGAAAAGTAAATATTTTGCAAGCGGAGAATACAAAAAAGCTGTAAAACTTGAAATTAAAAAGGGCGGATTTTTTTATAAAAAAGGACTTTTGAAAAAAGAAGAAAAAGTGGATTTTGATGTTGCCATAAATTTAGTGCACGGAAGAGACGGGGAAGATGGAAAAATTCCGGGGATGTTAGAATTTTTTAAAATCAAGGCAATTACTCCGAATACCGAAGCCAGTGCTATTAGTTACAATAAAGTTTTAACAAAGGCTTATGCAAGGGAAATAGGGGTTGAAATTATAGATTATGAAATAATAAATTCCCCAAAAACAAAATTTGATTTTCCAATAATTGTAAAACCTGCACGTCTTGGCAGCAGTATAGGGGTTAGCATTGCAAAAAATCAGGATGAACTTAATTATGCTTTTGATGTGGCAAGCGAATTTGACGATTTGATAATAGTGGAGCCTTTTATTGAAGGTATCAATGAATATAATCTGGCAGGATTTTTGGCAGATGAAGAATATATTTTTTCAAAAATAGAAAAAGTGGAAAAAAAAGATTATCTTGATTTCGAGAAAAAATATTTAGATTTTAGTAGAAAGAATATGACATTAAAAAATATTGACCAAAATATAGAATTAAAAATAAAAGAAAATTTTACAAAAATATATAACACAATATTTAAAAATGCTCTAATCAGATGCGATTTTTTTGAAAAGGATGGTATTATTTATCTTAATGAAATTAATCCAATCCCTGGAAGTCTGGCGAATTATTTGTTTGATGATTTTGAAAATAAATTGGAATTGCTTGCTGATAGTGTGACATTGGAGGAAGATATTGTAATAGATTATCAATATATAAATAAAATCCAAATGGCAAAAGGGAAATAATGACTTATAAGTTTTTAGTTTCCGGAAAAGTGCAGGGGGTATGGTATAGAAGATTTGTAAGTGAGAATGCTAAAAAAAGAGGATTTAAAGGTTATGTCAAAAACTTGCCCGACGGAAAAGTTGAAGCGGTTACGAATATTGAAAACGAAAACAGATTAAAAGAGTTTATAGAAATTTTAAAAGAGGGCTCGCCTTATTCATTTGTTGAGAATATTGAATATGAGCAAATTCCGGATATCAAATTTAATGATTTTGAAATAAGATATTAAGGGCTGAAATGTTTCAATTGATAGTGAATTTTATAACGGCTTATATTTTGGGGTATTATTTAATAACCGTCCTTCAATGGTATAACTATAAAGTAAAAAGGATTATATTCCATTTTCATAAACCTCTTTGGCATTTAATTTATTTTGTAGTGCCTGTTGTAACATATATTGTGGCTTATAAATTTTTTTGGATTTATCTCTTTTTTGGATTAATTCCTGCATTGGCTTTGTGGTCTAAGAGAACAAAAGGTCTGGATATTACAAAAAGAGTTAAAAGATTTTTCTTAATTTTAGGTTTTTTGGAAACTTTAAACCTGCTTTTTATTTATAAACTTAAAATAAATCCGGGTATCGGGGTTTTAACAGTTTTAATTTTGAGTATGATTATTGCTGAAATTATTGAATATACATTGTTTATAGGATATAAGAAAAAAGCAAAAGAAAGGTTGAATAAAATAAACCCCACTATTATTGCAATAACTGCAAGTTATGGAAAAACTTCCATTAAAAACTTTTTATATCAATTGTTAAATGAAGATTTCAAAACTTATAAAACACCAAGAAGTGTTAACACTTTGAAGGGCATAGTTTTAGATATCAATACAAAACTTCCCGAAGATACCCAAATTTATATTACAGAAGCAGGAGCCAGGGAGAGGGGAGATATAAGGGAAATTGTTAAATTTTTAGAAAATGAATATTCCATCTTAGGAAAAATAGGCCCACAACATATAGAATATTTTAAAAGTTTAGAAAATATTAAAAAAACAAAATACGAAATATTTGAGAGCCCTAAACTCAAAAAAGGATTTTCTTATGAAAAAATTGATAATGATAAAGTAGTTGCGATTAAAGATAAAATAAAAAATGTAAAATCAAGCCTTGACGGAATAGAATGGGATGTTGAAATCGACGGTGAAATTCATCATTTTAAGGCTCCAATTTTGGGTGAATTTAATGTAATAAATGTAACACTTGCCGTGTTTAATGCATTAGAATTTATAAAAGGTATTGAAAAATTAAAATTAAAAGTGCTAAAATTAGAAAGTGTGCCCCACAGACTTCAAAAAATAGAAGCCGGCGGAAAAATTATTATTGATGATAGTTTTAACGGAAATATTGAAGGGATGCTAAAAAGTTTTGAATTAGTTAATGATTATAAGGGTAGAAAAATAATTGTTACCCCTGGAATACTGGAGGGGACAAAAGAGATGAATGAAAAACTGGCTAAAAAAATAAATCAGGTTTTTGATATTGCAATAATTACCGGAGAAACTAACAGGAAGATACTCTGCAGCAATATAACTATTGAAAAAATTGTTTTAAAAAACAAAAAAAACTTAGAAAAAGTTTTATCAGAAATTACAAAACCCAGCGATTTGATTTTATTTAGTAACGATTTCCCTGAATATTTGTAAGGAGAAAAAAATGATGGATTTTTTATCGAATTTGAGCAATTATATTGATTATACAATATTAGCCACAATGATAAGTGTAATTATTTTGTCTTTTATTCCAAAAATTGATTTATTGGCGGAAAATCTCAGTAAATTTTTTATGATTATTTCGGTTGTTACACTCATTTTGATGACTCTGATAGTTAGTTATGATGTAATTGCAAGAAAGCTTTGGCATGGCGGTAGTATTGCAATGCAGGAACTTGAATGGCATTTGTTTGACATAACATTTCTTTTTTCAATTGCATATACTCTTGCAAGGGATAAACATGTAAGGGTGGATATTTTTTATGATAAATTTTCACCTAAAGTGAAAGCGGTTATTCAAATAATAACAATTATATTTTTTGTAGTGCCTTTGGCCACACTGATAGTGGTGGAGGCTATCCCTTTTGTGCAGATGAGTTATGAAATGCATGAACGCTCAGGCGATCCGGGGGGACTTTGCTGCAGATGGATTATAAAATCTACAATGATTTGGGCATTTATTATTGTTTTGATTCAGTCAATTGCTGAACTTAAAAAAGCATATTATAAATTTAAGTATATAGAAGAGTAAAAATATTATGTTAAGTGGAGGTTCAATAAAATGACAGGAATAATTCTATTTATCGTAGCATTCATACTGCTAATGCTTGGAATTCCCGTAGCATTTGCATTTGGTGCCAGTGCAATATTCGCTGCATTTATAGATCCAAATGTAGGTTTGGATGTATTTGGTCTTTTACCGTATAGAATATATGGAATAATGCAAAACTTTACGCTTATGGCAGTTCCTCTTTTTATTTTTATGGGTTTTATATTGGAAAAAAGTAAAATTGCGGAAAATATGCTTGAATCAATAGGTAAACTGTTTGGTCCTATAAGGGGAGGGCTGGCGATTGCCATTGTTTTAGTTGGGGCAATTTTAGCTGCTTCTACTGGAATAGTGGGTGCAAGTGTTGTAATGATGACAATTATTTCTCTCCCTGTTATGTTAAGACACGGTTATTCCCCTCGTCTTGCTAGTGGTGTAATTGCAGCGAGTGGAACATTGGGGCAGTTGATTCCCCCTAGTATTGTATTAATTATTCTTGGTGCTGTAATGCAGATAAGTGTTGGAGATTTATTTAAAGCTGCAATTATTCCTGGACTCATTGTTGTGGGACTTTATATTATATATGTATTAATTATTGCATTTTTAAAACCTGAAATTGCACCAGCAATTAAAACAGACGAAAAATATTCAAAAATTGTTATACAAGCTCTTAAATCTTTAATAGCACCGACTATTCTAATTATTATGGTTTTAGGAAGTATTTTTGCAGGATTTGCAACTCCGACAGAATCTGCTGCAATAGGTGCAATCGGTTCGATAATTTTATCTGTTTTTTATAGAACCTTTAATTTAGAGCTTTTAAGATATGCAAGTGTTGAAACAGTTAAAATTACAGCAATGATATTTATGATATTAATCGGAGCGACTTCGTTTTCTTTGGTATTTAATGAATCAGGGGCAGGGGATTTGGTAACCCAGTTTTTTACCCAGGATATTTCAAATCAATATGTTTTTATAGCCATTACAATGGTTGTTATTTTTATACTTGGATTTTTTGTTGATTTTATTGAAATTACATTTATTGTTATTCCTATTTTAATACCGATTGTTCAGGAATTCGGTATAGACCCGCTTTGGTTTGCACTTTTAATTGCAGTAAATTTACAGACATCATTTCTAACACCGCCTTTTGGATTCAGTCTATTTTATTTAAAAGGTGCAGCGGGAGACAAAATTCAGACAAAAGATTTGTATATAGGTATTATTCCTTTTATCAGCATTCAGGTAATCACACTTTTAATTTTAATATTTTATCCACATTTAGTCCATTTATTGGTCAAATAATGCTCTATACAGGTACAAGCGGATATTTTTACAGAAACTGGCAGGGAGAGTTTTATCCCCCTGAACTACCTACATCCAAATGGTTGGAATATTATGTTAATTTTTTTAATTCACTAGAATTAAATTCAACTTTTTATAAATTTCCCAAAACATCAACAATTAAAAACTGGAAATATAAAATTAAAAATAATTTCAAACTATCGATCAAAGCAAATAAAATAATTACACATAATTCAAAACTAAAAAATATAGATAAATTAAAAGAGTTTTTAGAAATAGTTTCAGTTCTTGATGAAAAACTAGGGGTTGTTTTATTTCAGCTTCCGCCAAGTTTAAAATATGAAAAAGATCTGTTTGTAAATTTCATAAATTCTTTAAATAAAAATTTAAAATACGCAATTGAATGCAGAAATAAAAGCTGGTATAAATATGAAGTATATGAAATAATGAAACAAAACAATATTTGTTTGGTTTGGCATGATTTTAATCAGGATTTTATTTTTGAATATACTGCAAATTTTAATTATATAAGATTTCACGGATTCAGTGGTAAATATATCGGTTCATATCCAGATAATGTTTTACAAACAATAAAATCAAAACTTTTAAATGAAGCATATGTTTATTTCAATAATACAGACGATAACAGTGCATTTAAAGATGCAAAAAGATTTATGGAACTTTAAAATAATTTTTAAGAGAATATACATTATGTTAACTAGGGTTATAATTAAAATAAAACCATCTACAAATTAATCAATAATAATTTATAAAACTTAGGTTATCCTTTTTCAATAATTGCTGGAGAATCAGGTTTTTTTGACCAGTCACACTTCATTAAAGAATTTAAAAAGATTTATGGAATAAGCCCTTTAAAATTTATTAAAAATATTTTTTGATGCAATTTGATATAATTCCACCAAAAAAGGAAATAAATGAACGAAAAAGAAATTTTTAATAGAGCCAATAATAAATGCGAGCTTTGCGAAAGTGATAATAATTTATCCATCTATGAAGTTTTTAAAAGTGACAATAATGACGGATATGTTTTACTTTGCGAAACTTGCAAAAATCAAATAGAATCAGAAAATTATGATGAAAACCACTTTAATTGTTTAAATAACGCAATGTGGAGTGAAATACCAGCTGTAAAAATTTTAAGTTATAAAATATTAAGCGCACTTGGCAGAAACGATTTGACAGATATGATGTATCTAACAGATGAAGAAATGGCGATTGCAAATAAAAAAGAGGAAAAAATACTAGATGCAAACGGAAATGAATTAAAAACCGGAGACAATGTAACTGTTATAAAAGATTTGGATGTAAAAGGTGCTGGTAAAACCATAAAAAGGGGAACTGTAGTTAAAAATATAAGAATGTGTGACGTTCCAGGACATGTATCTTGCAGGGTTGACGGAATCGGACAGGTATATTTAAAAACGGAGTTTTTAAGAAAAGTTTAAACTCCGCAGGCTGCCTGCCCTCCTCTCCAGTATTTCTTTTCCAATTCTAAAAATCTCTGTTTTTCATCTTCACTCATTATTCTTTCATTATAATCCAGTTTTAATCCCATATTTCCAACAGCGTTTTTTACAGAATTAATTATTTGATCTCTTATAGGAATGCCCTCAAACGGCCATACAAATGTGGCTTTAACTGTGTCACCTTCGATATCTATATCCTGAAGTATTCCAAGATTTGTTAAACTTGTAGCAATTGCCGGGTGTTGTATGCTTTCTATTGCTTTTACTATTTCAAAAAAATCCATTTTTTCTCCTTAAAAGTATTTTTTAGAAATTTTTTTAATTTCTTCATATATTTTATCAAAATCTGCACTGTAAACCCTTGTTTCAAAAACAGTTGTCATCATATTTGTATCTCTTTTAAATCTTGGAACTAAATGAAGGTGTATATGTCCAGGAATTCCTGCTCCCGCATCAAATCCTAGATTCCAGCCCATATTTATACCGTCAGCTCCAAAATCTTTTAGAATTTTACATCCAATCTGAGCCATTTTCGCTAGATGTGTTACTTCCAATTCAGTTAAATTCTCATATTCTCCGATATGTCTTATTGGTATTATCATAAAATGTCCGGGATTATAAGGAAATCTGTTCATGACAAAAAAACATATATTATCCCTGAAAAATACATGGTTTTCATCATCATATTCAGGGGAATTCGCAATATTACAAAACACGCAGCCATCTTGTTTTTTGGTATGATATTCCCTCCTCCATGGGGCATAAAGTCTTTCCATTATATTCCTTTTATTAGATTTTTGTTAATATTAAATAGTTTGGATAAGTTTTCTTTTGTAAGTATTTTTTTATTTCCAGTTTTAAAAATTTTACCATTATTTAACATAATAATTTTACTAAACAAATTATTTATTACATAAAAATCATGTGTTATTAATATTATTTTTTTATTTAATGTTTCAATAAAATCCCAAAAATCTTTTTTTGCTTTAATATCAAGCCCGTTTGTAGGTTCATCCAAACATAAAATTTTAGGATTATGAATTACTGCCCTTGCAATCAAAACTTTTTTAATTTCGCCCAATGAAAGAGTTGTTATATCTTGATTTGGATTTAGATCAAATTTTTTACAAATTTGATAAGTTTTTTCTTTTTCCTCTTCACTGAATTTAAAAAAATTATAAACAACCAAAGCTTCTTTAAAAGATGAAATAATGGCATCAAAAACACTGATATGCTCATTTTTATAAAAATATTCTAAATCTGCATTCACAATTCCAAAAATTTTCCTTGCCTCTTTTAAAGTTATTTTTTTACCAAAAACTTCTCTTTTTTTTATATTTTGAGGATAAATTTCATGAGTAATTATTTTTAAAAGTATGCTTTTTCCACTTCCATTCGGTCCTAAAATCACACTGTTATCACTAATTTCTAAATCTTCAATATCTAAAATTAAATGTTTAACACCTTCAAGTTTTATCAATTGATTTTTCCTATTTTTTCTTCAACAGATTTAATTTTCTGTTTTATTCTGTTGTTTTTATTTTTTCTTATATCCATTTTTATTGTAGTATACACCCTGTTACAGTCATTTTCCAATAATTTATAAGCTTTGTTTATAATATTCGTAGCTTCTTCAATGGAATCTACTTCGTAAACAGTCCCCATGGGGGTTAACTGATAATTAATATCACTTTCTTTAAACATTTTAATAATTCTGCTTACATATTCACTTACACTCTCCCCTTTATCTGTTGGGAACATAGCAAATTCAACAAGTACGCTCATTTGTTTCCCTTTTTTATGAAATGTAATACATTATTATAATACATTTTAACTAATTTTATAGAAATTATCTAAACAATAATGAATAATTGTTTAGTTGACAAACAGATCAGTCAAAAGGTATAATAAAAATAAAAGATTAATTTTATCTTAAAGAAAGGTTGTTTGTTATGATTGATATCCAGAATGATTTTTTAAATAAAGCCAATTATATAATTGAGGACAAAAATAAATTAAATGAATTAAAATTAATTACAAATGATTTAATTTTAAAATGTATCGAAAGCATTGACGTAGAAGAGGCAACCCTTATTTTAGATGAAAACTTAAATATTACAGACAGTGATGATATTTTTAATAAATGGTTTAATTTAGGAAAAGATTATTTGCTTGGGAAAAATATCAAAGAATTTTTTTCAAAAGAATTACAAGATGTGATTATAGTATTTTTTGAAAAACTTAAAAAGAAAAAATTTCATCAACAAAAAAATCTGATAATTAAAATTAACAATATTGAAGAAATGGTTAATATTGAAGGTAAAATTTTTAGATTTAACGATAAGAACTGCATAATTTTAAGCTTTACAAAAAAAATTATCGAATCAAATATATATAAACTAAAAAAAATAGAAGAAGAAACTGCAAATTTGGTTGTAAGAATTAAAGATTTTAACACTGTAATGAAAGAAGTTTTAAAAATTTTTGTAAATTCAGGTTTGTTTGATTTAGGATGGGTAGCAAAAATCGATAAAGATTTAAAAAGAGTAATACCCATTATTACGTTAAATGAAGAAAAAGAAGATATAGAATTTAAAAAACAGGTTTTTGATTATAATTATTTTCAAGAAATTTTAGATTTGTTAATAAATAAAGAAGAGGTAATTGCAGACAATATTGAGTTTAAAGGTAAAAAATATAGAAAAGCTGTAATTTTTCCTGTATTTAATAAATGGGAATATGGAAAAGATAATGATATTGAATATGCGGTTTTGGTTTATTCTGAAAAAAATATTAATTTCAATGACGAAGAACTGATTTTATTAAAAGAAATTATTTATAAATTAAATATTGCAATAGCTGATATTTTTATAAAAGAACAGACCAATATTTTACTTTCCACCGATACTTTAACCAATTTACCTAAAAGAGAAATTTTTATAAAAGAAATAGAGAGATTAATAAAAGAAGATGTCAGTTTTGCAGTTGCAATTGTAGATATCAATAAATTAAAGAAAGTAAACAGTGTTCTAGGTTTTTGGGCTGGAGATAAAGCCATTAAAAAAATTGCAGATTATCTGAAAAATAACCTGGAAAAATCATTTGTTTCAAGAATCGGCGGAGATGAATTTGGAGTAATAATAAAAGGTGAGAAATCAGAAATTTTTAAAATGCTGGATAAAATCCTGGCATTCAATAATGAAATTGTAAAAATTAACGGCAGCGGGGTATATTTGTCGTTAAGTGTAGGAGTTTCTTTTTTCCCTGATGACAGCAAAACAAAAGAAAATTTAATTATAAAAGCGGAAAGGGCTTTATCAATTACTAAAAAGAAAGGCGGTATCGGAATTTCTTATGCAAATGAAAATTTAACAATTCTACCGAAAGACTATTTAGATTTGGAAAAAGAATTGAAAGAGGCAATAGAAAATAATGAATATGAAATGTATTACCAACCCATTGTTGATGTTGACAAAAACATTATATGGGGGGCTGAAGCTCTTCTTAGATGGAATTCTAAGAAAAGAGGACTTGTAAGCCCGGGTAGATTTATTCCTATTTTGGAAGAGAGCGGACTTATTAATGAAGTTGGAGATGTTATTATTGAAAAAGTGTTAAAAGATATTAAAGAATTTGAAAATAAAGACATTAATTTTATCATTTCAATGAATGTATCGGGAATTCAGCTTTTAAGCCAAAATATTGCATTGAAACTTCTTGATAGAATCAAAGAATTAAATATAAAAAAAGATAAAATAATCGTTGAAATAACGGAATCTGTTTTAATGGAAAATATTGATTTTATTTTACCTCAAATTGAACTTCTCAAAAAAGAAGGTATTAAAATTGAAATAGATGATTTTGGAACTGGTTATTCTTCTTTGGCGTATCTGAAAAAACTTCCAATTAGCGCCCTTAAAATAGATATGACTTTTGTAAAAGACATTTTAAAAGATGAAGAGGATGAACAGATAGTAAAAGCAATCATTTCAATGGCTAAATCATTAAACAAAAAAACAATAGCAGAAGGTGCCGAAACCAAAGAAATAGTTGATGAACTTAAAAAATTGGGAGTAGACTATATCCAGGGGTATTATTTTGCAAAACCGATGCCAAAAGAAAAACTGAAAAATTTTTTAGAAAATTTTATCAAAAATAAAAGGGGGTAAAATGTTTTGTAATTCATATAAAGGAAAAATTAATATATTAGAAAAAGAGAAAAATGAACTTTTAAAAGAAATTGAAAAATTAGAGAAGGAAAATCAAAATTTAAAACAAGAAATAGAAAACTTAAAACTTCAAAAAAACAGTTTTCAAAAAGATAAAAACAAATTAAAAATAATTTATGACATGATAGCTTACAATGAAAACAATATGGAAGAAATAGCATCAAATGCTGATGATAATATTCAAAGAATTATAGAAATGGTTAAAACAAACGAAGAAGTAAAGGAAGAAATTCAAGAACTTAAAAATGTATTTGATAAATTTTTAAATGAAATAGAATATTTAATTAATTTTGCTGCAAATGCTAAAGAAAACATATCTCATTTAAACGACAGTGTTTCCAATATTGCTGAAGTGATTAATCTTATTAAAGAAATAGCCGATCAAACAAATTTATTGGCGCTTAATGCGGCAATAGAAGCTGCAAGAGCCGGAGAACACGGAAGAGGTTTTGCGGTGGTTGCCGATGAAGTAAGAAAACTGGCTGAAAGGACACAGAAAGCTACAACAGAAGTAGAAGTAAATATTAATTTACTTAAACAAAATTCATCTGTAATGACAGAAGAAGGTACTAAATTAGATAATATAATAGATATGATGCAGGGATTTATGAATGATTTTAAAGAAGGATTCGAGAAACTATACGAAATAGATTTAAAAAACTATGAAGAGTTTAAGGATTTATCAAATGCCCTAACCGCTTTAGCACAAAAAATTAATAATTTACTTTATAAAATAAAAAATTATAAAGAAAAATTATTTGGAAAAAGCAATTTTACATCAAATACAGGTGAACACGGATTTAATAACTGGTATGAAGGGGCTGGAAAAGAATCTTTTGAGAACACCAAAGCTTATAAAGAAATTCCATCATCTCAAAAAGCGTTTGAACAAAATATGCAAGATGTCATGAAAGGAAGTATGACCAATGCATTTGATGAATTTGCAAAAGCTGAAAAAGAAACAAAAAGAATGTATAAAATGCTTGATGATATGGTAGCAGAAAAAAATAAAACAAATAAATAATTTTTCTTTTTCAATTTTCATTTCAGATTTCAAAATACTCTGAAATTTTTTTAAATGTAAAAAATATAAAAAAAATTAAAAAGGAAGATAAACACATTTAAAACTGATAAAACAATTTTTGCCAACTCTAAATTGTAAATATTTTTATTCTAAAATTTCAATTTAATTTTTAAAATATATATTTTATTTAGAGTAATCTAAAACTTTAAAAATTTTCTTTTCAATCATTTTCCTGTTTTCTTTTGCTTTTGTTTGATTTGGTGAGTTAAAGAAAAAATAATGATTTCCGTTTAACATAATATTTTTACTATTTAACAATTTACTTTGTTTTTCTATTGCTACAGGAGGAACTGCAGTATCTTCGTGCCCGCCAAAAATAAGTACTTTTCCATTATAACTTCTGAAAACATCGCTAAAATCCTCATTTACTACATTTTTAAAAGTTTCATACATATTTTGACTCATCCCTTTAGCATCTTCACTTATAAAATATTTTTTAAAATTACTTAAACCTAATTTTTTTAAAAATTTATATATTTTAATTTTAATCCTAACATTAAGCGGTTTTGGCATTACAATTCCGGCACTCGCAAGTAAAACCAATATATCCGGCTCAAGCAGAGTTGCCACCTTTCCACCAAAACTGTGCCCTATTATGATATCTTTTTTTATATTTAGTTCATTTAAAAATTCATCGATAATCTTTGCATAATCATTTGTAGTTAAAATATAATCATTATTACTTTTTCCAAAGCCTGGCATATCAATATAAATATGTCTGAAATTTTTAAAATTATCCATAAAAACTTTCATAATCTCTTTATTGCTGCCCCATCCGTGTAAAAAAATAATATTTTTTTCTTTGCATGGATTAATAATATCATAAGCAATTTTAAATTTTTTACCTTCTATGTCTATTTTTCTGATAGCCAAATTAAACCTCCGGAATAAATTTAAGGGATGTAGAATTTATACAATACCTAAGACCAGTTGGTGTCATACCGTCACCAAAAAGATGCCCGAGATGTGCCCTGCAGTTTGCACACATCACTTCGACCCTTTGCATTTCCCCACTGAAATCCGGAGCTTCCAAAATCTTACCTATCGGCATATAAAAACTTGGCCATCCCGTTCCGCTATCGAATTTATGCTCTGAAGAAAAAAGCTCGCTTTCACAACATTTACAAAGATAAATCCCTTTTCTTTTATTATCCCAGTATTCGTTATTAAAAGCTGGCTCTGTTCCTTTTTCGCAAATTACATATTTTTCAAAATTATTTAATCTGTTTTTACATTCATACATATAATACCTTTGATATAATTTCACAAATTTTACTAAATTTAGGAGCAAAATGAAAGATTTAACATCCCTTAACGAGCTTATTGAGGCTTTAGAAGAATTGCCAAGCATTGGCAAAAAAAGCGCAACAAGACTTGCCCTTTTTCTTGCAAAGGACAAATTCAGGGCAATGAAACTTATCAATGCAATTGAAAATGTGGTTACAAACATAAAGGAATGTACAATTTGCGGCAATTTCAGCGAATATGAAATTTGTGAAATATGTTATAATCCAAACAGGGAAAAAACCTTGGCAATAGTTGAAAACCCTAAAGATATAATGATTATTGAAGAAAGCGGAAGTTATAAGGGATATTATTTTGTATTAAATCATTTGGATGATGAAAAAATACAAAAACTTAAGAACCTTATAGAGGAAAAAGAAATAAAAGAGGTTATCTTCGCATTTTCACCTTCGGTGGAGAGTGAAGCTAGAAGTTTATATCTTGAAGATAAATTAAAAGATTTAGGAGTTGAATTTTCTCAAATTGCACAAGGGGTACCTACGGGAGTACATTTTGAAAATGTAGATATAAATTCTCTTGCAAAAGCTATAAAATTAAGACATAAAATTTAAAGGAGTAACCATGGAAAAGAAAATTTTAGAAGCATTAAAATCAGTAAAACATCCTGCAATAAATCTCTCTTTAATAGATCTTGGAATTTTACAAGACATCCAAATTGAAGATAATAAAATAAAAGCTACACTTGCTTGGCCGTTTGATTTAGTACCGCCTGCCATTAAACAAATGATAGCAGCTTCTATTGAAAATGCCATTAAACCGTTTGGTATGACTTTTGAATATAATGAAAAACTTATGAACGAAGATGAAAAACAGAGATTTTTAAAATTGGAACACGAAAACTGGAAAGGATTTTAAACCTCACTAAGTTCATCTCTGTGAGGTTTCCAGCATAAATTAAAAAATTTTGTTTCATTTTCCAAAACAACATTATCACAATTTTTAATAAGATTTTCAGCCCATTTTTCAATTGCAGCCCTGACTTTTTCGTCATATCTTGAAAAGTATCTGTCATAATCTTCTGCTGTATAAACTTTATTTCCAACAAAAGGTAATCCATCAAGCGCTTGAAGCTTAAAAATTCTAAATGTTTCTTCATCCAAATTTTTCTTACCTAAATAAATCTTTTTTACATGTTCTTTTTCGCTTTCGACCCTTTTTCTATATGATAAATTTTTAAAAATAGCATATTTTGTAGCTTCAGCCATTCCTACTGCTTTGGCTACATTTCCGTCAAATCCTAATTTTTCGGCTCTGAATCTCTGCAGCGCTGCCATTTTTGGAAATCTGTTAATTTTCATATTAAATTCCTTTCATATAATACCACTTCTCTTCTTTTACAAAGCGGCTTTTTTCATGCATAACATAATCATCAATATAAGCCTTAAATTCAACGAATGCCTCTTTTTCACCGTCAATAAATTCAATTATCTCAAGCTTTTTAAAATCACTTTTACTAAATTCCTTAATGCTTTTTATCCATTCATTTCTATTTTTTTCAAAATGGGGAGAATTTGGATGAGTGGTTTTTATAATATATTCGGCATTTCCTATTGCATAAGCGCTGTATCGGCTTTTCATCAAAAACATTGCGTTAGGTGCTGAATTTATTTTATGCCATTTATAACAGCAATCTTTATATTTTTTCCCACTGCCGCATGGGCATTTTGAATTTTTGCTAAATTTCATAATATGCATTTTCTCCTTCTGCTTTTAATATTTTATTTATTGTTACACCGCCTTTTGCATAAATTATATTTTTTGGTAGATTTTTATCATATTTTATTAATTTAGAATCAAAATTTTGTTTAGCCCAATTTAACATAATAATTTTACTATAAGGATTTAAATAAATATTTTCATCTCTTTTAAACTGAGAATTTAACGCTTTAGCTTCTTTTACAGTAACTATTTCAAACTCTTTTTCTTCTCTTTCAAACTTTTGGGTTAAAAAATGAAATTTTTTATCTTCTGTATAAAATCCCTCACTATATGGAGGTTTATCAAATACTTTTTTCCTGTAGACGCCATCATTTATCTTTTCTAAATCAGCATTTAAAATCTCTTTTATATATTCATCTTCTTCTTTTAAACCGTCAAAACCAAATTCATTAAATAAATATCTTGCAAGCTCATACTCACTAATCTTATTTTCATTTTCCATTTTACATTTTACATTATCCATTATTAAAACATATTCATGAAAATAACTGCCCCTTGCATCATTTTTTTCATAAAAATCTTTTGTAGGAATAAAAAGAGTTGCAATTTTTGCCGTTTCATCATAATATTTGCCAAATACAATCACTTTTTTTCCTTTTAGTTTTTCCCATTCATCTCTGTTTACAAAACTGACAAGTGGATTTGCACCCTGGATAAAAACAACATCATAATCATCCAAATTGACATCAAACAACGCTACTTTATTTTTATGACTAATTGCAAAAGGATTGTTTATTTCAAAACTGCTGCTGCCTAGATATGCGACTCCCCTATCCTCTTTTCCAAAGTAATCAAGCATAAAAAAAAGTGAATCAATGGCCCAGGTGGTTTTATAACATTCCCTGCATTTAGAAACTCCAAGGCCTGTTAAAACAACTGCCCCGTTAAGTATAATTTCCAATAATCTTTCAACATTTTTTATACTTACTCCTGATTTTTTAATTAAATCTTCTTTCTTATATGAAAAAACTATTTCTTTAAATTTTTCAAAATTTATTCCATCAGCTCTCTTAAGCAATTTTTTTTCTATAACCATCTGAGAAAGTAAAATAGCCAAATAATAATCACTGTTTGGTTTTACCTGAATAAAAAAATTTGAATTTTTAGCAGTTTTTGTTTTAACTGTATCGATAGTAACTGTAAATTTATCTTTTATAAGAGACAATAAATGAATATTTGTAACATACGGATTTCTGCCCCAGATAATTATATTTTTGGCATTTTTTATAATCCATGTCGGAAGTATTAAACTTTTTCCTCTTGAATTTATTATTCCCTTCTCCCCTATTCCGTCACAGGTGCTGCCTACTGCAAAAGTGGCTCCGTACTTTTCAAAAAATAGTTTTGTAACATTTTGCATTAATCCCATATGGCCGGAGCCTTTTATAAACAAAACTTTATTTGATTTTATTGTTTTTAAAATATTTGTAAGTTTATTTAATGCTTCATTTAACATAATATTTTTACCATTGTATTTGGGGAATCTTTCAGAAGAAAATTTAAAATAATTATTTAATTTCCAACAAAGAAAAGGCGTTATTCCTTCACCAACTATTTTCCATTTTCCATTATTAATTTTACACTGACATGCATCCCAGCAATCAAGAGGACAAAACAAATTATTCCTTTAATTTTTTTCTTAAATATTGTACTACCTCTTTAATACCGTTTTCTTTGGTATGTAGATCAATATAATTTAATATTCTAACAATAACATTAACGGTACCTCTTGAATTTTTAATCTGATCTATTTCTTTATCTATTCTCTCAAGCAAAGCTAAAACAAAAGGTATATTATTTATTTCTTTTTTTAATTTAATTTCTAAATTGGGATAAGTTTCATCATAAATAAAATGGAATTTTTCTTTTTCTTTATTTAATTTTTCCTGTTCAAAATCAATTAATTTGTTTTTACTTAAAGAATATTCTATATAATGTTTGTTTTTGAAAGAAGGTCTGAGTCTATATTCAAAAAAAATTTTTTTGGCTTTATACAATGTTTCTGAATTATAACTGTTTGATTCAAATATAATATTATAAATTTCAATTTCATCAAATTCATCATTTATCGGATTAAAATAACTTATTTTATTTAATTTTTTTATTTCTTTTAATTCATTTTCATAAACAATACCGTAAATATAATCATTGTCTTTTGAAAAATATGATGAAAATTTTTTGGTAAAAAAACTTAAAATATATTTGGTTTTTAAATCAGTTTTATTCTTATAGTCTATTAAAAGCAAATATCCATTTTCAAGAAAGTTTAAAATTTTTAAAAAAGCATCAAATTTTAATATTCCATTTTCAAAAAAAAATTCATTTATTTTATTTTGTTTTTCAATAATTTTTAATATTTCCTGTTTTTTATTTTCAGGTATTTTACAAACTTTTTGAAATTCATTAATTAAATTTTGTTTATTTTTTATTTCATTTTCCAACAATTTTATTCTGTCTAACAATATTTTTCTATCCACGCGCACCCTTTAATAATTCTTTAGCATATTCCACTGCTTTTTCACTTTTTTCCTTTCCGCCTATAATTCTTGCAATTTCTTCAACTCTTTCATCCTTATTAAGTTCTTTAACATAACTTTTATTATCTTTTTTAGTAACCAAAAAATGTTTATTTGCTTTGCTTGCAAGCTGAGGCTGGTGAGATATGGCAAATATTTGATATTTGGAAGAAAGATATTTAAGCACTTCGGCTACACTCATACTTTCCTCACCGCTAAGATTTGCATCTATTTCATCTAAAAAAAGACTTTTTTCATTTGTTTCATATTCAAGTTTACTCGCCAAAAGTGCTACTCTTAATCTGTTAAATTCTCCGGTTGAAATTGTATTGATATCTATATCGTTTATAATGATTTCAATTTTATCTTTTCCATATTCGTTTAATTCAATCTCTTTAAAAACAATTTCAGCACTTGGCATATAAAGTTTCTTTAAAAAATAATTTATTTTTTCCTCAAGTTTTTTACCAGCCTCTTTTCTTTTTTGAGTTATAAAATCAGCAAGACTGTTTAAATTTTCTTTTAAAGAGTTTATTTTTTTTATTATTTCCTCTTTTTCAAATGACAAATTCTCAAGTCTGTTTAATTCCTCTTTTTTTTCTTCATAATATTTAAGACTCTCTTCTATACTTCCAAATCTTCTTATAAGTTCTTGGAGTTCTGAGAGTCTGTCAAGCACTTCTTCAATATCAACGTTTTCTAAAAAAGAAGCTTTTTCATTTGCTTTATCTATAAGAATTCTAAGTTCATTCATTGTATTGGAAAAAAATTCACTGTCTTCTTCTATCATTTCCAAAAGCTCATAGACCTCATGTTCAAAATCAAAGATTTTTTGGGCTTCATTTGCTTTTTCTTTAATTTTTTCAACTTTGCTTAAATCTTTCTTTATTTTCATAAGTTCTTCAAATTCACCGATTTTTGGAGAAATACTTTCTATTTTTTCAAGTTCGTATTTTAAAAATTCTTTTTTTTCTTTTGCCTCTTTTTCCTCTTTTAAAATTCCGTTTAATTTGTTTTGAAGTTTTTTATATTCATAAAAAAGTTTTTTGTATTCATTTAACTTAACATAATAATCTTTCTTTCTAACTATTTTATCCAATACATTTAAAATATTTTCGTTTTCAAACTCTTTAATTTGACGCAAAGACAAATAATCCAAAAAATTAGCCGCAATTTCTTTTATAGTTTTTTTACTTACAGCCTGATTATTTATAAAATACCTGTTTTTATTTTTTTTAATCTGTTTAAAAATTATCACCTCATCACTTTCGATACCGTATTTTTCCAAATCAATATTGGCATCTACCACAGCCTCGGAAAGAGCCGCATTGACATCAAAATATCCAAAAATTGAAAGAATTCCCCTCATCAAAACAGATTTTCCCGCACCGCTGGGACCTGTAAAAACAATAAGACCTTTTGAAAATTCAAGCTCAACTTCATTAAATTCAAGTTCAACCTCTTCAAAAGTTACAAAATCTTTTATATAAACCCTTTCAATCACTATCTCTCTCCCCAATGAAGTTTCTCTCTTAAAACGTCAAAATAATTTCGCTCTATCCTATGAATAAGTTTTGCTGGCTTTTGCGCTTTTTTTATGGTAATTTTATCGTTTAAGTCATAAATCTCCTGCCCGTCAAGTATCAGTTTTGAAAAATTTTCCTTAACTTTCGCCTCAAGCACAAAATTACTGGGAATCACCAGAGGTCTTTGTGTTAGAGAATGGGGACAGATGGGAGTTATAATAAAACTTTCTGTCAAAGGATAAACAACAGGTCCTCCCGCACTTAAATTATATGCCGTAGAACCGGTCGGAGTAGAAATTATAAGTCCGTCACCTCTGTATGTATTTAAAAAACTTTCATTTGTATCTATCTGAATATTTATCATTGATGATATTATATCTTTACTGATAACAACATCATTAAAAGCATATAATTTTTTTTCGTTATAAACAATTTCTATAACCATTCTTTCATCTATTCTGTATTCTCCCTTTAAAAATTTTTTTAAAAATTCCTCCACATTATCAGGATTGATATCCGTTAAAAATCCTAAATTTCCAAGATTTATTCCAAAAACCGGTTTATCAAATTTATATGCCCTCCTTGTTACAGAAATTAAAGTTCCATCTCCTCCAAGGGCCACAATAAAATCAACACTTTTACATAAATCTTCAAAATCAACTCCTCTAAGGCCTAAAGCCCTGGCTGAAATGGCATCCAGCAAAACTTCAATATTATATTTTTCAAAAATTTCTTTAATTTTTAAAAACTCATCTTTAATTTCAATTGTGTTTTTTGGCTTTAAAATAAATCCCGCTTTCAAGTAATACCTTTTTTTCTAATTATATCAAATAGGATATATGATTTCTATAATACATGCAATTTCAGGATTTGTAACAACATTTTCCATTTATTTTACAATGAGACTTTTTTCAGATAATAGTTTAATAGTTTACCGGTTGGTTTATATTTTATATATAGCTCATAAAAATAAAAAACAAACAGCTTTGAATAAGAAAGATTGCATTTTAGAAATTTTTGGAGATTTCCTGTTTTAGGACTTGAATTATTTTTATGGTTTTTCAGTCATAATTCAATTAAATAATTTAAATAAGCTTTTTTAATAAAAGAAAAAAATTTGCAATTAATAATTTTTAGTGCTATAATATGAAAAAAGGATGAAATATGGACAGAACTAAATCAATTGAATTATTAAATAAAGCGGTTGCAGAAGAGCTAAGCGCAATTCATCAATATATGTATTTTCATTTTGTTTTAGATGATTTGGGATATGACTTACTTGCAGGAATATTTAAAAAAACGGCTATTGAAGAAATGCTGCATACTGAAAGATATGCTGAGAGAATTTTATTTTTAGGCGGTGAAATTGAAATGAAACCAGCCCACGAGGTTGAGCATATAAAAGACCCAAAAGAGATGTTAAAATGGGCAATGAAAAGTGAAGAAGAGGCAATTGATATGTATAATGATTTTGCACTAGAATGTGCCAATGCAAAAGATTCAGGTACAAAACAGCTTTTTGAAAGTATAATTGCCGATGAAGAGAGACATTTTGACGGGTTTGAAACTGAATTTGAAAACCTTCAGAAATTTGGAGACAGATACTTAGCCCAACAGGCAATGGAAAGAAGCAAAAAAATGGGAATGCAAACACCTACAGAATAAATTAAATAGAAAAAATATCATTTATTAAAATTTTTCTTACTTTTTCCGCTTTTTTTATAAATTTCTTTTTCTTTTTAATTACTTTATCACTATTTTTATTAAATTTTTTTCTTAATTTCTCACAGTTATAATAATCATGTGCCTTTCCCAGATTATCCTGAATTAATTTTAAAACATCTTCATATTCGGGATGGGTATATCTGCATTTTTTAACTTCTATTCTTATTTTATGAAGTGTTTTATCGTCTTTATCTAAAAAAGAATCACTTAATATTTTTAGACAGTTTTGAATATCTACTTTCTTTTCAGGTTCAATATTAATAATTTCACTTTTAAAACCGTCTAAAAATTTCAAAAATTTTTTTCTTAATTTTTTATGCCTTTTTTTTAGAAATTTTTTTATTTTTTTACTTTCACAAATATTCATAAGTACATCACTATCTCTTAATTTTGAAGAATTTTTAAGTAAATTTTCAAGTCCGATGTCGGTTTTACCTTCTTTTTGTAATTTAGATAGTTCTTTTCTGGCATTTACCCTTAATTTATGCAAAATTTCAGGTTTTTCTTTTTTTTTGTATTTTTCAATCAATTTTTCCATAATTCCTTTCCCCTATTAATATAAATCTCTTCTGTTGGATAAGCTAGTTCTAGTTTTGAATTTTCAATTATTTTTAAAATTTTCATATAAACATCCTGTTTTACCCTTAGCCATTCCTCCCAGTCCACACTTATTGAATATGCATAAACCAAAATATTCATTGAATATTCATCAAATTCGTCCAGATAAACCAAAAGTGTTTTTCTTATTCCATATTTATCTTCAATAGAAAAAAGTGCATTTTTAAAAATAGTTTTTTTAAACCTGTTTTCAATTTTTTTATCAGTAACAATTCCCGGATGTTTTTCTAACATTTTCCTAATTTCTTGAATAACCCTGTTAATTTCCGGCGTATTTGTGGTATATTTTATTTTGAGATGAAATTTTATTCTCCTGCCTATTACCCTTCTTGAATAATTTTTTATCCAGCTGTTGGCAAGAAGCGTATTGGGTACTGTTATTAACGCATTATCAAAAGTTCTTACTTGAGTAGAAGTAAACCCGACATCTGCAACCATTCCCTCAAAATCTTTAGTTTCTATCCAATCCCCCTGATGAAAAGCATCTTCACTGATTATTCTTATTGAATCAAAAAAATTCTCCAATGTGCTTTTTGCGGCAAGACCGATAATTGCACCGCCTATTCCTAAAGATGTAATAATAGCAGTGAAATTAACTCCTAAATGTGAAAGAATTGATATAAAAATTATTAATACAATAAATAATTTTGTAAAATGAATGGCCAGATTAAAAACTTCTTTTCTTATTTTGTCTTTATGAGAGAGTTTTAATGCGATAATTACATAAATAATATATTTGATAATTTCATAAAAAAGCCAGCCTAAAACTAATATATTAAAATAAAAATAAAATTCTTTTTGTTTTTCATTGTTAATAAAATATATTATAAAATTACCGTCAATTAAAAGTAAAAGAGGGATTCCTATTTTTTTTATTCTGGAATAAAAAAGTCTGAAAAAAATATTTTTTCTGTGTTTAAATATAAAAAATTTTAAAAATTTGACACTGTAAATTGCCAAAATATTAAATAAAACAAAAGCAACTAAAAAATATATATCTTTCATTCCCTCTCCTTGCAAAAAATTATATCACATTTTGATATAATTGCGCTTAAAAAAGGAAATTAATGAGAAGTCACTACTGTGCCGAACTTAATGAAATGAATGTTGGAGAAGAAGTAGAGTTGGTCGGATGGGTAAATTCCCACAGGGACCACGGGGGAGTTATTTTTATAGACCTTAGAGATAGAACCGGACTTATTCAAATAGTAGCAGACCCTGCCGACAGCGTTGAGGCTCATAAAGTTGCTGAACAAGTAAAAGACGAATATGTTATTAAAGTTAAAGGAAAAGTTAGACTTAGAGGCGAAGGACTTGAAAATCCAAAATTAAAAACAGGTAAAATTGAAGTTGTGGCAGAGACACTTGAAATTGAAAACACCTGTGAAGTTTTGCCTTTTCAAATCGGAGACAAAAGTGTAAATGAAGAATTAAGACTAAAATATAGATATTTAGATTTAAGAGACCCTGACAATCTTGAAACTTTTATTTTAAGAAGTAAAGTTACAAAGGCGATTAGGGATTATTTTGACAAAGTAGGATTTATTGATGTGGAAACTCCGATTCTTACTAAATCCACACCTGAGGGTGCAAGAGATTATTTGGTACCAAGCAGAGTTCACCCAGGCAAATTTTATGCCCTTCCTCAATCCCCTCAGCTTTTCAAACAGATTTTAATGGTGGCCGGATTTGACAAATATTACCAAATTGCAAAATGTTTCAGAGATGAAGACCTAAGGGCTGACAGACAGCCGGAATTTACTCAGGTTGATGTTGAGATGAGCTTTGTAACTCAGGATAATGTAATTAATACAATTGAAGGTATGATAAAAGAGGCTTTTGCGGTAGCCGGAATTGATGTAAACTTACCGATTGAAAGAATAACATATAATGAAGCAATGGAAAAATACGGAAGTGATAAACCTGATTTAAGATATGATTTGGCAATGGTAGATGTAATTGATGAATTTGTGGATTCAAATAATGAAATATTTAGCAATATTGCAAAAGATAAAGTTAAAAACAGATTTAAAGCTTTAAAAGTTCCGGGTGGAGATAATTTCTATTCAAGAAAAAAACTAAAAGAACTTGAAAATTTTGTCAGAAAATTCGGAGCGGCAGGACTTGCTTATATTCAGGTAAAAGAAGAAGGACTTAAGGGACCAATTCTTAAATTTATGAGTGAAAAATCTCTTAATAGTTTAATTAATAAACTTAAACCAGAAGTTGGTGATATTATTTTCTTTGGTGCAGGAGATAAAAAAACGGTTCTTGATTATATGGGAAGACTAAGAGCAAAAATTGCAAAAGAAATGAATTTATATAACGAAAAAGATTACAAATTTGTATGGGTTGTGGATTTTCCTATGTTTGAAAAAGATGAAAACGGAAACCCTACCCCACTGCATCATCCGTTTACAATGCCAAATATGGAAACTTGGGATGAAGAAAATTTTGAAAATATAAAATCAGTGGCTTACGATTTGGTTCTAAACGGATATGAAATCGGCGGCGGAAGTATCCGTATCCATAAAGAAGAAATTCAAAAGAAAGTATTTAAACTTCTTGGAATCAATGAAATTGAAGCAAGGGAAAAATTTGGATTCTTACTTGATGCCCTAAAATTTGGGGCACCTCCTCACGGTGGTTTTGCACTTGGGCTTGACAGGGTTATAATGCTAATGAGACATACAGACAACATAAGAGACGTAATAGCGTTTCCTAAAACTCAGAAAGCACAGTGTCTTCTTACAGAAGCGCCAAGTGAAGTTGAAACAAGTCAGTTAAAAGAACTGCACATAAGAATAAACAAACCGAGAAATGACTAAATTAAGCGAACTTAAAAACGGGGAAGTTTTTAAAATTATAGATTTTGACCATTCATGCGGCAATTTTAAATACAGACTGCAGGATTTGGGTATTCATAAAGGCCAGATGGGACAAATTATCAATAAATCCCTTTTTGGCCCGGTTGAAATAGACATAGAAGGAAGAAAAATTGCAATCGGTAGAGGAATGAGTAAAAAAATTTATGTTAAAAAATTTGAATGTCCTGCATTAAAATGGTAAAACAATCAAATAAATAAAAAAAGGAGTAAAAATGAAAAAACTGTTTTTAATAATTGGAGCACCGGGAAGCGGTAAAACAACAGACGCAGAGCTTATAGCTGAGAGAAATCAGGATAAAATTGTTCATTATTCAACAGGAGATTTACTAAGGGCTGAAGTTGCAAGCGGAAGCGAACTTGGTCAAAAAATCAAAAGTTATATTGATAATGGAAATTTAGTGCCGCTTGATATAGTAATTAATACTATTAAAAACGCCATTGAAAAAGCTGACAAAGACATTGTTTTAATAGACGGTTTTCCAAGAAGCGTAGAACAGATGAAAGCGCTTGATGAAATGCTAAAAACAACCAAAGATATTGATTTAGTGGCAGTTATTGAAGTGGAAGTCAGTGAAGATGTTGCAAGAGACAGAGTCTTAGGAAGAGCAAGAGGTGCAGATGATAATATTGAAGTATTTAACAATAGAATGAAAGTATTCCTAGAACCTCTTAAAGATATAGAAGACTTTTACGAAAAACAAGGTAAACTTATTAAAATAAACGGCGAGAGAACAATTGAGGAAATTGTTGATGAAATGGAAAAAGTAATAAAAGAAAAAGCAGGAATTTAATGAACATTTTTCAGGTTATTATCGGTACAGAAATATTAAACGGCAGAAGAGAAGATAAACATTTTAAATTTTTAAGAGACGAACTTTTAAAAAGAGGCTATGAACTTAATGCCTCTTTTATTATAAAAGATGACCCAAACTTAATGAAAGATATATTTTATCTCATAAAAAACACTCCTGATTCTTTTCTTTTCTGCTACGGAGGAATCGGAGCAACTCCTGATGATTATACAAGGGAATTGGCAGCAGCAGTCTTTACCGATAAAGAGATGGACTACAACAGAGATTTTATAAAAAAAATCGATGAAAAATTCCCTCATGAAGACAATTCAAAAAAATATCCCCTAGCTTACTGGCCAAAAAATGCAAAGCCTCTTTGGAATAATCCAATAAACGGTTTTCCGGGATTTTATATTGATAATAGATACTTTTTTATGCCGGGATTTCCACAAATGTCGCATCCTATGACTGTTGAAGCACTTGATAAATTTTTTCCTCCTATTAAGAAAAAAGAGCGTTATAGCTTAATAGCTTATGCAAAAGAATCGGAGATGCTTGATATTATGAATAAAATTCCTGAGTATGTAGAGTTTTCAACTCTTCCAAAACTGGATTATACAAGCGAAATATCTTTTGCCGGGGAAAAAGCAAAAGAAATTTATGAATGGTTTAAAAATGAACTTGAAAAGAAAAACATAAAGTTTGAAGAATGCAAGAGCTCAAACAGTTAAATGTTTTATTTGTAGAAGATGACGAATTAGTTAGAGATGCCTTTACATTACTAGTGGAAAATCTTTTTAAAAATTTTTATACAGCAAAAGACTCATATGAAGCACTTGAAATTTATAAAAAACATAACATTGATTTGGTAATTACAGATATAAAAATGCCAAAACTCTCAGGGCTTGATCTTGCCTCGATTATAAAAAAAGAAAACAAAGAACAGATTATTTTGGTTATTACAGCTTTTTCTGACATGGATTATATGAAAAAAGCCATTGATATAGGAATAGACGGTTATCTTACAAAGCCAGTATTTAAAGAAAGCCTATTTAAAACATTAAAAAAGTTTGCGAATATTATTATTGAGAGAAAAAAATCACAGGAGTATTTAATTATATTAAAAAACCTGATTGAAGAAAAAAATTACCCTGTATGTATTTCAAAAAACAATCAAATTATTATATCTAATCAAATTTTTAAAAATATTTTTAGTGAAATTGATAATTTAGAAGAATTTGAAGAAAAATACAATATTGAATTTGATTTTAGCAAAGAAAAAACAGAAACAATTAGCAATAAAAAATTTTTAATTAAAGCCGCACCATTTTCAGACAGTTACTATAAAATAGAATTTAAGGAAGCAGATGTTTTATGATTTATTGATTCTTACAAGTGTAGTTATTGTATTTATGAGTTTTTACAACTTATATAAAGCCGCAAAAATTGAAAAAAATCTTGACAACTATCTTTTCATTATAACATCCCAAAAAAATTATTATATAGGTGCTGTGATTTTTTCACTCGCAATGCTAATAATTGCGGCATATCAGGCATTGCCTTACGGAATTGATAAAAAAATTTTTTCAATAATTTTATTTTTTCTGGCAGTATTTTTATTATCACTTTCACATTTTATTTATTATTATTCAGCTAAAAAAAAGCTGAATGATTACAAAGAATACTTTAAACAGTTTGAAATAGATTTAAACAATAAATGCGAAAAAATGATGTTAAAATATATATATTCAAAAGAAAAAGATTTAGCAAAAGTAAAAGAAATATTTAAAATTAATAAAGAATTGTGTAAAGATAAAAAATAAGGCAAAAGCCCTAAAATTTTACATCAACTACGTGATGATTTAGGCCAATCTCTTCTGCCGAATATCCAAATGCAAGAGCTAACATCTCAGGCAAATGCAAAACTGGGATATTAAAATCTTTATTTTCTCTTTTTGCAATGGCCCTTTGTTTTACATCAAGGTTAAGATGACACAAAGGGCATGGAGTAACTATAGCTTCAGCACCTGCTTTAGTAGCATCTTCAAGAATATTGGAAGTTAGTTTTTCACTGACAGGCGTGTTTTGCAAATCAACATGAAAACCGCAGCATTTTAGCTTTGTGGAATAATCAACACTCTCTCCCATTAATACTTTTATAAGATTTTCTATTGCATTCGGTTTATAAGGATTTTCATTTAAATTATCCCCGTCATGCGTTTTTGAAGGTCTTATTATATGACATCCGTAAAAAGGGGCAATTTTCATATTAAGAGGTCTTTTTATATGTTTTGAAATTTCCTCAAATCCAACATCTTCCAAAATAGCATATAAAAAATGCTGAATTTTGGTATTTCCTACATATTTATAACCAAGTTCTCCTAATTTTTCATTAACTTTTTCTTTAAGTTTTTCATCACTATCAAGTTTTCTTTTGGTGTTTTCAAGCATTAACTGACAGGTATTGCAAAGAGTCACCATTTTAAGACCTCTTTTTTCGGCAAGACAGATATTCCTTGCATTCAAAACGAGTGATAAAAATTCATCAAAATCCTGCAGATGCCCAGCCCCGCAACAGCTTGCCTCATTTAAAATTTCTATTTCAATACCCAAAGTTTTAGCTACTAAAAGAGTTGATTTTAAAAGTTCCGGTGTTGATTCTTTTGCGGTACATCCTGTATAAAGTGCATATTTCATATTAACCCTTTAACTCATGTGTTTGTGATATTTCAACTAATTTTTTAATTTCTTCCACACCTTCAGATTTTGGCATATTCCAAGGGAATTTTATTTTTCCTTTTTTAAGCATTTCCATAGCCTCAGGCAAATGTCTTGCAACATTAACCCCTTCAGAATACAATACAAGCATTCCCTCATCCAAAATTCCGTGTTTTTTAATAGAATGCACAAATCCTTCTGCATGCTTAGTTGCCACATTTTTCTTAGCCACCCCTTCTTCAAAAATCTGATTATGTAAATGTGTAATTTTTGTAAACGGATCTACTCCCTTCGGACAAACCTCTATACAGGCCTGGCATTTTACACAGTCCCATACTCCGATTCCAAGTTTATCTACAAATTCAAGCCTCTCTTTTTTAGCCTCATCTCTACCATCTGCTGTAAATCTGTATGTTTTAGCAAGAGCCTGAGGTCCTAAAAAATCTTTATTAGCCCTTATACTTTCACAGGCATAATAACAGCATCCGCATGCAATACAATAATCTGCATCTTCTAATTTTTCAACTTCTTCTGGTTTAATCAAATTCTCTTTTTCGGGATGTTCGTCTATATTTGCTATTAGATATGGTTTTACTTTTTTATTTTTATCCCAGAAATCTTTTTTATCAATTACCAAATCTTTTATAATTTTTTCTTTGTTTTTACTTAAAGGCTCAACTATTAAAACATCTCCGAAATCTTCAATTGCCTTTTTAAGAGGAGTTTTACATGCCAGAACATTTTTTCCGTTAAGTTTAACGGCACAACTTCCGCAAATCCCGTGTCTGCAGCTTCTTCTGTAACTAAGACTACCGTCAAATTTCCATTTTATTTCATTCAACGCATCAAGTAAAACCGCATCATCTCTTAAAATAAGTGTATATTTTTCATAATGGGGTTTTTCATCTTCATTGGGATTAAATCTGTAAACTTTTAAAGTAACATCCATCACTAACCCTTTTAATATTTTCTCTCTTGAGGTTCAAATTTTGTTATTTTTACAGGTGCATATTCAATTTTTATATCATCATTTTCCAAATATCCGAATGTATGTTTTAAGAAATTCTCATCATCCCTTTTTGGATAATCTTCCCTGTAATGCGCACCCCTGCTTTCTTTTCTTTCAACTGCGCCTGCAGTAATAAAGAGTGCGTAATCCAGCATATGACCAAGTTCTATTGCTTCCTGTAAGTCGGTATTATAAGATTTTGATTTATCGTCAAGTTTTATATTTTTATATCTGTTTCTTAATTCTTTTATTTTTTCTTTTGCCGCAAGCAGATTTTTTTCATCCCTGAAAACACCTACTTTTGTAGTCATAAGTTCTTGTAATTCTTCCCTTATTTTAGATGTTCTTTCATCTCCGTTATTCTTCAAAAGAAAATCAACTTCTCTTATTGCCATTTCAGCATCACTTGTTTTTGCATCTTTAAATGTAATATCTTTTAAATCTTCAGCAATCTTATTTCCAACCCATCTTCCAAAAAAGAGAGCTTCAAGCAAAGAATTAGCCCCCAGCCTGTTAGCTCCGTGAACGCTCACACACGCGCATTCACCTGCCGCATACAGTCCCTCTGTTAATTCGTCGGTTGATTTTTTTACATGTCCGTTTGTATCAACAGGAATCCCCCCCATAGAATAATGGGCAGTTGCAGAAATCAAAATAGGCTCTTTTACCATATCCCTGCCTAAAAATGTCAAGGCTAAATCTCTTAGTTCCGGGAGCCTTTCTTGTATTTTCTTTTCACCTAAATGTGTTAAATCAAGATATACTGCAAACGGGTCTTCTTTTGCACCCCTGCCTTCAATAATCTCTTTCATAATAGCCCTGCTTACCACATCCCTAGGGGCTAGTTCCATTTTTTCAGGCGCATATTTTTCCATAAACCTCTCACCAAGACCGTTTATAAGCCTGCCGCCCTCACCCCTTGCGGCCTCACTCATTAAAATACCACTTCCTGCAAGTCCTGTGGGATGGAATTGGACAAACTCCATATCCTCAAGCGGGAGGCCTTTTCTTGCGAAAATAGAAAGCCCGTCCCCTGTATTTGCATGCGCGTTCGAATTTATTTTAAATGCCCTTGCATATCCTCCTGTTGCAAACATAACGGCTTTTGCATTAAAAATGGCAAAACTCAAATCCCTGATATTAAAAGCGACAACTCCGTAAGCTTTACCATTTTCATACAAAATATCACTAACATACCATTCATCAAGCATTAAAATATCTTCTCTTACACACTGCTCATAAATTGTCTGAAGAAGAGTAAGCCCTGTTCTGTCTTTTGCGAAACATGCCCTTGGTTTACTCTGCCCACCAAAAGGCCTCTGGGCAATTCTTCCATCTTCTCTTCTGCTGAAAACTGCACCCATTCTTTCTATCCATCTGATCGTCTCCGGTGCACGTGAGCACATAAGCTCAACCGCATCCTGGTCTGCCAAATAATCGCTTCCTTTTACAGTATCAAACATATGGAGTTCTACATCGTCATCATCAGCCAAAGCTGCGTTTATTCCACCCTGTGCGGCCCCTGAATGAGAGCGCAACGGATGTAGTTTTGTAAGAACCGTCACATTTTTACCGGCCCTGCTAAGTTCTCTTGCAGCCGCAAGTCCAGCAAGCCCAGCCCCTACTATAACCACATCGCTTTTATAAATCGGTATCATATCAATCCTTTAATCCTAAATATTCTAATATACCGTATGCTGCTTCTCTTCCGTCTCTTGCAGCAGTTACAACCAAATCTGCGCCTCTAATCGCATCTCCACCTGCAAAAACTTTTTTATTAGTTGTCTGATATCTTTCATTTACAACAGGACATCCCCATTTATCAGTTTCAATTCCTGCATGCTCATACCAAGGAAATTTAACAGTATCAAAGCCTAACGCTAATATAATTATATCACAAGGAATTTCAAAATTACTATTTTCAACAATTTGAACCCTTCTTCTCCCACTTTCATCAGGCTGACCTAATTCTGTTTTTTGGCAGATTATCCCTACAACATTATTGTTTTCATCAATTTTTACAGCTTTTGGTGCTGTATAAAATCTGAATTTAACCCCTTCTTCTTTAGCATTTATAACTTCTTTTTTACTTCCAGGCATATTGGATTCATCTCTTCTGTAAACACAGTATACCTCTTTTGCACCGCTTCTTACACTTGTTCTTACCGCATCCATTGCACTGTCACCACCGCCGATTACAACTACCCTTTTGTCTTTTAATATACAATCATCAAAATCTTTAAACACTCTTTTTTGGGCATGGGTTAAAATATCCATAACATGATAAACTCCGTTTGCATTTTCATTTTCCATTCTTGCGCCCCTGCTGCTTGGAGCACCAACACCTATAAACACGGCATCAAAATCATTAACAATTTTATCAAAATCTTTTTCGGTTAAAATTGGTGTATTTAAATGCAGTTTAAGTCCGGCATCCTGCATCCACTTGAATCTTCTAAAAACAACATCTTTGTGAAGTTTAAAATTTGGAATACCGTATGTTAAAAGTCCCCCGGGTCTGTCGGATTTTTCAAACATTTCCACATTTACTCCACCTCTTAAAAGAAAAGTGGCACAGCTCATTCCCGCAGGTCCGCTTCCAATTACAGCAACTCTTTTTTTTCTTTTTTTATCCTCCCCGTAATAAGGTTTATATCCTCTTTTAAACCCTTCTTCGCTTATAAAAACCTCAATAGCTCCGATAGCGACGCTTCCGTGGTCTGTTTTAGAAAGAACGCAGCTTCCCTGACACAGACTGTCATGCGGACAAACTCTTCCCATAATTTCTGGAAAAGGTGATTTTTCATTGCTAAGCTCAAACGCCTTTTCTAAATTTCCGCGTCTTACTTCCCTGATCCACTGTGGAATATAATTGTTTAGAGGACATCCGGTTCTGCAAAATTCAAACTCGCTGTTAAGCCCTCTTAAAATATCAATAGGGCATGTTAAACATCTTTTAGCCTGTTCTGCTGCCTCTTCTTCATTAAATTCAATATACACAGGTTCAAAATCATTTATTCTCTCATTTGCATCTCTTTTTCTCTGAATCTTTTTAGGAACCCTTGTAAAATGTTTTTTCATTACTACTCCTTTAATTCAATATATTCTATATGCATTTCTTCTCCGCTTATTATCTTTGTTTTTTCACTTCCACACACGGGACAGTGGAAATCAAAACCTTTTATTTCACTCTCACTTCCGCACTCAAAACATTTTATTTTTATATTAACTTCTATTATTTCCATTTCGGCATTTGCACAAACAGTGCCTTCTTTAAAAAAATCAAAACTCTCTTTTAAAAAATACGGTTCTATTCCGCTCATTTTTCCTATTTTTACCACAAGTCTTTCAACTTCTCTGTTTTTTGCATGTTTTTCAATAATTTTCATCATAGACTGAACGATTGAGAGTTCATGCATCTTGATGTAATCTTTCAAAAGCATTTTCTTGTTTTCTTCTTTTATATTCATTATAATCTATAAGTTCAATCGCATCTGTAGGACAGATATTTACACAGGCCTGTTTCCCTTCTTCTCCCCCGCACAAATCACATTTTATTGCAACTAATCCTGTTACATTTGTGGAATTACTTTTAGCCATTGTTATTGCACCGAAAGGACAGACCATCGCACAGCTTCTACAACCAATACAATCACTTTCATAAATTTTTACATAATTGTTTTCATATCTGATAATGTCAATAGGACACGCTTCAACACACGGTGCATCTTCACACTGCATACATTGCATTGGAGCGGTTAATCCGTTCATTTCAATAACGGTATTTCTATGAATTAATTCAACTTCTCCATTCAGTGCCAAATCATATGCTTCTTCAAAAGAAATATTCATATGTTTTGCTGCACAAGCAAGCTCACAGTTTAAACAACCTATACATTTTTTTGGATCTGCAAAAATAAACTTATTAGCCATTAATTCTCCTTTATTTATCTTTCTGTACATGAAATACAAGGGTCAATACTGTTGAAAATAACCGCAACATCACTTAATTTATTGCCTGGAATCATAACCCTCAGTGCTTCCCAGTTCATATATGTCGGAACCCTCCATCTCATTCTCTCCGGTTTTTGAGCACCGTTGGTTTTAAGATAATAAATAAGCTCCCCTCTTGGGGCTTCAGACCTGGTAACGGCTTCACCTGCCGGAATATGTGGTCTTTTATCAAGCACAACAGGACCTTCTGGCAGATTTGTAATTGCCTCTCTTACAAGTCTTATTGACTCTTTTACCTCTCTCCATCTAACCTTTGTTCTCGCATGCACATCACCGCCTTCTTCTAAGATAACATTTACTTTTAATTCGTCATAGGCGGCATAAGGGGCTTTTACCCTCACATCATTATTAACACCGCTACCCCTGGCAGTCGGTCCTGTAACACCAAGACGTAAAGCGTCCTCTTTTGGTAAAACTCCAACCCCCACGGTTCTTGCTTTTACAATTTTATGATTAAAATAAATATCAATTATTTCATCAACCTGGGGTTCAAGTTCGTCAAGCCTTTTCAAAATATATTCAATCTGACCTTCATCCAAATCATACTTAACACCGCTTATGGTATTGGCACTCATATCCATTCTGTTACCCCAGATTGATTCTTTAATATCCTGCATAATTTCCCTTGCCTCCATTGTCTGGGTCATTAAAGAATGAAAACCAATTAAATGGGCAAGCATGCTTAAATTAAACATATGTGATGCTATTCTTTTTACTTCATCAGCCACAACCCTTAAGTAATTAGCCCTTCTGCTAACTTCAATACCGGCTATTTTTTCTACAGCCATTACATATGTGAAAGGATGGTTGTTAGAACACAGCGAACAAACCCTCTCAGTTAAAATCAGATTTTGAAAAAAGTTTTTCTGCATTGCAAGATACTCGATTCCCCTGTGTACAAAACCGTTTATCATATCAACGTTTTTTACAGTTTCACCTTCTAAATCAATTTTAAAATATATAGGTTCTTCAAGTCCTATATGAAACGGACCAATAGGTATTTTAGTGCTCATTTTTATGCCTTTCACTTTCAATTTTTTCCCACATACAACATGTTGCCGCACCATTCATAGCTTGTGAAAGTGGCATATACTCCCCAAGTATTCCCTCAGCTATACTTTCATCAAGAAACAGTCTTTTTGGATTTGGATGTCCTACAAGTTTTATTCCGAACATCTCTTTAAATTCCCTTTCAGTCCAATTGGCACTGTCTAAAATAGGTGTTATTGAATCAACTGTATTATCAAAAAGTTCCACTTCGACATTAATAAGTATTCCGTCAATATCCAAATGATACACAAGCACATGATGGTCATCTTTTTTATATGCGCTTATAATCACACATCTTCCACCAAAATCTTTAATAACCTGGGCAACATGTAAAATGTCTTTTCGGTTAAAAAGTTTCAACCAGATTTGAATATTACCTTTTGCATCTTTTTCATCTCTTAAATCAAAATCACCCGTAATTCTGTTTTTTAATTCAGCAATAATCTTTTGTTTTAATGTTTCTTTCATTGATAAAGCCTTTCAAACGCTTTTTTTCGCCTGCATTTAGGACATAATTTTGTAAGTTCTCTGATAGTATCATTTACATTCGGATAAGCCCTTTTTAATAAAGCCTCACTTGCCGGTACAAACATTTCTCCGCAACTTTCACATTTAATTTCGCTGATTAGGGCTACTGTTGTAAAACGGTATTTTTCCTCTTCGGTATTTGCCGTATGGAAATCATTTGTAAGCTTTATAGCCCCTGTCGGACAAAAAAACTCACAGTTTCCGCAAAAACAGCAGGTGTTATACCATGTGGTATGAACATAAACATTTTCATTTTTTGTAATATGTATAGCACCCGATGGACATACTTCCTCACATGTCCCGCAAGCTGTGCATGCCTTAGGGTCAACTTTTAGTTTTCCTCTTAATTTATTCGGTATAAACGTTTTTCCAAAAGGATAAGGGTCTGTTACAGGTCCTTTTAACAAATTCCTTATTGCAATTTTTAAAAATCCGCTCATTTTTGATTCCTTATTTTTTCTTTCCAGATTTCAAGTGCTTTTGCAACACCGTCAATTATCGCCTGTGGTCTTGGCGGACAGCCCGGCACATTAACATCAACTTTCACATACCTCTCAAGCGGTCCCTCTATTGAATAAGAATCCCTGAAAATCCCACAGCTTGTAGGGCATGTTCCCACTGCCACCACCACAAAAGGATTTGGAAGCTCATCCAATACTTCGAGTAAATACGGCTTACTTCTTGCCGTAATAGGACCGGTAACCAGGAGTATATCCGCGTGTTTAGGACTTCCTGTATATCTGCATCCAAGTCTCTCAACGTCATATCTTGGAATCATAGCAGTTGTGGCAAGTTCCACATCACATCCGTTGCAGCTTCCTGTATTTATCCTGAATAAAAAAGGACTTCTTGTAATAATACTCATATTAATCCTTTTACAGACAAAATTACTAAAATTAATGTAATAAGGGACAATGCAGTCGGCACAATAAGCAAAAATTTAAATCCCTGATCAATTCTGAAACTTGGGAGAATTGCATGTAAAAACGAAAAGAACATAACAAAAACCACTGTTTTTAAAATAAACCAAATCAAATTTATAATTAAATCATCTGTAATTGCTATAGGAAAGAAAAATATTTGAAACACTATGCTGAGCAAAATTATTTTCATCGCATCAGTCATTTCATAAATAGCCAAAGGGATTGAACTGTGTTCTATTAAAAATCCGTCCATTACATCGGCATCATTATGATGTGCTATTTGAAAAGGAGGCAACTCCAAAGTTGCTAACACAAAAACAACAAAAGCAATCACTGCAGGCCAAAATTTCCAATCAAATAAAAAACTTCCGTGAAGCTGCTGATATTCCATTATCTTTTTTAATGAAAACACAGCATCCCCGCCTCCCACATAAATCGCAACGCTAAAAGAGATTATTACAAAAACCATTTCGTACACCAGCATTAATTTAAGTTCTCTGTTTACTGCAATTGCGGCATAAGGGGAACTTGATGCACCTCCCCCCAATATATGAGCTATTGCAGGTAAAGCCATAACATAGATTAACACTATTAAATCACTGTTTACATTTGTTCCTTCATACACACCGGGAATTGGTATAAAATAAAGCATTGCGAGCATTCCGGCAAAACCTATTAAAGGCGAATAAATAAAAACAGCCTCTTTTGCATTTTTAGGAACTAAAATTTCCTTATTGAAAAGTTTAATTACGTCAATAAAATTTTGATAAATGGGAGGTCCTACCCTTCCCTGAAGTCTAGCAACCACAATTCTTTCAAGGGAAAGCATAAAAACACCAAGACACAATGCAAATAATCCGCCAGGAAAAATTAAAAAATGAATAATATTAGCGCTCAACATAGCCTCCTTTCAATCCAAATATTTTTTTTACAAAATAAATAATTGTCTTTATAAGTTCTGTAACGCTTTCATAAAAATTTTTGGCATTTATATGAAGTTCCCTTTCACTTAAATCCCTAACACCTGAAAGGAAAATATGCGTTTTTCTGATTTTTCTGTTATAAACAAACATTAAATAACCTATTGCAATAGCCAACAATGTATAAATTGAAAGTGTGAATAAATTAAGAATATCACCACCAATACAAACTGAACTTAATGAAATACATATTTGTTTATATCCAAAACTTTGAATTATTAAGTTTATCGGTTTTAAAGCAAAATAAGGGAATATTCCTAAAATAATGTTTAAAATTGCCAAAATCATCATAGGTAAAGACATATACCAATCAACATCTTTGATATTTTCAAATTTTTTGTCTATTTTTCCAAAATATGCACTGTGCATAAATTTTACAAATACAAGTAAAATCATAACACTTCCGAGAATGGTTAGGATAGCTAAAAAGTCATATCCTTTTGACATCAATGCATGATAGATTATCCATTTAGAGACAAAACCGCTAAACATTGGAACACCTGCTGTTGAAAAAACAGCTATCATAAATACGGCAAAAGTAACTGGCATTTTTCTAGCAATTCCCCCGAGATCATTTAATGAATCTATTCCGGTTTTATAAAAAATGGCCCCAGCACTTAAAAATAGCAAATCTTTAAAAAACATATGGTTTATTAAATGCAAAAGCCCACCTGCTAACCCCTGGGACGTCATTAAAGAAACGCCGGCAAAAATATAACCTATTTCACCCACTGTTAAGAAAATTAAAAGTCTTTTCATGGAATTAGTTAATAGTCCGAAACTCGCACCCATAAGAATAGTAATTACACCAACAATAGCTGCAAAATGTCCTATACTATCTATCACAAACAATTTAGATGCACTTACACCAGCAGCAGCCAAATACATAACCATTACAAACATAAAAGGTCCTGTTTTTAGCATAACAGAAGAGATATACCCACTTATAGGAGTTGGAGCCGGTTTTGGGTGCATCTGATAATCAATTCTTACAGGAAGCTGGGCCGCTTTTGCTAAGAAACCAACAGTTAATAAAACCAAAGCAAAGATTATTTCATTTGTAAGAGGAATATGTTTTATTATTTCAATACTATTTCCAAATTGCATTACAATACCTAAACCTATCATTATTACACCGGCACCAGCATAATTGTATAACAGATATTTTGTAGCTTCCTGAATTGAGTATGCATCTTCTTCATGCACAAGAGCGATATATAACGCCCATCCGCCCATTATTTCCCAGTAAAAAAACATTGAATAAATATTTTCACTCAAAGCCACACCCAAAATTCCGACAATCATTATCATAAAATTGGCAAAAAATCTGTATGATTTATGGGAATGGTCCATATATCTTGCGGCAAAAAGGAAATTTAGAATTGCCATAAATAAAACCAAACCTGCAAAAAAGCTGCCAAAACTGAATTTATCAGCAAATACTGTTAAAAGAGCTAAAAATGAAAATCCAGCAGCACTGATTCCGGCTGTTTTACTTGTTTTTCCAAACAGGTAAACAATTATTGCCCCTATTATCATAACTAAAACACTTAACGGAAACTGTAATATAAAATGAGGCAAATGAACATTAACTTTTAACGTAGAATTTATAGCTGCTGCAATAAAATCAATAACGCTCTGAGGAAAAATACCAAGCAGTAATGAAACAAAAGCTAAAAGATATACAGCTATTACTTTTATTCCTTTAACTTCTGAAAATTCCCTTTGTGGATTCATTAAAAAAATATACCTAAACACTCTCAGCATCGCTACAAAACCTATAAGTCCAGCAATTATTAGGGAAAATGCAACAATATAATTATTCTGCTCAGCAGCTGCGTATATCATTAAAAATTTTGAATTAAAATTTCCAAACGGAGGAAATGCACTTAAAGCAAAAACACCAACACCCAACGGGAAAGCTAAAAACGGCAGTTTTTTTCCTATTCCTTTCAAATCATCAAGATTTCTGCTTCCACTACTTAATATCAGTAAGCCCGCACTTAAAAACAATAAATCTTTAACAACCGCATGGTTAATTACATGATAGATTGCACCGCTTAATGCCGCAGTGCTCATAAGGCCTAAAACGGTGACAATTTCACCAATTTGCCCTATAGTTGAATATGCAAAAAGTCTTTTTATGTCTTTTTCATATAATGTTTTAATTTCTCCGTAAAAAAGTGTAATTAAACCTAAAGTTACTAATAAATAAGAAAAAATTTTATTTTGAAATCCTAAAACATAAACCAAAACAATAATTCCAAAAATTCCCGCTTTTGTTAAAATACCAGAAAGTGGGGCTGAAATACTGCTTGGTGCTGCAGGATGCGCAACAGGTAGCCATTGATGAATAGGCACTATACCCGCTTTTACACCAAAACCTATTAACATTAATACGGCAACAGTTAAAGAAACATTTACTATTTCACTGAAACTTTCTATTCCTAAAGAATAAAAATGTGAAAATGTAAGCTGTAAGAAATATGCCCCGGCAATACACATAACAAAATAAAGTTTAGCCGCTTTTATTGACTCGTCACTTCTTGAATGCATAATCAATAAATATGAAGTAATTGTCATAGTCTCCCAGAAAAGATAAAAACTCTCAAAACTGCTGCTTAATGGTATTTCAATTAAAGCAAGTGTTAAAATAGCCAAAAAAGAATAATAAAAAGCCTTATATTTTTTAATATAATCTAGTGAATAAATAAAAACCATTGACATTATAAAAGCAAAAAGTAATGCAAAAACACCGTTTATACCGTGATAATTAAAATCAAAACTTATATGATAAGCATTGATATTACTAAATTTTGCAGGTAATATTAAATAAATCTGCGGAAGTAAAAAGACCAATATACCTGCAAATGTAAAAACAGATATAAGTATTTTATTAGAAATATTTTTTAAACTTTCTCCTTTTTTGAAAACAATTGTTTCAAAAATAGAAATTAAATAAATTGCCTGAACAATATTAATTGCCACAATCAAATATCCAAGCTCAAACATTCCTGAAGCTGTAATGGAATTTAATATAAGCTGTTTTGAGGTAATTAATGAAATTCCAAGACTTCCAAATATTGAAAATCCGAAAATCACACCCCATTTGTTAAATCCAACTCCGGCCAAATCACTGAGTTTAACAGAATTTTTAAACTTAAAAAATTCAAAAAGCATCAAAAAAGCCAAAACCCTAAATACAAACTGATATTCAAGGTGTAAAATTACAGCGCTTAATGCACTGCTGCCAAGAAGCGCCACACCCAGATACAAAATTTCCGCACCACTTGCGATAATAAACGAGCTTTTTACGTTTTCTTTGTTTATTAAAGCAAACACCTTGAGTGAGAAAATTATAAGTAAAAATAAAAAAATTACACCTTCCACTCCTGCTCCTTTATGATTATTCATTCATATTTTAAACATAAATTTAATTTTTATTAAATATTTTGAGAAATATAAGAAAATTTAATGAATGAGTGTTTATTTTTTACACACAAAAGGAGAAAAAGAGTGGATTAATCTTTTTTAGGAATTTCCTCTATTATTTCTACATCTATAATATCATCATCGTTTGTGTAAGTTTTATGATAGAAATTTCTTGATGGAAAAAGTTTTTTTGCAATAAATCTTGCAAACGGTTCAAATAAAAACAAAACTCCTATAATATCACTAAAAAAACCTGGAACAATAAGTAAAACTGCCCCAATTAATTTAAAAAGTCCGATAGATAAAAATTCCTCCTGGGTTATTTCCCTTCTCATTAGTTTTTGCATATTGCTACTTAAAGACAAATCAAGAGTTTGGAGAATATAAACTCCAACTGCGGCAGTAAAAAGTATTTCTAAAAAAAATCCAAAAGGAGTAAAAACTTTCATAAATTCATATGAGAATAATATCTCTAAAAAAAGATAAACTAAAAAATAAATTAATCCCATATCAATCCTTATTTATAAGTTCCATTACTTTTTCAAACACTACGTCTTTATCCACTTCAAATTTTTCCCCTGTTTTTCTATCCCTAACCTCAACTTTTCCATTTTTTAATTTTTTACCTACAATTACACCAACAGGAAAACCAACTAATTCAAAATCTGCAATTTTTGGTCCAAATCTCTCAGTTCTGTCATCTAAAATTGTTTTAACTCCTGCATTTACCAAATCTTCATAAAGTTTTTCGGCAAATTCAACCTGGTCTGTTTTTTTAACATCTCCCACAATTATATCTACAACAAACGGTGCTATCTCTTTTGGCCAAATTATTCCTCTATCATCGTGATTTTGCTCAATTGCAGCGGCAATAAGTCTGCTAACCCCTATTCCGTAACATCCCATAATAAAAGGTTTTGCTTTTCCGTTTTCATCAAGAAAAGTTGCATTCATAGGCTCACTGTAAGCAGTGCCTAATTTAAAAATATGTCCTACCTCAATTCCTTTTGTAATTTTAAGAGGTGCACCGCATTTAGGGCACAAATCACCTTCTTTTACTTTTGCAATGTCTCTATAGATTGTTAAATTTCCAAGCAGATTTGCATCAAGCAGTCCTGCCCCTTTTATATGATAATCTTTTTTATTAGCCCCGCATACAAGTTCCTCAGCCATTCTTAAATCATCATCTATTATATATTTTATATTACTTGGCAATCCAAAAGGTCCAATATATCCAGGGATAAGCCCAGCTTTTTCAATCTCTTCCTCACTTGCATCAACTAAGTCAATCGCACCGACTGCATTTTTTGCTTTAGTCTCTTCAAGTTCGTCATTTCCTCTTAAGAAAAATACGACTATTTCTTCCTCTCCATTATCAAACACAGCCTTTTTAACAACTGCTTTAACAATAAAATCTTTAGGAGTTTCTGTAAATTTACTTACCTCATCAATTGTTTTGATATCTGGAGTATAAATTTCTTCAATTTCTTGGGTTTTAACCGGATTTTCCTTTTTTATATGATTTCTTTTAGCAACTTCTATATTTGCCGCATAGTTACACTCACTGCATACTACAATATCATCTTCACCGGTATTTGCAAGTACCATAAATTCACGGCTTCCGGTTCCGCCAATTGCACCGCTGTCTGCCTCAACCACCCTGAAATCAAGCCCCATTTTTGAGAAGATTTTTTCATAAGTTTCCTGCATTAAATTAAATTCCCTGTCTAAATCATCCCTAGTTGCATGGAAAGAATATGCATCTTTCATTATAAATTCGCGGCCTCTAAGCAGTCCAAATCTAGGTCTTGCCTCATCTCTGAATTTTAAATTGATTTGATAAAGATTTACCGGAAGCTGTTTATAGCTTTTTACATAATTTCTGACTAAATCCACAACACTTTCTTCATTTGTAGGTGAGAGAACAAATTTCTGGCCTTTTCTATCTTCAATTCTAAGCAGTTCATCTCCGTATTTTTTAGCCCTGCCTGTCTCTTCCCAAAGCTCGTAAGGAGTTATGAAACTAAGCATTACTTCCTGCGCACCTGCTTTATCCATTTCTTCTTTTATAATCGCTCTTATGTTATCAAGCACCATTTTCCCAATAGGAGTAAAATCATAAATTCCGGCCGCAACCTGTTTGATATATCCGCCCCTTACTAAATAAATATGACTAGGTGTTACCGCGTCTTTTGGCGTTTCTTTAAGTGTATATAAAAAAAATCTGCTCCATCTCATTATATCTCCTTAACATATTCGTTTTTTTTACTTTTTGGAATTGTTTTAGTTTCAGGTAATTTCAAAACTTCAAATTTTTTTACTCCGCTTAAATAATGAATTTCTATTTTATCCCCTACTTTTACATCTTTTGAAGGTTTTGCCTTTTTTCCGTTAATAAAAACAACTCCTTCTTTACACATCTCATCTGCAATTGAGCGTCTTTTTACAATATTAACGGAATTTAAAAATTTATCAATCCTCAAACTATCCCTTTTTTAGTCAAATTATACTATAATTGCACTAAAAAAGGATATTTATGAAAGTTGTTTTAGCATATTCAGGCGGACTTGATACAAGTGTAATTTTAAAATGGCTTCAAGATAAATATAACGCTGAGGTTGTAACTTTTACCGCTGATATCGGTCAAGGTGAGGAAGTAGAAGCTGCGAGGGAAAAAGCACTAAAACTTGGAGTAAAACCTGAGAATATTTTTATCGAAGATTTAAGGGAAGAATTCGTAAGAGATTATGTGTTTCCTATGTTTAGGGCAAATGCTATATATGAAGGGGAATATCTGCTCGGAACTTCAATAGCAAGACCTCTTATTGCTAAAAGACAGATTGAAATAGCAAATCAGGTTGGAGCTGATGCGGTGGCACACGGTGCTACAGGAAAAGGAAACGACCAGGTAAGATTTGAACTTGGTTATTATGCCCTAAGACCTGATATTAAAGTAATTGCCCCTTGGAGAGAGTGGGATTTAAACAGCCGCGAAAAACTGCTGGCTTATGCAGAGTCTCACGGTATTCCTATTGAAAAACACGGAAAGAAATCCCCTTATTCAATGGATGCAAATTTACTGCATATCTCATACGAAGGCGGAATATTGGAAGACCCGTGGGCAGAACCGGAAGAAGATATGTGGAGATGGACAAATTCTCCTGAAAAAGCGCCTGATAAACCTGAATATATAGAAATTGATTTTGAAAGAGGCGATGCGGTTGCAATAAACGGAGCAAAAATGACACCGGCTCAAATTCTTGAAACTCTAAACGAATACGGCAAAAAACACGGTATCGGAAGAATTGATATAGTAGAAAACAGATTTGTTGGAATGAAAAGTAGAGGATGTTATGAAACCCCGGGAGGAACTATTTTACTAAAAGCCCATAGGGCCATTGAATCAATCACTCTTGATAAGGGAGAAGCTCATCTTAAAGATGAAATAATGCCAAAGTATGCAGAACTTATTTATAACGGTTTCTGGTTTGCACCTGAGAGAAAGGCACTTCAAAAACTGATAGACGAAACTCAAAGAAATGCAAGTGGGACTGTAAGACTTAAACTTTACAAAGGCAATGTAAATGTAGTTGGCAGAAAATCTCCGAATTCATTATTTAGCCCTGAATTTGCCACATTTGAAGAAGACAGCGTATATAATCAAAAAGATGCTGCAGGATTTATCAAATTAAATGCTTTAAGATTTATTATTGAAGGTTATGTAAGAGGCAAAAACAAATAATTAACTCCTTTTTGGAGTTTTTAATACATTATTTTTATAATATTTGATACTTTTTTAAGAATAAAAGAAAAAAGAGAGAATTATCCTTCAGTATGAGCCTTATGTGCTTCTATTAAATATTTAACATCATCTGCTAAAACATAAACGTTTTTATATCCTAGAACATCTAAAAGACCTTTTACCCTATTTGCAAAAAAAGCTTTTCTACATACCACTAAAATTGGTTGGGTTTTATCATCTGGTAATTCGTCAATATAATCTGTAAATTCAGTATATGGTGTATAATATGCTGTTGGAATTCCAGCTTCTTCGGCATTTTCACCTTCTACCAAATTAGGAAGTGTTACATCTAAAACAACCGCTCCCAAATCTTTAATTAATTCTCTCGCTTTTTCCACATCTACATTACCGAGTCCTGGTTTTTCTTTATTAAGTTCAATCGCATCTTTAAATCTTTCTACTGCTTCTTGCTCGAATGGTGTTAGTTTTGCCATCTCAGCCTCCTTTATTAATTTATTTAAGTTGTTATATTATAACTAAATTTAATTAATTTTGTCAAGTTATTTAAATTGAGATAATATATTTATAACCTCTTCATCACTTAATTGATGGAAATCTTCATACCATCTGCCTACGCTCATAAACAGTTCGGGCTGTTCTAATACTATTAATTTATGAGAAACACTTTTTAGCATATTTTCTACTTCAGCATCTTTTGGAGCGACTGGCACAGCAATTATCACACTTTTGGGATATTCTCTTACAATACTTTGGGCCGCAAGATACATACTGGCTCCCGTTGCCACTCCGTCATCCACCAATATTACATCCTTTCCTTCAAGAAGTTTTGGTTCTATTTTATATTTTTCTCTTAGTCTTGCAATTTCCTGAATTTTTTCCATTGCCTTTTGTTGAATATAACTCTCACTTATTCCAAGTCTCTCCACAATATCTTTATTTACAAATACCAATCCGTTTTCACTTACACTTCCTATTGCAAATTCGTCGTTCCCGGGAGCGGGTATTTTTTTTACAAATAAAATATCAAGAGGTGCGTTTAATTCTTTTGCTATTTCTGCAGCTACAGGAATCCCGCCCCTTGGAAGCGCAACTATCACAGGATCGGTTATTAATCCTTTATCCTGCAGTTTTTTCAACTCTTTTGCAAGCAATTTTCCGGCTTCAGTTCTGTCTTTAAACATATCATCCCTTTTTTTAATAATTATAACAAACATTTATATTTATTTTATGTTATAATTATTTATAATGTTTTCTATAAGCTAAACTTAAGGAGTAAAAATTGAAAGATTTTATTTTAAAAATAACTCAAAGCAAATGGAATTATTATCTATCATTAGCAACTGACTGTTTAACAGGTATTGTTTTTTTAGTTTTAGCGATTCACTATTCAAACGATATATGGGGAAGCGTGGCATTATTTGTTGTAGGGGTTATATTTTTTACATTTTTAGAATATGCGGTACACGCATGGCTTTTTCATCTAGACCATCCATTAAAAGTTTTTATCGAAGGTCATGCCCATCATCATCAAAACCCATTCAGTTATGATGCAATGCCGTTTTTTATGAGTGCCGTTATTGCTTCTTTTTTTGCATGGGTGCTTCATTTTTTTATGCCTCTTGGAGATGCATTTGCATTGGTAGGTGGTCTTGCCCTTGGATATTTTAACTACGGAATAATGCATCATATTATGCACAGGCGTGAATTTGCAAGTAAATATTGGAGATATATGCAGGAATTTCATTTTGTTCACCATAAAAAGCCAAAAATGAACCATGGGGTAACAACAGATATTTGGGACAGAGTGTTTGGAACATATTATCAATGGACGCAAGACGATTTAAAAGGAATAGAAAAATTAAAAAGAATTAAGAAAAAAAGTTAATGTTTTTTAAAGATTTTTTAAAAAAAATCTCATCTAAAATTTCCCTTATTAGGGATTTCCTCATTGCTTCCATTATTACAGGATTTATAAGTGGTGTTTTTATTGTTTTATATTATTATCTTATGGAAAATATTTCAAAAATTTTTTTTGGAAAAAACCCTGTTTTCACTCTATCTTCATATCCCAAAATATATATCTATTTAATCACTATATTTTCAATATTAATCGTGAATTTCATTATATACAAAGATAGAAAAGCAAAAGAATACGGGGTAGAACAAATAGCACAAATTATTACAGAAAAACAAGATATGATAAATATGAAAGATTTGATTATGAAAATATTGGCTTCCGCCCTCTCAATAGGCAGTGGATTTGCCGTAGGAACAGAAGGCCCTTCTGCGGAAATCGGAGCAATGATAGGATATAAAATCCATTCGTTTTTTAAATTCCCTGAAACACTGCTTAAACCTATGATCAGTATAGGAGCCAGCAGCGGAATAGCTGCTATATTTGTATCTCCAATTACAGGAATTGCATTTGCAATTGAAAGCATTGCTTATAATTTTATTAAAAGTTACATAACATTTATAATTGTTGGTAGTATAAGTGCATTTAGTATTGCCTTAATCTTTTTACAGCCTTTTACTTTTATTTATTCAGCGGGAAGAATGATTAATTTCAAATATGTATATATTATTGCTTTATTTATTCCTTTTATGACATTATTAATATATTTATACCTGACAATTCAAGATAAAATTTTATATTTTACCCATCTTAAATTATTTAATGTTTTTGGTAAATATAAAGATTTAATTTTTGCAATTATAGGGGGTGTTGTAATAGCAACAATTCTTATTATTTCCCCTTATGCTGGTTTTACCGGTCATCAAATAGTATCTCTTCTTATTAATAATGAAAATTTGAATGTTCTATTTATTATAGAAATATTGCTTTTAAGAATAATAGCAACCACTTTTTCCATTTATTCAAACGCGGTTGGCGGTATGTTTGTACCTTTAATGAGCATTGGCGCTTTAAGCGGATATTTGTTTGGATTAATATTACATTATGCACATGTTGGAATTGGTCTGGAACCTTTTTATTTTGCAGCAATTGGTTCAGCCGTTTTTATGGGGGTTTTAATGAAACTGCCTTTAACTTCTGTTGTATTGGCATTAGAAATTACAAATGATTATAATGTCGTAATAGCAACAGGATTCAGTGTTGCTATTATTTCATATCTTACAAAATTAAATTTCAATATAAAAAAATTTAATACTATAAATATAAATTTTAATACTTTAACCAATAAATAAATTATTATACAATTTAATCAATTCCGACTTATAATCTTTTTTACCCTCTTCTATTAAATCCATAGTTTCTTCAAGAGTTTTAGTAAATATTTCACTTACAAATTTATATAAAGGATGTTTTTTTAGAATATCTAAAACTTTAAATCCAAGTTTTGTTGCAAATAAAAATCCGTTTTTTTCAACCACATATTTTCTCTCAAGCAGTTTTTCTACAGTTATTGCATAAGTTGACGGTCTTCCGATCCCTTTGTTTTTCATTTCATCGATAACCTCAGCATAAGTATATGGAGGAAATTTACTTTTTTGATAAATATTTTTACTAACAGGATAAATTCCTTCTTTAATATTATAAATTTTTATGGGATAAACAAGATTAAATCCGTCTTCCAAAATCTTGGTATTTACATCAACTTCTTTATCAACTATTTTAAAAATATCTTTTTTAACTTTCACATCTCTCATCTGAGAAGCTATAAATTTTCTAAAAATCAAATCATATAATTTTAAATGATTGTAAGTTAGATTTATATTTTTAAAAACTAAAAAACTTTTAAGTTCATTCATATCCATCGAAGTAGTAGCCCTAATCGCCTCATGTGCCCCGCCGCTTTCAAAACTTCTCAAATTTACATACTCTTCTCCAAACTTCTCCTCAATATACTCTTTTGCAATTTTTTTACCCACGTTTGAGATTCTAAAACTGTCAGTCCTGTGATATGTAATAAATCCGTTTTCAAAAAGTTCCTGGGCCAGTTTCATTGTATATTGGGGAGAAAAATGAAGTTTAGTTGCCGCTTCTTTCAAAAGAGTAGAGGTGTTAAAAGGTTTTTCAAAAACATCTTCTTCTTTTGATTCAAGCAGTTTAATCTCGATTTTATTTTTTAATGAATTGAAAAATCCTTCTGCTTTCTCTTTATCTTCAAATTCCCACTCAATTTTTAAATCATTTATTTTAACAGATACAATAAAAATTTTCTCTTTTAATTTTTCTGTCCTTTCACAAATCCAGTTTAACACAGGGGTCTGAACCCTTCCGGCTGAAAGATGGGCATTATGAAGCAGATTTTGAAGATAAGATGACAAATTAAACCCTATCCACCTGTCACTTATTCTTCTGACAAACTGAGCAGCAACCAAATTTTTATCATAATATCTCAAATTATTAAGTGCCTTAGTAAATGCATATTTTGTAATTTCGTGAAATTCTGCTCTTTTTACATTTAAATTATACGGCTTGTTATTGAGTATCAAATCAAATGCAATTTTTTCCCCTTCCCTGTCCGGGTCTGTTGCAATAATAACTTCATCAACCTCATAAGAAGCAAGATTTAAGGCATTTAATATTTTATCTTTATTTTCTAAGACTCTAAAAATTGGAATATACTTATCCTTAACACCCCATTTTTCCTCATAAGAGAGATCAAAATCATGTCCGATGCTAGCAGTGATTACCAAAACCCTGTCTTTGAGTAATATCTCATAAATACTGACTCCATCAACTATTCTTCTGCTGGGTCTACCAAAAAATGAAGAAATGGTTTTTGCTTTTGTAGGGGATTCAACTACCACAAATGAAGTTTTGAGATTTGTTTTTGTTTTTATTTTTCTACTCTCATCAATTTCTTTTAAAATTTCGTCTAAATTTATCTCTTTTATATTTTTAAATTCAATGTTGCTATACCAGTTAAGTTTTTTTCTAAGAGAAAAAAAGGCTTTTTCATTATCTATAAGTGTTAGAGCCAAACCTTTTGTAAGATGTCCGTTATAAAACCTGCTGCTTCTGCCGCTTGCCTGAATATAACCTGTAATATCCGCCGTTATTATTTTTTCCCCGTCAAAACTGACTTCCGGAGAATTTTTTATCTCTATTCTGTATGTTTCTATTAAGTTAGTTACATATTCTTTTATCATTTTTAATTTTTCTTCCACTTTTGGATGAAGCACTGGCAAAAAAGCATATCTTTTTAATGTATTAATGTAATTTTGAAAAGTTAAAATCTCTTTAGTTTCTAGTTTTTTTATTAAAAGTGGATAAATAACTAAGCAAATAAAATAAAGCGCTTTATAGTTTTCTTCATTTAATTTAAATTCAATCTTCGGCACCCCGACAAAAAGCGTATATCTTACACTCTCAGGCAAATCTATTCCCCTCGCAAGAGGATTTCTGTAACTTGCAAAACCGGCAAAAACACATTCACCCCTTTTAAATTCTTCGACATGCTCGTTGAATTCTTCATAAGAATATGTCTTAATTCCAGCAGTGTTTAAAAATTCTATAAATTCATTTAGTTTATCTTTGGTTTCATTCCCAGGCAAAAACAAAAGCCCGCCGCTTCCTAATTTTTTGATATATTTCATGGCTTTTTCGTATGAATATGTTTCATCATAGACATCTTCTATATTTCTAAGAGATAAATTTGGCCTGCTAACTTCAAATCCCAGCAGATATTTAAATAAAAGCACCCTTTTACTTTTTGGATTTGCAGTAGCAGAAGATACTATTAAATTACCTTTTTTTACAATTTTTAATTCCATTAAATTAACATAATCTTTTTTCTCTATAAGTTCTAATGCAGTATTTATTATTTTTTCATTTATTCCTAAAAGTTTTAAAACGATATCAATTTTTCTGGCAGATTTTAAAATAGAATCCACATCATCTATAAAAACCAGATCAAAATCTTTATTTATTATTTCATGATTTTTATATAAAAACTGGGTGGTTGTTATTAAAATATCATATTCACCTTTTTCAATTTTTTCTTTTTCCTCTTTTTTACCAGTGTATGCAAGTACTTCAACACCCCAGCTTTTAAATCTTTCAAGAGCCTGTAATACCAGAAGTTTTGTTGGGAAAACAATATAACTTTTTTTTGCAAATGCTGCAAGCAACAAACCAAATGTTGTTTTACCTATTCCCGTCGGCGCTAAAAGCGCAAAAGAATTCCCTAAAAAAAATCTTTTTGCCCACATTCTCTGAATCGGGCTAAGGTCCTGCCCTACTTTTTCCCTAAAAAACAAATTAAATTTTTCTAATTTTTCATCTGCAACGCAGAATTTTTTATAATTTATCAAATTTACATTACATTTATCTTCACTGATATCCATACATTTTTCGCAAAAAAGTCCAATTTCCAAACGTTCAGAACTGATATTCCCTCCACAGTTAGGGCATCTGTTTTTATAAATAGCTTCCATTTAATGCCTTTTTTAGAAATTTTAGCATTTTTTTTAAAAATGTAAATCTATTGATTGCAATCAATGAATTAATTTTACATTTGTCTTACAATACTTTTACGAAATTTTAAAAAGTTACAAAAAGGAGACAAAATGTTTGGACTATTCGGAAAAAAAGAAGAAACAACTAAAAAACAGGCTTGCGATTTACCGTTTTTATGCTGGCAATGTGAAATGAGTGCACCTGGTGGATGTGGTAGCCATGGAGAGAGCAAAGGTGTTTGTGGTAAAACTGCTACAAAATCAAGACTTCAGGATTTAATGATTTACGGACTAAAAGGTCTTAGCGCATACAGAGAACATGCGAATGAATTAGTACAAGAAGTTGGAGATGAAGAAGCAAGAAAAACATTAAAAGAAGTGGATGATGTAAACAGTGAAACATTATATTTCACTCTTACAAACGTAAACTTCAATTTTGATGAACATATTGCTCAACTTATGAAAGTTGGACAAGCCGGAGTAAAAGTTATGAATTTACTTAGCGATATGCATACAAAAGCCCTTGGAATACCAACACCTGTAGAAGTTACTCAAAACAAAGCTGAAGGCAAAGGTATTTTAGTATCAGGACATAATCTTGATATGCTTGAAAAATTATTAAAAAGAATAGAAGAAAGAGGTCTTAGTGATAAAATAAATGTATATACTCACTCAGAAATGTTACCGGCTCACGGATATCCTCATTTAAGAAAATTCAAAAACCTAAAAGGAAATATCGGAAAAGCATGGTTTGACCAGACAGATGTATTTTCCAAATGGCAGGGAACTTGTGTTGTAAATACTAACTGTATCGTTCCGCCTGAAAAATCACCAAAAGTTAAAAATTATATAGATAGACTATACACTTATAAAATTACAGGTGTTGAGGGTGCCAAAAAAATAGAAAATGACAATTTTGATCCATTAATTGACCATACTTTAAGCTTGCCTGATATCACCGGGTTTGACAGTGATGAAAAAATCGTAACAGGACATCACTACAAAACTGTTCTTGAGGCATTCGGACCAAAAGTTCTTGATGCAATAAAAGAAGGAAAATTAAAAAGAGTATGGGTTATCGCAGGATGTGACGCACCTGGAAGAAAAAGAAATTATTATAGAGAATTAGCTTTAGCAGTTCCAAAAGACCATATTATTATTACAAGTAGCTGTGGAAAATTCAGATTCAACGATGTAGATTTTGGAACAGTACCTGGAACTGACATTCCAAGATATATTGACCTTGGACAGTGTAACGACTCTAACGGTGCAGTTCATATCGCAATGACAGTAGCTCAGGCTTTAGGAATTGAAGATATTAATGAATTACCGGTATCAATTGCTCTAATGTGGATGGAACAAAAAGCAATTATTATTTTACTTGCATTACTAAGCCTTGGAGTAAAAGATATTTATATCGGACCAAACGCACCACAATTTGCAAACGAAGATATCGTAAACTTCTTGGTAGAAAACTTCAATCTTGGAGTAATATCTGGAGATATCCACAAAGACTTTGGAAAAGAATTAGCTTCTTAATTCTTTTCTTTTTTTTTAAAACATATCCATTATTTTTTCATATAAATCATTATTATAAATTTTCAAATAAGAAATAATCATAAAAAATACTGCTGCTAAAATAAAAGACAATCCTGCATCAAAATTTACTTTAAATATTAAAATTAATCCAAAACCTAACATTATAATTAAAAAATATTGTGTTTTTAGAGATAGATATCTGTTAAAAATGAAGAATTGAAAAATATGCTGAAATAATTTTTTCATTAACTCTCCTTTTATTTTAAAAATTTTAACAAAAATTGATTTAAATCAATGCTTAAAACTCTTTATTAAATTATAATCATTAAAAAAGGAGTTTATATGGAATTAAACCAAGTTGCATTTGAGCCAATGAATGAAGTACATAACAGGGAAGCTGAAATTTTGGAAAAATTATTACAAGCAATTGAGCACAAAGAGCCTCTTGAAGAAGTTTATGAAGAATTTGTAAAAGATGTTGAAAATCATTTTTCTTTTGAACAAGAACTTATGGAAAAATATAATTTTTTTGCAAAAATGCCTCATAAAATGGAACATGATAAAATTTTAAACGAATTATACGAATTAAGAAATGATTTAAACAATTACGAAAAAATGGAAAAATATTTTAAAGAACATTTTATCCCCTGGCTTCATAACCATATAGCCACAATGGATACAGTTACAGCAGGATTTTTTAATATGGTAGGTGCCACTACCAATTAAAATGCTCTTTTATTTTTTCCCTATTTTTAACTGTAAACTTATTATCTTTTTTTTCAATAATTCCCAAATCTTTTAATATTTTTAATTTTCTGCTAAGAGTCTCCGGTTTTATATTCAAAATTGCTGCAATAGAATGCTGTTTTAAATCTTCAAAAGCTTCCGGATTATCATAAATAAATTTTGCTATTTTTGTAGTTGTATCTAAAATCAGATTATCCTGAATAATTCCATCTAAATATTTCATCTTTTTAAGAAGAGAGCTCATTACAGACAAACAGACATCACCTTTTTTTAAAAATTTCTTAAACTTTTCAAATTCTATTTTTATAACAATCCCGTCACTTTCCATCGCACAGTTTGCAGGATAAGGAATTTTCTCAAAACTTGCAAGTTCAGCTATGAGTGAAGGTGGATAAAATTTATGAATAATAAGCTCATTTCCCCTGTTATCCACTTTATAAACTTTTGCCGTTCCTTCTACAAGTAAATGTAAATAATTAGGTTCTTCTTTTTCATAAAAAACAATATCATTTTTTTTGAGTTTTTTTACAATTGAAAATTTTTTAATTTCATTAATATCTTTATCTTCTAAATTTTTAAATAAAAATATATCTTTAAAATTCATTCGCAGCCTTTAAATTATCTGATATTTTTTTAATTCTTCTTCACTGATTCCCTCAATTAATCCTAAATTTTTTAATTTTTCTATTACATTTTTATCAACATCAACATCCGGCGGCCACTCTCTTGTAAATCCATCAATGGCGTTTTTATTGCTTCCGTCAATTCCAACAATTTCATCAATCCAAACATCACGCAAAGCATCTATATTATTCGTAACTCTCCACACAAGCATATACGGATTATCTGCTTCGTCTGTATCAATAAACACAACTATTCTTAGGTTTTCTTTAAACTCTTTTATTTTATCAAAAATATTTTTAGCACAATTTTGCTTTTTAAACTTGATTACACAAATCGGATTTTTGGTATCGGTAAAATACTGTCTGACATTCTCAATTAAAGGCTCAACACTTTTTAATTTTTTCAATAATTCTTCATCATTTAATATTTTTAATTTTCCATTTTCCATTTTCCATTTTTCATTCTTAGTTGCATCAACCCCAAGCTTACCGCCTACCAATTCCTCCACGCTTGAATGGTCAAGCTCATCAACAATTCCCTTGCTAATTAATACCCTTTTTTTATCAAAATTATTTAAAATATATCTTGTTAAATTTTCATAATCTCTAAGATCAGGTGCATTTTCATCCACAAAAACAGCGTGTTTTACAAAACTCATCTGCCCCACTCCCCAAAGAGAATGCATTATCTGCATAGAATGCCCCGGGTATCTTGGTGCAATTTTTGCCAAAATCAGATTATGAAACACTCCGTTTTCAGGCATTGCATAATCAATCAAATCAGGTGCTGAAGTTTTTAAAAGCGGTAAAAATATCCTCTCAGTCGCATAACCCATATATTTATCCTCAAGAGGTGGTTTTCCTACAACCGTTGCATAATAAACAGGCTCTTTTTTAGTGGTTATAGTTTCTACATGCATTACGGGAAAAGGTTTTTTAAGAGTATAATAGCCTGTATGGTCTCCAAACATTCCCTCAATTTCCAACTCCTCCGGATCGCACCATCCTTCTATCACAATATCCGCATCGGCAGGAACTTCCAAATCATTGCTTATACATTTGATTAATCTTGGATTTTCTTTTCTTATAAATCCGTAAAGCATAAGTTCAAATATACCTGGAGGCATTGGTGCCGTAGCACACCACGTATAAAGCGGGTCTCCGCCTATTGCAACACTTACCGGCATTTTAACCCCGGCTTTTTTATACTCCCAAAAAAGATGGGCGCTGTCTTTGTGAATCTGCCAGTGAAGTCCGAGTCTTTTATCATCATAAACCTGAAGCCTGTACATTCCAACATTACGCGTCTCACCATCAAGACTTTTAGTATAAACCTGCCCCATAGTTATAAATTTTCCACCATCAAGCGGCCAGGTTTTTAGAATTGGTAAATCATTTAAATTTACCGCTTCACCTTGCTTAACATAATATTGACATTCTGCACTTTTTACTCTTTTTGGAATTGTATTTTTAAGTGCGAAAAGTTTCCCAAATATTTTTAATTTTTCACTGAGTGTTTTAGGAGGTTTGAGTTTTATAAGTTCTTCAATTTCAGCTGCAATCAAATCAAGATTTTTTCCGAAAATTTTTTCAACCACCTTGTCATTTGCAAAAATATTCATAACAACAGGCATATCAAATTTTTTATTGCCTTCTTTTGGATTGGTAAACATTAAAATTTTAGGATTTTTCTTCTTGGCTTCAATATAAGCTAAATGAGGTATTTCAAGATTTATATCAAGGGGAGTATCTATAATTTTTATATATTCTTTTAAATCATTAAATTTCATTACTTTCTCCTAAAACTTTCATAATTCCGCTTAAAATAATCATAATTTCTATTATGTTTTGAAAAATTTCTTTTTTTGTATTGTTATCAATATCTGTTGTCAGTAAACTCAAAAATTCAATAGCTTTAATAATAGCTTCTTTTATCTCTTTTGGATAAATTGAAAGAGAATCTTTTATTTTTTCAGGATTTTTACTGAATATAACATCTTTTGGCAAAAATATTACAAAAAAAGAAGCCAAATCGGTTGCAGTTTTTTTATAATCTTCAACAAACAAACAGAGTTTTTCTTTAAAATTTTTATCATTATCAACATCTTCTCTCAAATAATCAAAAAAATCTTTTAACAAATTAATTTCTTTATCATTTAGTTTATTTAAATCAAAAATTTTTAAAGCCACTTTTTCAAAATCTTCATTTCCCGAAGTTATATTTGCAAGAAAAACACTAAAAACTTCAATAATATCACTGTTTTGCTTTTTAGCTATATGATTTAAAATTTTAAGCGTTATCTGATTCATTAAAATTCCTGAAATGTTTGTAACTAAAAAGAGCTTTTAGAATATTGTCTTCAACTTCCGCAAGTGACGGCTTTGAAAGTTTAAAATAACAGTCTGAATGGGTAAGTTTTGAAATAAATTCACTCAAATCCGGTTGATGCCCGACAATTGCGATAATACCGTTTTTATTTTCAACAATTTCTTTAAAATTTTTAAAATTAGCGCCCGGAAATAATAATTCAGTTTCAATAAAAACACTTTCAGGATAAAATTCTTTTAATATTTCAGCGGTTTCTTTTGCACGGATTGCTTTTGAAGTAATTATATAATTGATTACAGGATAAATTTTTTTTACTACTCTAAAAAAACCTTTTGCCCTTATTTTTCCTTTTGGAGTCAAAGGCCTGTCAAAATCATGACCTTTAAATTCATATGCTTCAACCGCTAATGAATGCCTGATAAATAAAAATTTTTTCATTAAATCCTCCTTAAAAGCACCCCTGTTAAATAAAGCGAATTTGGAATATTTAAAACATACGGATGGTCAACATCCTGTTTTAAAAAATCAATTACTTCCAAATCACATTTCTCAATTATGGCACTGCTTAGAGCCAAATCCAACAAATCCTTTGAACTAATAGCGCTTGAACAGCTAAACAGTGCCAAATATCCATTCTCTTCTAAAAGTTTCAGAGAATTTACTATAAGATATTTCCAACCTTTAAGAGCACCTTTTTTTGCATTTTTGTTTTTTGCAAAAGCAGGAGGGTCAATAACAATCAAATCATATTTTTCTTTTTCATTTTCTAAAAATTTAAATACATCCGCTTTTATTATTTCATAATTTTGAAGTCCATTTAATTCGCAGTTTTTTTCTATCTGAGAACAGGCAAGAGCTGAAATTTCCACAAATTTAGTAAAAGAGGCATTTGCATATATTCCAAATCCGCCGGAATTTGCAAACAAATCAAGAGTCTTTTTATTTCCATATTCCCCTACAATTTTTCTGTTTTTTCTTTGGTCTAAAAAAAATCCTGTTTTTTGCCCAACTTTGAGATTAGTTATAAATTTTTTATCATTTTCAACTATGATAAATTCATCATCTATATTTCCATAAAGAATTTCATTTACAACTTCCAAACCTTCTTTCTGACGAATTTTATCACCTTTTTCATATATGCCTTTGGGGTTCAGTAAATCTATTAAAATTTCAACTATAATACCTTTAAAATTATCCATTCCTGCAGTTGTAAAAGAAACAACAAGATTGTCCCCATATTTATCGATAATGAGTCCGGGCAGAAAATCAGCTTCAGAATGTACAACTCTTAGGGAGTTAGAATTAAATTCTTTCTCTAAACTTAACATAATATTTTTACTCTCTATTTCAGTAAGCCTGTTTTTTAGCGCTTTTTTAATTCTTTTATAAAAAAATTCTTTATCAATATGTGTTTTTTCAAAACTTATTACTCTTGCAGTAATTTTACTTACAGGATTTATAAAAGCCGTTGCGACATACTCACCTTTATAAACCAAATCGGCAATAGTTCCTCTGTCACAGTCAGGAAGAGAAATTATCTCATTCCTATATACCCACGGAAATCTTTTTTTTAATTTCTCATATGCTTTTTTTGTTATTTCTACTTTCATACATTAAACCTGAAATGCATTACATCACCGTCTTGGACTACATAATCTTTCCCTTCAAGCCTCATAGCCCCGGCTTCTTTTGCACCCTGTTCACCTCCATATTTTACAAAATCTTCATAACTGATAACCTCAGCCCTGATAAACCCTTTTTCAAAATCTGTATGAATAACTCCCGCAGCCTGAGGTGCTTTTGTACCTTTTTTGATTGTCCAGCTTCTAACCTCGATTTTTCCGGCTGTAAAATAACTTATCAAATCAAGTTTTTCATACGCTTTTCTAATAATCTGGTCAAGCCCGCTCTCTTTTGCCCCAAGACTCTCAAGAAATTCATGTCTTTCCTCATCACTCATATCCACCATTTCTTCTTCAAGTTTAGCACAAAGTTTTATAACTTCCCTATTATGTTTTTTAGCATACTCTTTTAGGGCTATTACATATTCATTATCAACTGCTAGCCCTTCTTCATCAACATTTGCCCCGTAAAAAATTTCTTTATTTGTTAAAAAGTTAAGTTCTCTCTCAAGCACTTTAAATGCTTCTTCATCTTTTTTAGGAAAAGTCCTGACAGGATTACCTTCAGCCAGCCATTCCATAAGCTCATTTGCTAGTTCAAGCTGAGCTTTTGCTTCTTTGCTGCCTTTTGCCTGTTTTTGAAGTCTATTTATTCTCTTCTCAAGTGTCTGCATATCTGCATAAAGTAGTTCCTGCTCAATTATTTCAACATCTCTTATTGGGTCTACACTATTTTCCACATGAATAACATTTGGGTCTTCAAAACACCTAACCATATGCAAGATTATATCAGTTTCCCTAATATTTGCCAAAAACTGATTTCCAAGCCCTTCACCTTTGCTTGCTCCCTTAACAAGTCCTGCAATATCGACAAATTCTATGGTTGAATATTGAATTCTATCTGGGTTTACTATCTTGGCAAGTTCTTCTATTCTATTATCCGGTACAGGTACTATTGCTTTATTTGGCTCTATTGTACAAAAAGGATAATTTTGAGCTTCCGCATTTTGCGTTTTAGTAAGTGCATTAAATGTAGTAGATTTTCCAACATTCGGCAGTCCGACAATTCCAACTTTCATATATATATTCTCCTTAAATATTTTATGAAATTATATCTTATGAAAAAATATAAGACAACTTTTTAAATAATCAATAGAAAACTGCATAAAATACTTTTTATTATTCTAGATAAAAAAAAGAAATTAAAGAGATTTTAGGTAGTTTATAAAAGTATCAACTCCAAATCCGCTTGCACCGTGCGGATTATACCCCCATTCTTTTTCTACAAAAGCGGGTCCGGCTATATCAAGATGAGTCCATTTATCAGTATTATTTACAAATTCGCGTAAAAACAGTCCCGCAGTAAGAGCACCACCGTATCTGCTTGATGCAATGTTACAAATATCCGCGATGTTACTTTTTAGAAGTTTTTTAAGATGTTTGTTAAACGGTAAATATGCAATGTTTTCACCGGCTTTTTCGGCATTTTCTATTATTTTATTTATTTTTTCCCGGTTATATCCCATAATTCCGGCTGTATATTCTCCCAGTCCCACTACACAGGCACCTGTTAATGTAGCAAAATCATAAATTTCATCATAATCTTTAATTTCTTCATCAGCATAACACAAACAGTCAGCCAAAACAAGTCTCCCCTCGGCATCTGTATTTCTAATCTCAATAGTTTTACCGTTTTTTGCCTTTAATACATCGTCCGGTTTATAGGCATTTCCGCCTATCATATTTTCAGCCGCACCTAAAATTGCATGAACTTCAATATCAAGTCCTAATTCACTTATGGCTTTTATAATCCCAAGAACTGTTACAGCCCCGGACTTATCGCTTTTCATAGTTACCATATAATCTGCAGGTTTAAGACTTAATCCTCCACTGTCATAACAAAGCCCTTTTCCAACAAATACTATTTTTCTTTTTGCATTTTTTGGTTTATAAGTTAAATGAATCAGTCTTGGAGGATTGGAACTTGCTTTTCCAACTGCATAAAAAGCATGGTATCCGTTTTCATATAAATAATTTTCATCATATATTTTACATTCAAGTTTACTTTCTTTTGCTACATCTTCAGCAATAGCCGCAAGTTTTGCAGGAGTTATTTCATCGGGAACTGAATTAATTACATCTCTTACAAAATTTATAGCATTTGCCCTGATTTTTGCTTCTTTAACAATTTTCTGAAAATCTCTTTTAGAATTAATTGCTATTTTTTTAACAGGATGTTTTGCTTTTTCGCTTTTATATTTATCAAACTCATAATCCCCTAATATAAATCCTTCAAAAAATGGAATTAAAATACTTTCATCTTTTGTATTTGGCGGAGTAATTTCCACACTTTCAAATTTATATTTTTTAAGAGCTTTTATAATAGCAGCAGTAGCAGTTTTAATATTTTCAGGATTTATGCTATCAATTCCCACATAAATTCTTTTTTTCTCAGGTAAGACTAAAACTTCCCCGTCTTTTCCATTAAATCCGTACTCTTCAAAACTTTTAGCACCGTTAACTACTATTTTTGCTTTAACTTCACCTTTTCCATTTATAAATTCCATTAATCCTCCTTTTTATTTATATACCATGTAACAGTAAACATTGCAATTACAAAAACAATACCTATATACCAGTGATGTTTTAACCATTTAAGAATATCCAAAATTTCTTCCCCGAAAATATAACTTGGAATTATAGTGACACTTGCCCATATAAAGGCACTAATTAAATTAACAATTGCAAATTTTTTTGCATCATAATTTAAAACTCCGATAGTCATCGGAATAATGGTTCTCATCCCATAAATAAATCTTTGAATAAAAACGACACCCATACCGTATTTTTTAAGAAGCATTTTTGCTTTTGCAAATTTTCTTCTATGTTGATTAAATTCTTTCAAAATCCAAGCTTTATTTAATTTTCCTAAATAATAATAAATTTGGTCTCCTGTAAAACCTCCAAAAGCTGCTACTACAATAGAAGCAAATAAATTCATATCACCAGTATGAGATAAAACTCCTGCCATTACAAGGCCAGTTTCGCCTTCAAAAATAGACCAAAAAAACAATATTATATAGCCATATTCTTTAAGTAAATGGATTAAATTATCTTCATTGAAAAATTCTTTAACTGAATGCAGATCAAACGCCCAAATAAAACTAAAAAAAAGAGTTAAAAAAAGAATTTTTTTCATTAAATTTCAAACTTTAATATATTTTTTGCACTCATCATATCTTTATCTCCCCTGCCTGAGAGATTTACTATTACTGTTTTTCCTTCAATATCCTTTAACTTTTTGAGATATGCAACAGCATGAGAACTTTCAAATGCCGGAATAATTCCCTCTTTCCTGCTAAGCCAAACAAATGCATCAAGTGCTTCTTTATCAGTAATATAATCATATTTCACTCTTTCAGCTTCAAAATGGTATGCATGCTCCGGTCCAATTCCCGGATAATCAAGACCCGCTGAAATAGAATATGCTTCTTTAATCTGTCCGTCTTCATCCTGAAGCAGATAGCTCATCTGCCCATGAAGTACCCCGGGTGTTCCCGCATTCAAACTTGCCCCGTGTTTTCCGCTCTCAATACCAAGACCTCCGGCTTCAATTCCAATACACTGAACATTTTCTTCTTCCAAAAAATGCGAGAAAATCCCCATTGCATTACTTCCACCACCGATACATGCAATAACATAATCGGGAAGTTTCCCTTCTTTTGCTAAAATCTGGGCTTTAGCTTCATAGCCGATAACAGCCTGAAAATCCCTCACAAGCATAGGATAAGGGTGAGGACCTGCAACAGTTCCAATTACATAAAAAGTATCCCTTGCATTTGTAACCCAGTATCTTATAGCTTCATTCATAGCATCTTTAAGTGTTTTGCTTCCGCTTTTTACAGGATGTACCTTTGCTCCAAGAAGCTCCATTCTGAAAACATTAAGTTCCTGTCTTTTTACATCCTTCTCGCCCATAAATACTTCACATTCAAGCCCGAAAAGTGCAGCCGCAGTAGCAGTGGCAACACCATGCTGACCAGCTCCAGTTTCAGCAATCACTCTTTTTTTACCCATTTTTTTAGCTAGTAAAACCTGTCCTATTGTGTTATTTATTTTATGGGCTCCTGTATGGTTTAAATCTTCTCTTTTAAGGTATATTTTTGCATTAAGTTCATTACTTAAATTGGGAGCGTAATAAAGATTGGTAGGCCTTCCGATATACTCTTTATAATAGTAATCCATTTCTTTCCAAAAATTTCTATCGAATCTTACACTTTTATAAAATTCTTCAAGTTCTTCAAGTACAGGCATCAAAGTTTCAGGAACATATTTTCCGCCGAATTTGTCAAAATGCCCTCTCTCATCCGGGTCAAATATAGGTTTTGGAATATACATCAATTTCCTTTATTTAATTTTTCAAAATTATCCATTTATTTTAAGAATACTATCTACTTTTACTCCTAGATTTTCTAATTTTTTTACACCATCTAAAAATGAAAGTTCGATCAAAAAACCGGCAGCTAAAACTTCTCCTCCGACTTTTTGTATAAGTTTTACAGCAGCTTCGGCGGTTCCGCCTGTTGCAATTAAGTCGTCAATAAGCAAAACTTTCGGATTTTTAATATTTTTAAAAGCATCAATATGAATTTCTATTTCATCAAAGCCATATTCAAGTGCATACTTTTCACTGACGGTTGTATAAGGCAGTTTTCCTTTTTTTCTAAGAGGCACAAATCCCTTTTTCATTGCATATGCAATGGCACCTCCAAAAATAAATCCCCTGCTTTCAATCCCACATACAAAATCAACATCTTTATATTTGTTTGCAAAATAATCAACAACCTCGGCAAACAGTTCCCCGTTATTTAAAAGTGTTGTAATATCTTTAAAAATAATACCTTTTTTAGGGTAATCAGGGATATCCCTGATAGCTTTTTTTACTTTTTCAGCTAACATTATTTTACTTTTTCTAAGTATTCGCCAGTTCTTGTATCAACTTTTATTTTATCGCCTTCTACTATATGACATGGAACAGTAACAACAGCACCGGTTTCAAGAGTTGCAGGTTTCCTACATGCCCCACTTCTATCCCTATTGCTAACCGGCTGGGTTTCGGTAACAGTCAATTCCACTGTCATAGGAAGTTCTACACCAATTACTTTCCCATTATGAAACAATATATCAACCTCCATTCCGTCAAGTAAAAACTGTTTTGATTCTTCAAATACTTTTACATCTACAGGCAGCATTTCATAAGTATTGGTATCCATAAAATAATAAATATCACCTTCATTATATGAATATTGATATTTTCTTCTCTCTAGATTTGGTTCATCAGCTTTATCACCTGCATGAAAGGTTTTTTCAATCACTCTCCCGTCAATTAAGTTTTTAAGCTTGGTTCTAACAAAAGCAGCACCTTTTCCAGGTTTTACGTGATGATATTCAACTATTTTATAAGGGATTCCGTCAAGTTCAATATTCAGATATTTTTTCAAATCACTCATACTGTACGCCATAAATTACTCCTTTTATTAAATTTCCGCATATGCTACGCTAAGCGCGGCTTTTAAATTTCTCAGTTCACTAAGCACTTCTTCATTTACATCGTTATCAACAATTATTACGGCCATAGCCTGACCTTCTTTGTTTCTGCCAAGTCTGAAATCCGCAATATTAATATTGTATTTTGCAAGCGTCATACCGACTTCTCCTATAACTCCAGGCACGTCAGTATTTTTAAAGAAAATCATTTTCCCTTTTGGCTCAAATTCTAAATCAAATCCTTTAAATTCCACAACTCTTGGATATTTATCTAGCATAGTACCGCTTATTGAGTATTCTCCTTCATCTGTAATTACTTTGATATTTACAAAATTTTTGTATGTAGGATTTTTAATTTCATTAACTTCTAAATCAATCCCTTTTTCTTTTGCAAGAAACTCGGCATTTACATAATTTACACTGTCAGTTATGTTTTTAAGAAGTCCTACCAATGTAAATGTTAAAACAGATTTGTCTTCATTTGAAATATCGCCGCTGAGATTAACTTTTACTTTTTTAATAGATTTTTTAATAATCTGAGAAAGGATATATCCCATTTTTTGAGAAAGCTCTAAATAATCAATTACCCACTCAGGTGTATTTGCTGTGTTAATCGGAAGATTTAGTGCGTTTGGATAACTGCTGCCTCTTAATGCTTCAATAATTGCCTGAGCCGCCTGAGTCGCAATTCTTTCCTGTGATTCGTAAGTATTTGCTCCTATATGAGGTGTAACTGAAGTATTTTCAAGCTCAAAAAACGGATGCTCAGTTACCGGCTCTTTTTCAAAAACATCAATTCCGAGCCATCTGATTTTTCCTGATTTTAATCCTTCATATACGTCTTTTTCATTGTAAAGCCCACCTCTAGCACAGTTAATAAGTACTACTCCGTCTTTCATTTTCTCAATTTCTTTTTTTGTAATCATATTTATTGTTTCCGGGGTTTTTGGAGTGTGAATAGTAATAAAATCGCATTTAAGTATTTCATCAAAATCTGTTGTATATTTAACACCTAAATCAGTTGCTTTGCTTGGATCGATGTATGGATCGTATGTAATAACTTCCATTTCAAGCGCTTTTGCCCTGATTCCAACCCTGCTACCGATATTACCAAAACCGATAATTCCAAGCTTTTTACCTGCAAGTTCAATTCCAAGCCATTTTTCCCTGTTCCAAACATGTTCTTTTTTCAGATTCCATACCGCATTTGTAAAACTTCTGGCAGCTGTTAATAAATGGGCCATTGTAAGTTCTACAGCCGCTAAAGTGTTTGCAGTAGGAACATTCATTACAATAATACCTCTTTTTGAACATGCTTTTATATCCACATTATCAACACCTACCCCGGCCCTTACAATTGCTTTTAATTTTTTGGCGTGTGTTAGAAATTTTTCATCAACAGGTGTAGGACTCCTCGTAATCACACCATCGGCATCTTCAATAACTTTTAAAAGTTCATCTTTTGGAGTTTTACTTGCATTAACAACTTCTATATCTTTTGCTTTTTTTAAAATCTCAAATCCCGCTTCATGAATTGGATCACAAACTACAACTTTCATTTATATCCTTTTTATAAATTTTTGTAATTTTACCGGAAAATTATAAAATTTAAATAAATTTAAAATATCTTCTGCTTCTTTTAAACTTCTAAATATTACAAAAATCTGGGTGTTTTTTTGTTTAATCATTGAATAAGTTATTTTTTTGCTTTTTAAAATTTCCAAAATATTAAAAAGTGCAAATTTATCATCATTTTTAATAATTAATTTATAAAAAATTACTGTTTTTATATTTTTAAAATTTATTTTTTCATACAACACCCTTGCAGGAAGAGCATTATATTTATATGTAAAATTTAAACTTTCTTTGGATTTTAATTTTGACAAATTTATTTCATTTTTTTTTAATTCATAATTACTTACATTCGGCTTTGAAATTTTAACATAAGTTAAAATTAATAAAGCAAAAATTAAAATGGTTAAAAAAGAAATTATAATTTTCATTCAGCCAACTTAATTTTATCTCCGTTAATTTCTATTATTCTACCTTCAAAATCATCACCAACATTATATTCATTTTTTAAATCTTCTTTTCTGACTAATGCTTCAACATCACCCAAATCAATGAAACTTCCAAAATCTGTAATATGTTTTACTTTTCCGCTTACCCTGTCGCCTATTTCATATTTTTTTGCAAATTCCTCGTAAGGATTTGGCATAACATCTTTTCTAGAAACAATTACCTTATTATTATCTTCTTCAATAGTAATAACTTTAACTTCAATTTCATCACCGATATTTAACACTTCATTTGCTTTTTCACCTTTTTTAAAGCTAACAAATTTATTTGGCAAAAGTACGCTAATTCCGTCAATTTCAACAAAAGCCCCTACATTGATAAATTTGGTAACAATTCCTTTTACAATATCTCCGGCTTTATATTTTTTAGCAAATTCACTTGCCGGCTTATTTAATAAATTTTTTCTGCTGACTCTTAACTTTTCTTCCTCAGGAATTATTTCCACAATTTCAACTTCTATTTCATCGCCGATTGTCAAATCATTAATCCCGTCCCAGTTAATCTCACTGATGTGTAAAAATCCTTCAACCCCGTTTCCCAAATCAACAAAAGCGCCGTATTCGGTTATATGTGAAACCGTAACTTTTACAATGTCACCTTTATTTAAATCCTTAACCTCTTCCCAAGGATTAGGCAGCGCTTTTTTTATGGAGAATATCCTTCTTACAGGATCTATTAACATAACTTCCACTTCATCATCAACACTTATATATTTTTTATGATCGATTTTTTTATAAAAAATTTCATCTTTTGGAACAAATCCGCTGATACCGTCAACATCAATAACTATACCGTTATTTTTAACTTTTACAACTTTTGCAACAATAATTTTATCTTTTAAAGATTCTAATTTCTCCTTAACTTCATTCAAATAAGCTTTTCTATCAACCACAACCGAATTTTCCTTAAATTCCTTAACTTTAGCCTTTACATTTTTACCTATTACACTTTCATCCTCTCTTAATCCGCTTAAACTTTTTGGCAAAAATACTTCTTGATCGTCAATATGACCTATAAAGCCGCCTTTTATAATTTTTTCAATTTTAAATTCAACTACATCACCAATTTTTAATTCCATGTCACTTCCTTTATTTTTGAGATTATTTTTTCTACCAGCCATTCCGGAGTCGAAGCTCCAGCGCTTATACCGCAGAGCTTTTTATTTTTAAACCACTCGGGATTTATTTCATTTTCATTTTCTATTAAATAACTCTCACAGTATTCACTGGCAATATTATACAATTGTTTGGTGTTGGATGAATTTTTACCGCCTATAATTATCATAATATCGGCTTCTTTTGCAAGTTCTCTTACGGCATCCTGGTTTTCAAATGTAGCATTACATATAGTATTAAAAACCCTGACTTCCTTGTAATTTTGAATGAGATAATCTGTAATTTTCAAATAATCATTAATTTTTCTTGTAGTTTGGGCAACCGTTGCAATGTGTTCTTTAAGTTTAATATTTTTAAGTTCTTTCACATCTAAAACGACAAAAACCCTTTCATGTACACTGTAACTCATTACACCTTTTATTTCAGGATGGTTAATGTCTCCGAAAATCACAATATCATACCCGGCCTTACTCATTTCCTCCACAATTTCCTGTGGTTTTTTTACAAATGGACAGGTCGCATCAATAATTTCTATATTCTTATTTTTTAGTTTTTCCAATTCCTTTTTGGGAATACCGTGAGTCCTGACTATCACTCTTTTTATATTATCATCTATCTTATCAATTGAATCAACATAATTTACGTTATAATTTTGGGCTAATCTCTTAATTTCCAGTGGATTATGAATAAGAGGACCGAGAGTTACCGCATTTTTTGAATCTTCTGCAATTTCAACTGCCCTTTTTACCCCAAAACAAAATCCGTAACTTTTAGCTTTTTTAATCAGCATTTTCAATCCTGTATTCGGCAATTTTGCCAAACAGATTAAAAAAATTAGGAAAAGAAGTATTTATACAATCGACATCAATTATTTTTATTGGTGATAAAAGTCCTAAAACTGCAAAGCTCATTGCTATTCTGTGATCTCCATATGAATTTACAGTTCCGCTTTTTGGAAAGCCCCCTGTTATTTCATATCCGTCTTCGAATTCATTTGCTTCTATTCCTAAATTTTTTAAATTCTCCACCACTGCTTTTATTCTGTCAGATTCCTTAACCCTGAGTTCTTTTGCATTTTTTACAATACTTTTTCCATTAGCAACTGCCATTGCAATAGATAGAGCCGGAAGTTCATCTATCAGCCAAGGAATATTTGAACTGACTTCAACGCCGTTTAATTCATTTCCTTCGACAAGAATATCACCAATAGGCTCGTATCTGTTTTCTTTTAAAATATATTCGACATTGGCGCCCATTCTTTTTAAAACTTCATAAGCTTCTATTCTTGTAGGATTTAATGTTACATTTTTAACAACAGCACGGGAATTGTTAATTGCGGCTGCAACTGCAAAGAAAAAAGCGGAACTTGGATCATTTGGAACTTCTATTTCAAGCGGAGTTAATTTTTTCTCAAGCGGAGTTATTTCAATTTTAATTTTTTCAATTTCATTTCCAAATTCTTCATTTTTCACTTTTAACTTTTCACTTTTAATATCCGCACCCATACCCCTTAACATTCTTTCAGTATGGTCACGGCTTAAAAACGGTTCAATGTAAACGGATTTACCATCCCCGTTAAGCCCTGCTAAAATAAGGGCTGACTTAACCTGAGCAGAAGCAATTTTACTCTCAAATTCAAAATGTTTTAGATTACCGCCCCTCACACAAAGAGGTGCCAAATTTCCGTTATCTCTGCCGTCAATTTTAGCACCTATCTGTCTCAGAGGATTTGCAACCCTCCCCATAGGACGACGTCTTAGGTATTTATCACCAGTTAACACAAAAAAACCGTCAATTCCGGCAAGCAGCCCCATATATATTCTTATACTCGTCCCTGAGTTTCCACAATATAAAACATCATCGGCTTCTTTTAAATTTTTAGGAGGTGTTATTAAAAGTTCATTATCGTTTTTTTTAACCTCAGCCCCGAGGGACTCGGCAATTGAAAGAGAATTTAAAGTGTCTTCCGCTTTTAAGTAATTTTTAATCCTGTTAATTCCATCGGTTAACAAAGAAAAAATTGCACATCTATGCGAAATGGATTTATCAGCATCAACTATAAACTCTTCATCAAATCTTTTACCGGCAACTATCTCAAGATTCATCTTAACCTAAACCCTCTTTCTTCTAACGAATTTAAGATTTTTTGCATTATATCATTTATTTCATTATCTGTTAAGGTTTTTTTACCTTGAATTACAAATCTTATGGTAAGTGAGTAATTTTGCTGCATATCATAAATATCAATTGGGTAAAAATCGACTAATTCTTTAATTTTTAAATTATCAATGATTTCAAAAATTTCTTTATATGTGGTGTTTTTATCAATTACAATGGATAAATCCCTGGTTACTTTTGGAAATTTATTTATCTCTTTGGCTTCTTTTTTATTATTTTTAATTCTATCCAAATCAATTTCTGCAAAAACAGTTTCATCCAGTTCAAAATCTTTCTGTACTTTCGGATGCAATTTTGCTATTACTCCAATCTCTATGCCATTTTTAATGATAGAAGCACTTTGATACGGATGAACCAATGGATAATTTTCATTTTCTACCAATTTAAATTCTCCGATAACCTGGGCAAGTTTATCCACTAAATCCTTAAATTCAACTTTTCTAGGTTTCCCCTGGTTTTTAACATTCTCAAATTCGCTGTTTCCGCTCATTACGAATGCAAGTTTTGTAGTTTCTTCCCTGTTTTTATTATATACACTTCCTATACTGAAAAGTTGAATTACTTTATATCCGTTTGCCCTGTTTCTTTTTACATCATCCAATAACTGTAAAAGCAGAGTTGAACGGAGTGTAGAAAGTTCATTAACAATAGGATTTGCCAAATCCAATTTTTCCTCTAAAATTTCAAACCCATATTTTTTAAGTCTCTCTTTATCGTCAAAAATAAAATGTATCACTTCGTAAAATCCGTTGGCGACTGCTTTTAATTTCAACTCATTTATAAAATTCAATTTTTTAATTACTTCATTGGTTCTGTCTTTTTCTTCAAATACAAGCGGAGCTGATTTTATTTTGTCAATTCCGTAAATTCTTAAAATTTCTTCTGAAATATCCTGTATATTTTTTATATCGGGTCTGAATTCTGGTACCTTTACCCTAAAAACATCCTCACCAATAATTTCAACAACAAATCCAAGTTTTTTTAATATTTCAACCATTTTATTTTCACTGATGTTTTCTCCGATAATTTTACATATTTCTTTAGAAGAAACATTTAAAACCAACGGTTTTTTTTCGGTAACAAAATCCATTTCGGAAGAATATACTTTTAATTTTGATTCTTTTATAAAATAATTGATACCTAATTCTAAATCAGGTTCACTACCCCTGCTTGCCCTGTAAAAATATTCATCAGTTTTTAATTTATTTTTATATACAATTTCACTTACATATTCAGGATCAATATAATTTGCATCAATAATAAACTGACTCGGATTTTCAAGATTTATATCATTTTTTATTCCCACTCTATAAATTCCGAAACTTGTTTTTAATATGTCAACTCCATTTTCTTCTTCAAAACTTCCTTTAATATCTGACGGCACTAATAAAACACCTGTTGCATGAATTGCATATTTTACAATTTCGTCCAAATCGTCTTTTGCATCAATTTCACATAAAGACAGTCTATATTTAATTTTTACATTACTTTTAGGAGTACCGTTAAAAGCCTTTATTAAATGAGACGAATGTTTTATATCGGTTTTATCAAATTTTACAACTCTTCCTATACCTTCCGGAATTTCCTCGTATGTAATTTCATCAAAAACAATATCTTTATTAAAAGCCGCGGCAAGCTCTCTTGCAATACCATAAATTGAAAAGCAATCTCCCCTGTTTGGAGTAATACCCAGTTCTATTATTTCATCATTAAAATAATTTCCGGCATATTCCCCTATTTTAAGCTCACCTAAAGAATTGTCAAGTACCATTATTCCTTCGTGAAAATCAGGAAGTCCTATTTCTCTTGCGGCGCAAATCATTCCGTTTGATTCAATTCCACGGAGTTTTGCTTTTTTTATCTTAATTTCAGGAAGACATGCTCCGACTTTTGAAACAACAACATATTGTCCCGCCGCCACATTTTTAGCTCCACATACAATTTGAAGAGTCTCATCGCCAACATTTACCTTACATACATTCAGTTTATCGGCGTTCGGGTGTTTTTCACACTCAATAACTTCACCGATTACTACATTTTCAGGAATTTCAATTTTTTTATACCCTTCAACTTCATTACCTATACTATTTAGCGCTTTAATTATTTCATCTGTTGAAATTCCGTCTAAATTAATAAATTCTTCAAGCCATTTTCTTGTTACTATCATTTGAACTGCTCCATTAGTCTAATATCCCCCTCATACATACTTCTTAAATCATTTATTTTATTTATAAGCATTGCAAATCTCTCAACTCCGAGCCCAAAAGCATATCCGCTCACATTTTCATATCCGACAGCTTTAAATACATTCGGATCAACTACTCCGCAACCAAGCACTTCAAGCCAACCTGTATGCGAACACACCCTACAACCCTCTCCGCCACAGAAAATACAGCTTATATCAACTTCAGCGCTCGGTTCTGTAAACGGGAAAAATGAAGGTCTAAACCTGACTTTTACATCTCCAAACATATGAATTAAAAAACTTTCAAGTATAAATTTTAAATTAGCAAAACTTACCTTTCCTTTTTCATCGACAACAAGACCTTCGACCTGATGAAACATAGGCGTATGGGTTAAATCATAATCTCTTCTAAACACAGCCCCCGGACTTATCATTCTGATTGGAGGTTTTTGTTTTTCCATTGTTCTGATTTGAACAGGTGAAGTGTGGGTTCTAAGTAATTTTCCGTCATTAAAATAAAAAGTGTCCTGCATATCGCGGGCCGGATGGTATTTTGGAAGATTTAAGGCTTCAAAATTATGAAAATCATCTTCTACAAGCGGCCCTGTTTCTACTGAAAAATTCATTCTTGTAAAAAATTCGATAATTTTATTCATTGTATCGGTTACAGGGTGAATAGCCCCTGTATTTTTTGGAGAATAAAGAGAAACATCTATTTTTTCAAGTTTCATTTTTTCATCAAGTAGTTTTTCTTCGAGCTCTGTTTTTTTATTTTGTATTAAATTGATTGCTTTTTCTTTTAATTCATTTAATTCTTTTGCTACTTTTTTTCTTTCTTCTTCGCTTAAATTTTTTAATTTTTTAAATTCAGAAGTTATAAGACCATTTTTTCCTAAATATTTTATCCTTAATTTTTCAAGTTCATCTAAATTAAGGGCGTTTTTAATTTCACTTAAATCCACCTAGTCTCCTTAAAATTTTTGGATATAATACCAAAAAAAAAGGAGGCTTTCAATGGAATGTATTTTTTGTAAAATAGTAAAAGGTGAAATTCCAAGCAAAAAAGTTTTAGAAAATGATAAATTTTTAGCTTTTCATGATATTAACCCTGTTGCACCGGTTCATATACTTATTATTCCAAAAGAACATTATGAAAAATTTGACTCAACCCCGGCTGAATTATTTCCCCAAATGGCAGAATTTATAAAAGAAGTTGCAAAAGAACTTAATATCACTGATTACAGACTGATTACAAACAACGGTAAAAATGCTGGTCAGGAAGTGTTTCACTTACACGTGCATATGGTTGCAAATCCCAACGGAAAACTTGCCTGGCCCAAACTTGCATAAAATAAAGGAGAAATTTTGAAGTATGTCGGAGCTCATGTAAGTGCCGCTGGCGGTGTTGAAAATGCAGTTATTAATGCTAAAAAGATAGGGGCAGACGGATTTGCCCTGTTTACAAAAAATCAAAGACAATGGTTTGCAAAACCTTTAAGTGAAAAAAACATTGCAAAATTTAAGGAATATATGGAGGAACATAATTTTACTCCTGATGCAGTATTACCGCATGACAGTTATTTAATAAATCTGGGACACCCAGAAGAGGAAAAGAGGGAAAAATCACTTAAAAGTTTCATTGACGAGGCTAAAAGAGTGGAAAGCTTAGGACTTAAATACCTTAATTTTCATCCCGGAAGTCACCTTAAAAAAATAAGCGAAGAAGAATGCCTGGATTTAATAAGCGAAAGCGTAAATAAAGCCATAAGTGAAACCGAAAGCTGTATTTTTGTAATAGAAACCACAGCGGGTCAGGGAAGTAATTTAGGATATAAATTTGAGCATTTAGCTTATATAATAGACAAAATAAAAGATAAAGAAAGAATCGGCGTATGTATTGATACCGCCCATATTTTTGCTGCAGGATACGATATACGCACAAAAGAGGCTTATGAAAAAACTATGAGAAAATTTGATGAAATTGTTGGATTTAAATACTTAAAAGGAATGCATATTAATGATTCAAAAGCAAAATTTGCCAGCCGTGTGGACAGACACCATTCTTTGGGTAAGGGTGAAATAGGAATAGATGCTTTTAAATTCATAATGCAGGACAAAAGGATAGATAATATTCCTTTAATTCTTGAAACAATAGACCCTGATATATGGGCTGAAGAAATAAAATTATTAAAAAGTTTTGAAAATGTATAAATATCTACATATTTATAATTCTCCAAACTTAAGCGGAAGCGTGGAAATAAGCGGGGCAAAAAATGCAGCCCTGCCTCTTATTGCTTCAACAATTTTATCCAAAAATGAAGTAAAACTCTTAAATGTCCCGGAAGTAGCTGATGTTAAAACATTACTTAAACTTTTCAAATATCTCGGGGCTGATTATAATTTTGAAAATAACAAATTAAAAATTAACGCTTCTACAATAAAAAACACTACAGCTGTTTATGAAATAGTAAAAACGATGAGAGCCTCTATTTTGGTATTGGGACCTCTTCTTGCAAGATTTAATGAAGCAAAAGTTTCACTGCCCGGAGGCTGTGCAATTGGTGCAAGACCCGTTGACTTGCATCTAAAAGCACTTGAACTTATGGGAGCTGACATATCAATAGAGAGCGGATATATTCATGCAAGAGGAAGGCTTAAAGGTGCTACTATTATTTTTGATAAAGTTACAGTTACAGGCAGTGAAAACATTATTATGGCTGCGGCTCTTGCAAAAGGAAAAAGCCGTCTTATAAATGTGGCTAAAGAACCGGAAGTTATTGAGCTTTGCGAAATATTAAAAAAAGCCGGAATAGATATAGAAGGTATCGGAAGCGATGAATTAACAATTACAGGAAGTGAGGGGGAACTTTTAAATTTTCCTGAAATCCATATAATTCCGGACAGAATTGAAGCCGGCACCTATCTAACAGCAGGTGCTATTACAAATTCTAATATAAAAATAAAAAACATAATACCCGAACATATCGAAAGTGTAATAGTAAAACTTTCACAAATGGGATTTCCAATAGAAATTAGAGAAAATGAAGTTGAAATTTTCCCTGCAAAAAAAATATATCCTGTAAATATAATAACATCAGAATATCCGGGATTTCCAACAGATATGCAAGCTCAGCTTATGGCAGTGGCAACCCAGGCTGAGGGAGTGAGTACCATAGAAGAGAGACTGTTTGAAAACAGATTCATGCATGTACCGGAATTAAATAGACTCGGGGCAAATATTCAAATTCAAGGGAAAATTGCAACAATTAAAGGACCGAGCAAATTAATCGGTGCTGATGTTATGGCAACGGATCTCAGGGCAAGTTCGGCATTGGTTCTGGCAGGACTGATAGCTGAAGGTGAGACTAAAGTTCACAGAATTTACCATTTATTCAGAGGTTATGAAAAATTATTAGACAAATTCTCAAAAATTGGCGCAAAAATGGAACTTTTAAACGAACCTAACCCTTAAGAATTTCAAAATAAATTTCAGCTACTTTTTTTCTATTCAACTTTTTCCCTAAAAAATATTCCATAGCCATTACCCCCTGATATACCAGCATGTCAATTCCACTTTTTGTAATTAAATTATATTTCTTTGCCAGCTTTAAAAACGGCGTTTCCTTCCCATAAATTACATCTACCGCATATCTAGCTTTTTTAAAAAGTTTTTCCAAAATAATTGCCGGAGCCGGCAGATTATCATCATTAAGTCCAGCACTTGTAGTATTGATAATTAAATCATAATCAAAATTATTAATATTATTCCAGGTAAAAGTAACTTTTTCTTGAAAATCTTTGAGCCTTTCTTCACTCCTGTTTAATATATTGGCTTTTGGCAATACAAAGCTGAGCGCTTTTGCAGTTCCGCCCGCTCCTATTATTAAAACTTTTTTATAATTAAATTCTTTAATAACTTCTAAAAAACCTTCAGCATCGGTGTTATAACCGATAATTTTTCCGTTCTCATTTACCAATGTATTTACAGCTCCTATTTTTTTTGCAATCCCCCTGACTTCATCCGCTTCTTTATAAGCCCATTCTTTATGTGGGACTGTTACATTTGCCCCGTTTATTTTTAGCTCTTTGAATTTACTGATAATTTCATTACCGTTTGTTAGTAAATATCTTCCATAACAGGCATTGATGTTCTCTTTTTTAAAAAAATAGTTATGCATAAGCGGAGACTTTGAATGAGACACAGGATTGCCAAAAATTAAAAATATTTTTTTATTTTCCATTGTCATCATCTTTTCGTTATTATCTGGTCAAATATATATAAAATTCTTCATCTTCAAAATAAAATTTAACTTTCAACGCTTTTTTGTTTTGGACCAATACTTCTAATTTTTCAAGATCTTCAAAAACCTTCGGAAGTGTAAGCTCTATTTCAATGTCCTCTTTTTGAAATTCGCTTTTTACATTACCCACAATTATATTGGCAAATTCTCCTACCATATCAACCAGTTCTTCTTTAGATTCTATCTCTTCCCCTATTAAAATTTTGGAGATTTTTTTGCTTAGTTTTTCCGAGAAAATTAAAACTAAAAGTCCGTCAACATCGCCGTAAAAACCGATAGAACTGGAAATATAGTTTTTGGATTTATCTATTTCTATAGTTGAAAGCTCGGCTTTTTCTCTTTTTGCCTCAGTTCCTGTTAAAAGTTCAATTGATTCAATAGTCGATTTTACAAAATAAGGCAACATTTCCACTAATTCTTTTGTAATTTTCTTTTGTGTTTTATAAATTACTTGCATATTATTTCTAGATTCTTTTACCACGTCACTTTCAATAAAACTTTTTTCATCAGCAAAAAACATAAAACCGACTAATTCTAAGTCTTCCAGCAATTTTGGCTGAACCCCTTTGGTATTAAGACCTACGATTGCAAGCAGCGCACCATATTCAGCAGCTTCAACACCAAGTTTTGAAAGAAATCTTACCGCATGAATATTTAATCCTTTTACATTATTCATATCAAATACAAAAATTCTAAATCCTATAATAAGAGAGCGTCTAAAATATTCTATATCAAACATATTAGCGATATTAGCATCCAAAAAACCGTCAAAAAAGAAATACACAATATCATTTTTAGTTATCGCACTTATAGTATTTGAAAATTTCGAAACAATACTGTTTTTTATAACAATAACATCTTCCGAACTGATTTTATCTTCACTTTCAACAATTAAAGGCATATATCCTTTTTTAACTAAATTAAAAACAATCAAATTTCTGTTTTCTTCATTTTTTATACAACAGATATAAATATCTTTATTAATCATTTCTTCAGAAGTGAAAATTTTTTCAACTTCTTCATTTTCATATATATTAAAAAATCTATTATCAATTCTTAAAGCAATTTCAAACACCTGCTTATTTGGAGAAAAAATTGCACATTCAATATTTTCCTTATATAATTTTTCAAAAATATCATTTAAAAATCTAATTCCTGAAAGATTCGAACTAATTATTTTTGAAAAATCAACACTTATATATTTAACTTTTCTATTTTTAAAATTATTAATATCCTGAGGAGTAATCAGCATTCCTGCATTTTGAGAATCTAAAAACCCCTGAGGTTTTATTAAAACTTTTTTACCAATATAACTTTTTAATACCCCCATTTTCCACCTACTTACTTAATTCTTTTAATGTTGAGACCAAAGCGCCTAATTTATTATTAATTTCTTTAAATTCAAGTTCCGGTTTCGAATCGGCAACAATTCCTGCTCCCGCCTGGAAAATTATATTATCTTTTTTTATAAGGGCCGTTCTTATCGTAATTGCACTATCCATATTTCCGTCAAATCCAAAATATCCGATACTGCCGGCATAAAAACTTCTTTTTACACCTTCATAATTGGCAATAAGTTCCATTGCTTTGATTTTCGGGGCTCCGCTAACAGTTCCAGCCGGGAAAGTTGCTTTAAACACATCAAACATATCAATATTTTCTTTCTTTAAACCTATTACGTCACTTACTAAATGCATAACATGAGAATACCTCTCAACCCTCATAAAATCTTCAACTTCAACGCTTCCCCCTCTGCTGACTCTTCCGACATCATTTCTTCCAAGATCCACAAGCATAACATGTTCTGCCTTCTCTTTTGGATCATTCAACATATCATTTTCCATTTCAATATCTTCTTTTAAATCTTTTCCTCTTTTCCTAGTACCGGCAATCGGCCTGAGTAAAATGACATCATCTGTTAACCTTACCATTACTTCTGGAGAACTGCCTATTATTGAAAATTCGTTAAAATCTAAAAAATATAGATAAGGAGAAGGATTTTTACTTCTGAGTTTTCTATAAAATGAAAATTTATCTATTTTAGCTTTCAAATATAATCTGTTTGAAAGCACTATCTGAAAAATATCTCCGGCTTTAATATTCTCTTTTGCATTTTCTACAATTTCAAAAAACTTCTCTTTATCAAATAAAAAATGAGGTTCTTCTAACACATTTATAGGTTTTAACGGCAAATGCTTGTATGAAGATGTTAACAAATCTTTTATAATATATAAATAATTATTTAATTTCTCATCATTTATTATGATTGTTATTTCAGAAGTTTTGTGGGAATAACCTATTACTATTTTAGGTCTAATCATATAAAAATCGGGAATGTCTGTTTCATCTTTAAGATTTTCCATATTTTTTTGTAAAACTGGTTCAAAAACACCCACCATGTCGTAAGCAATATAACCTATAAACCCGTCTACAAATCCGATATTTAATTCTTTTACAAGTTTTTTATAATAATCCTTATCTAGGTTTTTATAGTATTTTTTTAAAAAAGAAAACGGATCTGTATTAAAAATTTCTTTTTTTTCATCTGTTTCATAAACCGTTTTTTTATTTTTATAAACAATTCTTTCTTTTTCACCAATAAAAATAAAGCTATAATTTCCGTTATCATTATTAATAACACTTTCTAGTAAAAATTTTTTTTCATTGGGAAAAAGAGAAGAAATTTGATTGTATATGGCAACTGCGGAAAATTCATCTAACAAAAATTTTGTATGTTTCATTATTTTACCTTAAAAATAAAAGCATTTTGAGTGATTTTTTCTTTTACAATTCTTAATTTAGCCCTTGCTGTTTTTTCATTTTCAAACGGGCCTATCAATATTTTAGTTATCGCTATTTTTTTATTATTTTTTTTAATATATGTATGATAAAAAGTATAATTAAATCCTTCTTTTTTGATTAAATTTAAAAACTTTTTGTTTGGAGTTTTATATTTCATTAATGCAGCTACCTGAATATAATATTTGACATTTAAAGCTTTTTTTATATTTTTAATTTTTTTTACTTCTGTTTTATGTGAAGCAGTGTTTTTAGCTTGATTTTCCGGTTTTTTTTCTATTGCTGAAACGGGGCTTTTTTGATTAAGCGTTTCTTTTTCCACAGATTGGTTATTAATATTTGAATTATTTTTTTTCTCACCTGAAGCATTAATTTCTTCCGAATTATCCGTTATTAATTTTTGAGATAATGTATTTGTGTTTTCTTCGATAGGAATTTCTTTAAACTCACTGCTTTTTTCTTTAGGCTGCTCATTTACCTGAGGAGGCAAAACAACATTTTCCTCTTTAGAATTAGAATAAATTGCATAGGCAATTACGGCAATAATAAAAATTAAAAAAGCTATTGCCCCGTACACCAAAGGCTTTTTAATGTTTTTTTTTGGTTTTATATTTAACAAATCATCTTTTTCCATGGTATCTCCTTACATATGACGTGCCCAGGAGGCACCCCTTTCTTTTTTATACAATTCATAAGGCAAATTCAAGATATTAAATTCAGGCGGCAGTTCATCAGTGGGGAAAACCCTCCATTGTTTAGGCAACTTTCCAGCTAATTTTAAAGATAATTTCTTAGCGATTTGTATACCTTCATTCAATGTTGTATGGCCTTTATGAATATAAAGATGTAAATGGCCCGGTGTTTTTGAATTGTATGCAGTAAAATTTAAAAAACCTTCCTCCCTTAATAATAAAGAAGCCCTGTTCCAAAAAATTTCTGGATTATTGCCGTTATAGTCAAAAACAATATTTTCAACAATATTTCTTTGTCTGTTAATCAAATCATGGGCTATAATTCTTTTTCTTTCGATATGGTCATTCATAACCTGAAAGGTTAAAGGCTCGTCAATTTTTTCATATTTATCAAAGAAAGTCCTACCTTTATACACAATCTTCTTTACTATTTTACCTTTATATTCATAATAATAATTTCTGTTAATTTTAATTAGCGAAATATCTACATTATATGCCAATTTTTCTCCTTTCCCCAAAAGGGGAATTTTTTAATAAGTAGGTCTGTCGTAAATTACAAATTTACTTGCAAGTTCTTTTAATTCATTTGCCACTTTTTCTTGTAACTCTACATTATAAATATCATCCAAAACATCTGCTATTTTATTAGCAATAAATCTAAATTCCTCTTCTTTCATACCTCTGGCTGTAAGTGCAGGTGAGCCGATTCTGATGCCGCTTGTGACAAATGGACTTCTTTTTTCCCCTGGAACTGTGTTTTTATTTACAGTAATTCCGGCTCTTCCAAGAGCTTCTTCAGCTTCTTTTCCACTGAATTCTTTATTAAGGAAACTTACTAGTACTAAATGATTGTCTGTTCCGCCGCTTACCAAATCATATCCTCTCTCAAGCAGTACTTCGGCCAATACTCTTGCATTTGCTTTTACCTGTTTGGCGTAATCTTTCCAGCTTTCGTCAAGATTCATTTTAAATCCAACCGCTTTTGCAGCTATTACATGAACAAGTGGTCCTCCCTGAATTCCAGGGAAAATTGCAGAATTAATTTTTTTAGCATATTCAGGATTGTTAGTAAGGATTAATCCCCCTCTTGGTCCTCTTAATGTTTTATGGGTTGTAGTGGTTACCACGTCACAATGTGGAAATGGATTTGGATGCTCACCTGCTACAACAAGCCCTGCAATATGGGCAACATCGGCCATTAAAATAGCACCTACCTCATCGGCAATTTCTTTAAATTTTGCAAAATCAATTTCCCTCGGATATGCACTTGCACCACATACTATCATTTTAGGTTTAACAATTTTTGCAATATCCCTAACCCTGTCATAATCAATTCTACCTGTTTTTTCATCAATTCCATATGAGAAACTGTGATAATGTTTTCCTGAAAAATTAACTTTAGCCCCATGTGTTAAATGCCCGCCGTTACTTAAATCCATCCCAAGAAGTTTATCATAAGGTTTCATTAATGCAACATAAACAGCTCCGTTTGCCTGTGAACCGGAATGCGGCTGAACATTTGCATATTCACATCCAAACAAAGCTTTGGCCCTGTCTATTGCAAGCTGTTCTACCATATCTGCATATTCACATCCTCCGTAATACCTTTTACCAGGATAACCTTCGGCATATTTGTTTGTAAATACACTACCCATAGCTTCCATTACTTCTGGAAGTGTAAAATTTTCACTAGCAATCATTTCCAAATGGTCTGTTTGACGAACCAACTCTTTTTCTAAAATTGAAAACACGTCTTTATCAAAATCTTTTAAACTCATTATTTCTCCTTTATATTTATTTTGTATCGTCTTTGTCAAAAATTTCTTTTTTCGGTTTCATTGTCGGGAATAAAATTACATCTTTAATAGATTGTGTATTGGTTAAAAGCATAACCAGTCTGTCAATTCCTATTCCCTCACCGGCAGTAGGGGGCATTCCGTACTGCAATGCCCTGATATAATCATAATCCATATCCATAACCTCTTCATCACCTTTTGCTTTTGCCTCAAGCTGGGCTTTAAACCTTTCATACTGATCTAACGGATCATTTAATTCATTAAATCCGTTTGCAATCTCCCTACCTGCGATAAACAGCTCAAATCTTTCCGCAAATTCCGGATTTTCATCACTTCTTCTTGCAAGTGGTGAAATTTCTACTGGAAACTCTGTTACAAAAGTAGGATTTATTAATTTAGGCTCAACAAACTCATCAAAAAGTTCAGCCCAGAGTTTTCCTTTTGAATCAATATGCTCTTCAACCTCAACTCCATGGTCTTTTAAGTATTTTTTCATGGCTTCAACATTGTCTAAAATTTCTTCTGGTATATTTCCTATTTTAATCAACGCATCCCTATAAGTAATAATTTTCCAATCGGTAAAATCAATTTCTGTATCTCCAAAAGGAATTTTTTTAGGTAAATTCAATTTTTCAAGCAGATAATCAAACAATTCTTTTGTTAAATTCATTAAATCTTCCATATTGTGATATGCCCAGTAATATTCCAGCATAGTAAATTCAGGATTATGGGTATGGTCAATTCCCTCATTTCTAAAGTTTCTGTTAAGCTCAAACACTGCTTCAAAACCACCTACTATCAGTCTTTTTAAAAAAAGTTCAGGTGCAATCCTAAGATTCATATCGATATCAAGTGCGTTATGATGCGTCATAAAAGGTCTGGCATTAGCCCCTCCCACTATTGTATGGAGCATTGGAGTTTCAACTTCTATAAAACCTTTTTTAATGAAAAATTCCCTGACTAAACTTACTATTTTACTTCTTAATTTAAATCTCTCCCTCGTATCTTTATTCATAATCATATCAAGATATCTTTGACGGTATTTAGTTTCAGTATCTTGAAGACCGTGGAATTTTTCAGGAAGAGGATGAATAGCTTTTGTTAAAATTCTAACTTTTTGTGCATGAATTGTAAGTTCGCCGGTTTTAGTAATAAAAGGATATCCCGTAACTTCTACAATATCACCTACTTCCAAATTTTTTTTAAGAAGATTAAAATCATCACCCAAATCATTCTTACTCATATATACCTGTAAAATACCGCTTTCATCTTCGATTTTAAAAAATGCGGCTTTACCCATAAGTCTTAAAAATTTTACTCTTCCGGCAACTGTAAAAATTCTGTTTTCATCTCTTTTATTTTCAAGATTTTCAATATCTTTGTTTTTTTCTAAAAATTCAGATATTTTGGTATCCCTTTTTGCATTATGCCCATAAGGGTTTATTCCCGCTTCTTTCAGTTTATCTGCTTTTTGCATTCTGAGTTTTACGTATTCGTTACTGAACATTAACTTCCTTTAGTTTTTTGAAATTTTAACATTTTTAGATAATTTTTCTAAATCTTTAGGAGATAAGTTTATAATTTTGTTTCCGGCAATTATACAAACAGGAAAAACAATACTGTTTTTAACATATTTTTGTGTTTTTTCCTTTATAAATTCCACTTTATAAAGCATTGCTAAAATTACACTTATTAATAAAAAAAATTTTGCTCCCGCAAAAATAAAACCCAATATTCTATCTAACGCACTAAGGGCACTGATTTTTAAAATTTTATTAATTAAAAAACCTATAAACACCGTACTTATCCAAAAACCGACAAAAACTGCTATAAAACCAACCAAATCTATTGCTGAAGCGTTTTTTATTTCGATTAAATTGTTATTTATATAAATTCCGGCCTGATGATAAAACAGGCTTGCTAAATAAAGACCCCCTATTATCCCTATAAGTCCGGCTATCTCTTTAACAAAACCGTTAAAAAAACCTTTTATTGCCAATATTAAAGTCACTCCTATAATTATTGCATCAAACCACATATAAAAACCTTATAATTTAACCGCATACTTATTTCTGCTTTTTTTGGCTTCATAAACAGCCTCGTCAGCCCTGCGTATAATACTCTCTATAGTGTCACCTTTTCTATGCATTGTTAAACCTATTGAAACAGTAACATCAATTAAATTATCTTTATATTTCATTTTTGTTTTACTGATGGTTGAGACTATTCTATCTATTACTTTTTCTGCTATTTTCAAATCGATTCTATTCATTAATATAACAAATTCATCACCGCCTATTCTATAAATTTTATGTTCTTTTCTCAATAATCTCTTAATTATGTCAACAACTTTTTTTAATACAAAATCTCCTATCAAATGTCCGTATGTATCATTGATTTTTTTAAAATCATCCAAATCCAAAACAGCCAGAGCCAAATCTAAATCTTTCTCTTTTCCAATTTCCAAAATTTCATTTAATTCTTTCTCCAAAGCTTTTCTATTTAATGCTTTAGTTAACGGATCAATCAGCAATTCTTTATACGCTTTCTCAAGCTCAGTTTCTAATTCACTTATTTTTTCATGCATTTTATTAATCTGTTCAAGCAGTTTGGAAGAATATTGTATCACTAAACTTTTAAGTTCATCAGTTTCCACAGGTTCAATATCTTCTAACAATTTTATAGATTCCCTTTTTATATCGGAAGAGGTTTTATGAATGTCTTTAACAGTTTCAGCGGTTTTATTTATAAGATTCTCACTTATACTCGGATCCACACATAATAATTTGGGGTTAATTTGTTCAAAAATTTTATATTCCCTGGTTAAACTGACAAAAACTTCTTTATAATATAAGGGGTATGCCGGTTTTTCTGCTTTTTTTAATTCATTTATAGTTTCTTCGGAAATTTTTTCTATAATTTCTTCCATTACTTTTCCTTTTTTGATATTATAAAAGCAATTATACAAAAAAAAGGAGCTGTTTTGAGACTTTCAAAAGAAAAAGCAATAGAATTAATACAAAATGAAGATTTAATCAAGCTTGGAAAAATGGCACTTGAAAAAAAAAGAGAAATTCATCCTAAAAAGATTACAACTTTTATTGTAGACAGAAATATTAACTATACCAACATATGTTTTGTAAACTGTAAATTCTGTGCTTTTTACAGACATAAAAAAAGTACCGATGCATACGTTTTAAGTTTTGAAGAAATTGATAAAAAAATTGATGAGTTAATTGAAATTGGAGGGACTCAAATTCTTTTTCAAGGAGGCGTTCATCCGAATTTAAAAATAGATTTTTATGAAAATTTAGTGGAACATATCCATAAAAAATATCCCAGTATTACCATTCATGGATTTTCAGCACCTGAAATAAATTATATTAGTAAAATAAGTAAAATACCCATTAAAGAAGTTTTAATAAGGCTCAAAGAAAAAGGCCTCAGTTCAATTCCGGGAGCGGGGGCAGAAATATTAAGTGATAGAGTAAGGGACATAATCGCTCCTAAAAAAATAAGTACGGACGAATGGCTGGAAGTTCATAAAAGCGCTCATGAAATCGGAATGAAAACAACAGCCACAATGATGTTTGGAACTGTTGAAACGGTAGAAGAGATTGTTGAACACTGGGAAAAAATCAGAAGATTACAGGATGAAACGGGAGGTTTTCGGGCGTTTATTATGTGGTCTTTTCAGCCTTATAACACCGCTTTATATCATGAAGGGATTGTCAAATATAAAGCCTCGTCAAACAGATATTTAAGATATCTGGCCGTAGCAAGACTCTTTTTAGACAATTTCAAAAACATTCAAAGCTCATGGGTTACACAGGGAAGCTATATCGGGCAGCTGGCTCTACTTTACGGAGCAAATGATTTAGGTTCAACAATGATGGAAGAAAATGTGGTAAGAAGTGCCGGAGCACAAAACAGAATGAATCAAAAAGAAATGATCGAACTTATAAAAGATGTAGGGGAAATACCTGCAAAAAGAAATACCGCATACGAAATATTGGAAATCTTTGATTAATTGAAAAATGGATAATAGAAAATGTAAAATTAAATTCTCCATTCTATATTTTTCAATTTTACATTAAATTAAATTCTCTGCTTAATTTATTAAATTTCCACTCTTTTCTTGCTTCCTTTATTAAATTTTTATCTATTCTGGATAACATTAATTCTTCATTAGAACCCAATATGTTTTCAATCTCGCCAAAAGGATTGACTAAATAACTTTTACCATAAAATTCCCAATCCCCCCAACTGCCGATTCTGTTAGCCCTTAAAACATAAAAATTTTTAATAAAAGCAAATGTTTTATGAAGTTCAAACCATCTATTAAATGAATTAAAAGTTCCGATACTCGGTATCAAAACAACATCTACTTTTTTATTTTCAAAATAATCCCAAAACTGGGTAAAATGACTTTCAAATCCAAACATTACACCAAAACGGATATTTTGAATATTAAAAACCAAAAGATTATTATCTTTTTTAGAAAAAAATTTTTCTTCATTCCAATGGGAATATGGCATTAAAATCTGTTGATAATATTTAAAAATCCTCCCGTTTTTTGCTTTAATCATAACTTTAAAAAAATTTTTTCCCTCATATGCAACTATTGGAGCAATTATTGTAATATTATAAATTTTAGATAATTTTTTAAGAAGTTCCAACTGATGTCTTGATTGTTCAATTATAAAATTTTTAGGTGTTTTAACTAATTCATTGAAAAATCTATTTAAAACATATTCAGGCAAAACAAATATTTTTGCATTTTCTTTTTTAGCAATATTTATATAATAATCTAGTTTTGTTTTATTTATTGGTAAATCAGCGCATTGTAAAGAAGCTATTATCATTTAGTCAGTTCTTTAAATTGAAGTTTGGCCTCTTCTATCATTTTAGACGCTTCTTCTAATAATTTAACTCCTTTTTTATAATATTCCATCGCCTGAAATAAAGTTATTTCTGGATCATTAAGCTTTTCAAGGAGTTCTTTTGCCTCTTTTAATTTCTTTTCAAAATCTTCCATATCCTTCCTTTTATTTTCTATTTTTAATTATTTAATTCATTTTTAATAATATCTTCAAATTTATCAATCTCAACTAAAAAACTGTCATGTCCATAATCACTTTTTATTTCATAATATTCACTCTTTCCGTTAACTTCATCCATATATTTTTTAATTTCTCTCATTTCTTCCGGAAAAAACAAAGTATCACCGGAAAATGAAATTAAAACCAGTTTGTCTTTTATCTGAGAAAAAGCTTCTTTTAATGAAGTAAAACCCCTGCTTATATCAAAAAGAGAAATAGCTTTTAATAAATAGATATAACTTAACGGATCAAACCATTTAGGAAAATTACTTCCGTTATATTCTAAATAACTTTCAACCTGAAATCTACCGAAAAGTTCGAACATTCCGTCTGTTTTAACATAATCCCTGCCGAATTTCTTATCGAATGTTACAGGTGAAATATAATTTAAATATCCTATCATTCTTGCGGCTGCCAAACCTTTTAACCCTCTTTTTCTAATCTCTTTTGGGTCATAATTTCCATTTTTGAATTCACAGTCACTTCTAACAGCCTCTATCATTGCTTTATTAATTGCTATAACATAAGGTCTTGTTTGATACGTCGTTGCTATAGGGAATATTTTTTCAATAAATCCTGGATAATCTACCGCAAATCTAAGAGCCTGCATTCCCCCCATACTACCGCCTATAACAGATTTTAAATGTTTGATTCCAAGAGAATCGAGTAATATTTTCTGCGCTTTAACCATATCTTTAATTGTAATTACAGGAAATTTAAGTCTGTATCTTTCACTACTTCCCGGATAAACCGGGCTGATAGGACCTGTTGACCCGAAACAGCTGCCTATCACATTTGTGGCTATTACAAAATATTTTGTAGTGTCAATTGCTTTCCCATCTCCTATCAAACCATCCCACCATCCTGGCTTTCTGTCCCCTTCATACATTCCTGCGGCATGATGAGAGCCGGAAAGTGCATGGGTTATTAAAATCACATTATCTCTGTTTTCATTAAGTTCGCCGTATGTTTCATATATAATTTGCCATGGCTCAAGTATTCTACCGCTCTCAAGATAAAGTGGTTTCGTAAATTTTGCTATTTTGGTTTCAAGTTTCATATTTTCCTTTTTTTAAATGAAATTTTATCAAACTATTTCTTTATTTTCTCAAGCGGCTCAGGTTTACAAAAATAGAATCCTTGGAAATAATCAATTCCCAAATTTTTTAATTTATTATAAATTTCTTCATTTTCTACAAATTCGGCAACCGTATATATATTAAATTTTTTTGCAAATTCGACAATTAATCTTATTATTTCAAAATATTTTTTATCATGTATATTTTTAATAAGACTTCCGTCGATTTTAATAAAATCGGGCTGCAGTTCCAATACTCTTATATAATTGGAATATCCACTTCCAAAATCATCAATTGCTATTTTGATCCCCCTGTTTTTTACTTTTTCTATAAAACTTTTTACCACTTCAAAATTTTCAATACTTTCACTCTCAAGTATTTCAAATGTTATTTCATTATTTTTTTTACACTTATCGATTAAATCAAAAATAAAATTTCTTGTATCTTCATCTATAATATCAATAAAGGAAAGATTAATCGAAACATTTTTAATTTTATTATTTTTTACATCATCAAACACTTTTTCAATTATTATCTGTGAAAATTTATTATAAAGCCTTGCCTCTTTAAGCAAATCCATAAACATAAAAGGAGTAATAATTTTATTATCCATTTCAATTCTAATAAGGGCTTCATATTTTCTATCTTTTCTGTCTTTCTCTTCTATACATTGATAAAAAGGAATAATTTTTCTATTCTCTAATACTTTCCTTAATTTTTGAATCATTCGTATTCTGTTTTTTTGTGCCTCTTCAATATCTTTGGTAAATAAAACACAATTTTCCTTACTCTTCTTAGCTACTTTCAATGCACTCTCAGCCGTTTTTAAAAGAGAGCCTTTTTGATTGCTTCCGCTTACTGTAAATGTCAATTTTACCATTTTATATTGAAAATCCCTGTTGGCTATTTCACATAAATCAGTTTTGTCTATTTTTCTGTTAAATCCTATAACAAATTCATCACTTCCCACCCTGTAAACATTTTCATAATTTTTCTTAAAATCATTTGCAATACTCTTTAATATTTTATTTCCCGTAAAAAATCCATAGACATCGTTTATATCTGAAAAATCATCGATATCTATTAATATAAGTCCCTGATATTTATTTAATTCCTCTATTAATTTTATTCTGTTTGGCAAATTGGTAAGTGAATCATGATAATGTTTATGTCTGAGTTTTTTTAATAATTCTTCATATTCTTTAAAAATTTTTAATTTAATTTTCTGAACAAGTTTATTCATAACAAAAAAATATACACCCATAAGAAGTAAATATGTAAACATACCGATAAATACTATATTTTTTAGATCTTGTTGTTTTTCTTTAACCTCTTTATCTATTTTTTTAATTATTTGGGAAGCATATATTCCTTTTAATACACTGAAATTAAAAGGTTTTATCAAACTATAATAACTGATTTTTTCTTCATATCTATTTGTTTTAGGATTTTTAAACGTATAAACAACAAAACAATCTTTATTTTCTTTTAATGATTTAAAATATTTTTCCCTGAAAAACCTACCTTTTATATCAGGTTTATAAATTGATAAAATCATACCCTCTTTTTCTTTTAATTTAGGAGGCATATAATATAAATAACCAAACACCCCATCTTTTCCAGGATTAAATGTTGTTATTTTTCCCAATGCTATATAACTCGGATTATTTTTGTTAATCTTATCTAAATAGTGTCTTATTTTTTCAAATACTAAATTATCAATATATTTCTTATTTATCCCCGCTATATAAACACTGTCTCTTTTATCAATTAAAAAAACTAAATATTTATGCGAATTAAGATTTAATAAAATATATTTGTTTTCATAAATTTCATAATTAAATTTTTTATTTTTAGGTATTTTTCCTATTATGAGATAATTGTCTTTTGAAACAAATAAACCGTTTATCAGATTTTTTTCAATCATTGTTTTTAAAAATATTTCTAAATTTGATTGTGCATCGGTATAAGCAATATCAAAAGCCAATTTAAAAGTATCTTTAAACTTTTTAACATCCTTCTTAAGATAATTTTTTTCTATATTTAAAATTTTATTTTGAGTTACTTTAATTTCTTCTTTTAAATAATCCTGTAAAACGGAATAAAAAATTATAAAAAATATTATTGAAAATATTAAAAATAAAATAAAAGGAATCAGGCTAAGTTTTTTTACATCTTTAATCACTTAATGCCTTTTTTAAATCATCAATTAAATCATCAACATCCTCAAGACCAATGCTTAGTCTAATAAGCCCCTCATCAACCCCCGCTTTAATAAGCTCTTCTTTGCTTAACTGCTGGTGTGTCGTGCTTGCAGGGTGAGTTACAATTGATTTTGAATCTCCTATATTTGTTACAAGTGAAAAAATTTTAAGTGAATTTGCAATATTTTTTGCCCTCTCAAAATTCTCCACAACAAAACTGACTATACCTCCTGTATATTTTAGATATTTTTTTGCATATACATAATTTTCGTTATCTTCTAAAAACGGATAATTTACTTTTTTTATATCTTTTTGAGATTTTAAAAATTTGGCTATTTCAAGGGCATTTTCGCTGTGAGCTTTAATCCTCAAATGTAGATGTTCAAGCCCTAATATCATAAGCCATGCATTAAAAGGAGACATTACTGCTCCAAAGTCTCTCAGAAGTGCAAGTCTTGCCCTTGCAATAAAAGGTGCATCAAATTTTTCATTGTAAACAAGTCCGTGATAACTCTCATCCGGTTCGTTAAACTGAGGATATCTGTAAGTCAAAAGTTTTTCTTTTGCACTTTTTCCTTCAACTATAACCCCTCCTATTGCACTTCCGTTTCCCACAATATATTTACTCGCGCTGTGAACAACTACATCACAACCAAGCTCTATTGGTTTAACACCGTAAGGGGTTGCTATTGTATTATCACAAATTAAAATAATCCCTCTTTCTTTTGCCACTTTGGATATTCCTTCGAAATCAGGAACAGCCAAAGCCGGATTAGAAACACTTTCAATAAGGATTGCTTTTGTTTTATCATCTATTAAATCATTGAGTTCTTCAGGATTATGAACATCAAAAAATCTGGCTTTAATTCCAAGTCTATTTAAAGTATGGGTTGAAAGCGTAATACTTCCCCCGTATAGTTTATTTGAAATTATTATATTATCCCCAGTTTGTACTAAATTTGAAAGTGAATAAAATATAGCCGCCATTCCACTTGAAGTCGCCAGTGCTTCTGTCCCTCTCTCAAGGGCTGCTATTCTTTTTTCAAAAACTTTGGTAGTGGGATTACCTATTCTTGTATAAATATTTCCCTCAATTTCCAGATTAAAAAGTCTTGCGGCATGTTCGGTTGAATCATATTCATATGCGGTAGTCATATAAATAGGAACCTGCATTGCCTTTTGTCTGTCTTTTTCATATCCCCAGTGCAAAGCTAGTGTTGAATCTTTCATTACAATGCCTTTTTTAGTAAAATTATTAAAAATTATACCATAAGGATGAAATTGAAAGATAAAGTTTTTACAAAACCTATAGAAAAACAGTTTGAATTTGATGAAGAAGTTGCAAGCGTATTTGACGATATGTTAAGCAGAAGCGTACCTTTTTATAAAGAAAATTTAAATCTTCAAATTAATATTTTAAAAAATTTTTTAGATGAAAATGACAAAATAGTTGATTTGGGAAGCTCTACAGGTACATTTTTAATAGAACTGGCAAAAAAAACAGATAAAAAACTTGATTTAATCGGAATAGACAATTCCCCTGCCATGATTAAAAGGGCCAAAAATAAGGCAAAAGCATTTGGAGTTGATATTAAATTTGTTGAAGAGGACTTTTTAAATTATGATTTTTCTGATTCAAAAGCCGTGATTGCAAATTATACTATTCAGTTTATAAGACCCCTAAAAAGAGAAAAGCTTATAAAAAAAATATATGATTCTCTAATGAACGAAGGCATTTTTTTTATGAGTGAAAAACTGATAACAAACCATAAAAAACTGAACAAAATAATGATTGATGAATATTATAAATTTAAAAAGAAAATGGGATATTCTGAATACGAAATAGCAAGAAAAAGGGAAGCCTTGGAAAATGTGCTGATTCCTTATACAATGGAAGAAAACATGGAAATGCTTAAAAATGCCGGATTTAAAGAAGCTGAAGTAATTTTCAGATGGAATAATTTTGCTACATTTATAGCTTTTAAATAATTATTTGAGAACTATTCTGTCTCTCCCACCGTTTTTTGCCTCATATAAAGCTTCATCAGCCCTTTTTATAATACTTTCTATATTGTTATCTTTTCTAAATTCAGTAATACCGCAGCTTATTGTAAATTTTACCGGCCTTTGAACAAACTCATTCTCCTGCAGCTCTTTTTTCAGTTTTTCACAAATTTGTTTAGCTTTTTGTAAATCTGTATAAGGGAAAATAAGCATAAACTCTTCTCCGCCCCATCTCGCAAAAATATCTGTACTTCTTATATGTCTTTTAATAAAAGAAGCCATTTTTTTAAGAACCAAATCCCCTATATCATGCCCATAAGTATCATTTATTTTTTTAAAATAATCAATATCAACCATTGCAATTGAAAAAGTATGGTTATAGCGTTTCGCCCTTAAAATTTCTTCTTTAATTTTCTGATTAAAAAATCTTCTGTTAGCAATTTTGGTTAAAGGGTCGTGTAAAGATTCATACTCAATTTTCTTCTTTTCTTCTTTTAATAATTTATCATATATAAAAAAAACATTTTTCAATTTTCTAAATAAAATAAATGACAAAAACACAGAGAATATTAAAATAATTAAAAATATGATTACTAAATTTCTATAAAATATTTTAAATTCTTCGTTCAAATTCTTTTTAATATCGTTTATGTTTTTTGCTATATCCTCCTGAATATATAAACCGCTGCCTATTATCGCATCTATGCTTTTGTTAAAAAGCACATATGATATTTTCTTTTCTATTTTGCCGGTCTTCGGATTTATCCATTTATAAACAACAAATGATCCGTTTTTGTTTTCCAGTGCTTTTTTTATCATTTCTTTTATAAAATATTTTCCGTTTATATCTTTTAAATTTAAAATATTTTTTCCTATCGCGCTTTTATAAGTAGGATTTAATATTAATGTTCCATCTTTTTTAATTATAAAAAAATAATAATCATTCCCGTATCTTTTCATCATTATTCTTTGGAAAATCTGCTTTTCTAATTTATTTTTTATTTCATCCACATATTCTCCTGAACCAATAATTAAATTCAGCTCAGGTATATATTTGATAAAATCTATTTTTAAAAATTTTTTATTTTTATTATTAGGTTTATAAAAATATTTTTTTATAAATCCTTCATTATTTTTATTTAAAATTTTTTTATTTCTTTCAAATACAGACATATGATTGATTAAATAAATTTTTTTAGTATTTTTTCCTATAAATGATTTTAATATATGAGTTTTAACAATTCCGTTTGTATCATATGCAAAAATATAATGATTTTTTAAATAAGTATTTAAAGTGTTTAAATAATTTATAATAAACGTTTTATTTTTATTTAAAGAATAAAGGCTTTTAATCGCATAATATATTAAATAAACTCTGTGTTTTACATTTTTTTTAGTCTCTTCCAAACTGAATTGTAAAGCGTTATCAATATCTTTTGATAAATTTATTACATTTTCTTTTAAATAATTTTTTTTATTATTTATTAATATTTTAGTATTTTTATCAACTTCTTTGCTTTTAAATGTATATAACGTATAATAAGATGAAAAAACGACCAATATAAATGAAATTACCACTATAAAAACAGGGTAAAAAAACATTTTTTTAACTAATTCTTTTTCCACTTTGTTTAACATACAATCAGTCCTTGAAATTTATACTTATACTTCCCAGTACTTCAAATTTTGCATTAGGGTCTATTTCAGCATGGGAAAGTACCACTACATCAACCCCGAATCTTTCAAGAATTTCAGCGAGAGGCTTTCTGATTAACGGGTCTACAATCAATACAACAGGGGCAATACCTTTATTTAAAATTTCAGCTGCAGCATTGCTTATTTCTTCAACAAGTTTATTCATTTCGGAAACAGTCAGTAAAAACTGTTTGTTATCCCCCTGCTGCTGCAGTTTCGAAAGTAAAAACTGCTCCGTCTGGGTATCAAAAGTCACAAGTTTTAATGTACCGTCTTCACTTTCATAAAGTTTTGTAATAACACGGCTTAAATTACTCCTTACATGTTCTACAATAGTGTCGATATTTTTGGTATATTCAGCTATATCTGCAATTGTCTCAAGTATTGTAATCATATCTTTAATGGGTATTTTTTCATGAAGCAAGGATTTTAAAACTCTCTGAATCAATCCGACATTTGCAACTTTTAAGGCATCATCAACAATGGCAGGAAAATCTTTTTTGACTCTATCAAGCAGAGCTTGTGTATCCTGACGAGTTAGAAGCTCTTCTGCATATTTCTTAATTATTTCACTTAAATGAGTAACAATTACCGTTGATGCGTCCACAACGGTATATCCGTTCATTAAAGCTTCTTCTTTTTTATCTTCATCAATCCAAATCGCATCTATTCCAAAAGCCGGTTCTTTTACCTCTATCCCTTCAATTTCTTCAATTACCATAGGAGTTGACATTGCCAAATATTTATCCGGGTAAACCTCTCCTCTTGCAACTTCAACACCTTTTAATAAAATCTGATATTCGTTTGGTTGAAGCTGAATATTGTCTTTTATTCTTATTTGGGGTACTAGGAACCCGAAATCACTTGCTATTTTTTTTCTCATGGTTTTAATTCTCTCAAGCAAATCACCGCCCTGGTTGGGATCGGCAATTTTAATAAGCTGATAACCAATATCAAGCTCCAGTATTTCAACTTTTAATATATTTTCCAATACCTGTTCTTCTTCTTTAGCAAGCTCTTCAGGTGATTTTTTAGGTTTTTCTTCTTGTTCAAGTTCTTCAGCTGTTTTTTTAGGCTGAGGTGGTGGTTTTTTTCTAAATTTTGCTATTATTGAGGCAATAGGGTCCACACCTTTTTGTGTTTCCATCATCAAATATCCTGTTATTAAAAAAACAATCCCGATAAATATCATGCTTCCGCTTGGAAAACCTGGAATGAATGCCATAAAAATAAGCAAAATACCGACAATCAAAACAACTTTATAATCTCTCATCAGCTGCTTTATAACACCCTCTGCAAAATTACTTTCATCCTTACTTGCTCTTGTAATAATAATACCTGTTGCAGTTGAAGTCATAAGAGCCGGGATTTGTCCTACGAGTCCATCACCTATTGTCAAAATAGTGTATGTTGAAGCGGCCTGTGAAATATCCATATTATGCTGAAAAATACCTATTAAAAGCCCGGCAATTATATTTACAAGAGTAATAATAATTCCTGCAATCGCATCACCTTTTACAAATTTACTTGCCCCATCCATAGCCCCATAAAAATTGGCTTCTTGGATAAGTTCCATTCTTCTTTTTTTTGCTTCATTTTCATCAATAAGCCCGGCATTTAAATCTGCATCAATTGCCATCTGTTTACCAGGCAGTGCATCAAGTGTAAATCTTGCAGCAACTTCAGCAACCCTTGTGGAACCTTGAGTAATAACCATAAAATTTATAATTACCAAAATAATAAATACAATAATTCCTATAATATAATTACCGCCAACTACAAATTCCCCAAAAGCTGAAATTATTTTACTTACAGCATTCGGTCCCTCATATCCTTTGGATAAAATCATTCTTGTTGTAGCTACATTTAATGACAATCTATAAAGAGTAACTATCAATATTAATGTAGGAAATGTTGTAAAATCGGTAGGTTTTGGAATATAAAGACTAAGTAGTAATATCAAAATACCGACAGATAAAGAAATTGTTAAGAAAAAATCTAATATTCCACTGGGTAGTGGAACTATTATAATTAAAAGTATTGCAAAAACAAAAGCTACAACACCTAAATCAGTTACTTCACTTAATACTTTAAGTGAATTTTTTATTCTATTTATCAGATTTCATCCTTATAACATCTTCTAAAGTCATATCTTTTAAAATATAATTTAATTTATCTTCTAAAAAAACAAAAAAAGGCCTAACACAACATATATCAGCCCTGTTTCTTACACAGTTTTCAGGTGCTTTGGAACAGTAAAATATTAAAGCGTCCTTATCTTCAATAATTTTAAACAATTCTAAAATCCTAATATCTTTTGGAGCTTTTTCAAGTAAAAATCCCCCATGGATACCTTTAAAAGATTTTACATAACCTTTTTTTGAAAGGGTCTGCAATAGTTTCGCCAAAAAAGGCTTTGGAAGTGATGTGATTTCCGCTAATTTTGCAACATCTACCGGTTTATCAAAATTAGCAAGTTCCATCAAAGCCTGCAGAGTATACGCTGTTGATTTTGTAAATAGCATATTAAACCTTTTTTCAAAATTATACCCAATTTATTTTTTTCTATTAAAAGAAATTATATTAATTATTCCAATTTTTGTATTTTTTATTTCCAAGGTAGCATTAAAATATTTTTCTAAAATTATTTTACTAATATATAAACCAAGCCCACTGCCAGAATCTTTTGTTGTAAAATATGGTTCAAATATTCTTTCTAATATTTTATTATCTATTCCTCCAGCGTTATCCAAAATATAAATTTTTTTTATTTTGGATTTTAAAATTATTTTTATTTCTTTCTCATCTTGATTTAAAAAAGCATCTTTAGAATTGTTTATCAGATTCAAAACTACCTGCCTAAATTGATTTTTATTCCCTTTTATATAAAAATCCTCTCCTTTAATAATAATTTTTATACCTTTAGATTTTAACTGGGCATCAATTAATTCTATCGTTTCAAATATAGCTGATTTAACGGAAAAATTAACAATATTTTCGGTTGATTTAAAAAAATTAATAAAATTATCAATTGTTTTAGACATAAATTCTATAATTTTTAAATTTTTATTTATTAAGTTTTCAAATTTCTCATTATCTTTAATATCGGGTAATACCTGTAAATTAAGAGCCAATGCATTCAAAGGCTGCCTCCACTGATGGGCAACAGCACCTATCATTTCAGACATTGCCAAAAATTTAGAATGATTTGCTAAGAGTCTGTCTTTTTTTTGTATATCTTTTACCGCCTTATCTATTCTTTTTTGAAGTTCTATATTTAATTTTTCTTTTAGTCTGTTTTTATATATTAAAATAAATATGATTAAAATCAAATAAACTATAAACAAAATTACAAAAATTAATTGATTTTTATATTGTTCCCAAATAGTTTGAGGCGCATTTACATAAATAGCTTCTTTATATCCTAAATCATATGCATTTACTCCAAATTTTTCTAAATTCAAAACATTAAGATACATTTTATTGGCTTTTTCAAAAGTAAACCCTATATTATTTATTTTTTCACCGTTTAAATATTTTTTTACTTTAACTGCAGCAATTTTACCCTGATTTTTAGAATCGTTTACCCTGCCGCCTACAATGTTTGAATTTTTAATGTTTGTAAGTATATCGGTATGCACGATAATTGGTCTGTTATAAATTTTTGATAATAACTGTATTGCTTTTTCATAAGAAATATGTTGTTCGTTAAAAATAAAACTAAAAGGATTAATAAGCATCATTGCTGAATTTTTAGAAAAATTATCTTTAAAATAATACAGAATGTGACTTAAATATTTTTCATTAATATAAATAAATTCGATATTTTTAAAATTTTTATATGCTTTTTTATACTGATTCATAACAATTTTTGCAGAAGTAGAATCATCCCCCACTACATAAAAAGTTTTTAAATCCACGATTTTTCTGGCAAAATTTAAATTTACAAGTGGTTCTTTTTTTTCAAAAACACCGCAAAACCTGTTTCTATCTAAAATATTAACCAAATCCAAATTATTAATACCGGCAAAAAATACTTTGGCATTGATAAAAATAGGAGAATTTAAATGCTCTCTTACAAAATTTAAAGCATTATCATCTGTAACAATTACAATATCAAAAGGTATTTTTCTATATTTTTGAAATAAATATTCATATAAATATTTAAGTCTTTTAGGTGTCGGTCTAAATATTTTAGTATCCATAAATTCAATATAAATATTTAAATCTTTATTTTTTAATTCTTCCAAAATTCCTTGAAGTTCATTCCTTGTCCATTTTAATTTTACTGAATATGAATTTAAAATTAAAACATTTGTAGCAAAAGAAAAACTAATTAAAAAGAAAAATATCAGTTTTTTCATACAATCCTTTTTTATATAATTTTATCAAAATTTGCATTTTTGCAGAAAAAAAGATATACTTTCATTCTTAGTTTGAAAACTAAAATTTACCAATCAGGAGGCTAACATGGCTTTGGATTCGGCGAAAAAAAGAGAAATTATCGCTAAATTCGGAAATAATGAAAATGATACTGGAAGTCCTGCGGTTCAAATCGCACTATTGACTGAAAGAATCAATCAAATTAACGAACATTTACAAACACACAAACACGACCATTCAAGCAGATTAGGTTTATTAAAATTGGTTGGACAAAGAAAAAGACTTATGAGATATTTAAAAAGAAAAGATCACGATAAATATCTTGAAGTAATTTCTGCACTTAATCTTAGAGATAGAGTTTAATCTCTATCTTTATCTATTTAAACATTCTTTTTCTATTTTATTTAATTGATCTTCAAAATCTTTATTTAATTTTACTGTTTTATTATGAAAAATATCAAATAAAACTTTACCTCTGTTTTTATGTGTAAGTATTAATTTAAAAAAATCAAATGCTTTATCTGGAAACTGTTTAACTTTAAAGTTTTCATTAAAATATTTAAATGCAAATACTAAATCGTTAATATTAGATTTTTTATTTCTAGCAATTTCTATTAAATTTTCAATTGAGAGCTGCTTTTTCTGATTGTTTTTTTTTAATTTTTTATCTTTTTTAATTAATTTTGCAGTTATTAAAACAAATATAGTCGTCAGTAAAAAAAAAGAGAGAAGAAAAATCAAAAAAGCAAGAGGAGTGTTTGGAAAAAAATTTTCTATAAAATCAAATGTGTTAAAAAAATTCACTTAAGTCTTTCAAGAACTGATTTCTGATGGGCTGTAAGTCCTTCGGTTTTGGCTAACAAGGCACAATCTTTTCCCATTTTTTCAATAGCTTCTTTTGAAAAAGAAATAATTGAACTTTTTTTCATAAAAATTTCAACGTTTAATGGAGAATAAAACTTGGCACTTCCGCCTGTAGGCAATGTATGATTCGGCCCTGCTATATAATCACCTATTGGTTCTGGAGTGTTTTCCCCTAGAAAAATTGCCCCGGCATTTTTTATTTTTGGTAAAAGCTCAAATGGGTTTTTAGTTACCACTTCCAAATGCTCAGGAGCAATTTCATTCATAAGTTCGATTGCCTCATCTATATTTTTACAAATAATTATTGCACCCCTCTCTTCAATTGATTTTTCAGCTATATCTTTTCTTTCAAGTTCTTCTAAAAATTCATATATTTTTTCTTTAGTTTTAAGAGCAAGTTTCTCTGATGGGGTTATCATAATAGAACTTGCCATTTCGTCATGCTCAGCCTGAGATAAAAGATCTATTGCCATATAATTCGGTTTTGCACTTTCATCTGCAATAATTCCAATTTCACTTGGTCCCGCTATCATATCAATATTCACTTCCCCGTATACTAGTTTTTTAGCTGTTGCTACAAAAATATTGCCTGGACCTGTAATTACATCAACTTTAGGGATAGTCTCTGTCCCATAAGCCATTGCTGCAACAGCACTTGCCCCTCCTACTTTAAATGCTTTTGGCATACCACAAATATACAAAGCAGCAAGCAGTAACTGATTCGGTTTATTTTCAATAACAGGGGTAGTTACCACTATTTCTTCAACACCCGCAACAATTGCCGGAATAACATTCATTAAAAGACTGCTAGGATAAAATGCTTTACCACCCGGTACATATACACCGGCCCTTTCTACAGGAGTTACTTTCTGTCCAAGAATTGTTCCGTTATCCTCAAAAGTCAACCATGTTTTTGGAAGTTGTTTTTCATGATATGCTTTAATTCTGTCATATGCTAAATGCAAAGCACATTTTAAATCTTCGTCTAAATTTTCATATGCTTTTTTCATATCATCTTTACTAATTACTAAATCATCATCTTTTATAGGAGTCCACTTATCAAATTTTGAAATATGTTCAAATAATGCTTTATTTTTTCTTTCTCTTACTTCATTTATAATATTTTTCACAATATCTTCCACATTTTCAATATCCATTTTACCACGCTTTAAAATTTCTTCAAATTTAACTCTGAAATTTGCCGCATCTGTTTTTAAAACTAACATATTAAACCTTTTTTTTAAGAATTTTATCAAAATATTTTATATATCTCCTTTTGGAGGAGAAAAATAATATCCCTGAAAATAATCAACATCCAATTTTTTTAGATATTCAAAAATTTCTTTATTTTCAACAAATTCAGCAATAACTTTTATATTCATCTCTTTTGCAAAAGAAACTATTGTCTTTACAATAATTTGGGAATTTTTATCATTCAATATATTTTTTATTAAACTTCCATCAATTTTAACCCCATCAGGATGCAATTTGATTAAGTAATCAAAATTAGAATAGCCGCTTCCAAAATCATCAATATATATTAATGCGCCTGTAGTTTTAATTTCATATAAAAAGTTTTTTACTAATTTATTTCCCCTGACATCTTCACTTTCAACTATTTCAAAAGTTATTTTTGATTTATCTCTTAATAAATTAAGTTTTTCAAAAATAAAATTTCTCATTTCCCTTTCTTCTATATCTTCAAGTGTCAAATTTATTGAAACGGCTGTATCTTTTTCTATAACCTTTTCAATGGCTTTGTTAACTACCCTCTTTGTTATTTCTAAATAATATCTTGATCTTTTAGCAACATCTAAAAAATAAAAAGGATTTACCACTTTTCCATTCTCATCTATTAATCTGACCAAAGCCTCATATTTGACAATGTTTTTATTTTTATCTACTATTGGTTGATAAAAAGGAATGATTTTATCATTCTTTAATGCCCACTGAAGTTTTTTAAGCCATTTCAGATGTTCTTTATATTTATCTAAATTTTCTATTTCACTGCCAAAAACTATATCTTTTTTAAGTTCTTTTGCCATATCAAGTGCAATATTAGCTCTGATATAATCTTTTTTATATAAACTAACGCCTGCTCTAAATCTGACAATTATCTTATTAGAATCAATATTATAAGGCTCTTCCAAAAAATTAATAATATCTTCTATAATTTCTTGCAATTCTTTTTTAGAAATTTGTTCATTTTTAAATATTAAGGCAAATTCATCTATATCAATGTGATAAAGTTTAAAACTATATTTTTTTCTTAAATTTTTAAGTCTCAGCGCAATATTTTTTATTAATTTATCACCTATTTCACTGCCAAAATAAAAATTTATTTCTTTAAATTTATCTGTATTAATCAAAACAATGGGATATTTTTTTTCACTTGCCAATTCCAAAAATTTATTCCTATTCGGCAGATTAGTTAATGGGTAATAATAGTATTTATAATAAATATAACCCTGATATTTTTTTAGTTTAAAAAATGTTTTGTTAATCTGATTTTTCAATTCTTTAAATTCAATAAATTTCATTTGATCTTTTAATATAGGATATCTACCCTCTTTTGTAAATTTAAAATGTTCTAAAATTTTATAAATGTCTTCCTGAATTTTTTCATTCACTTTAAAAAATATTAAAAGGCCGGTTATAAAAAAAAGTACTCCTATTCCTATTATAATTGCAAAAATTTTATTTACATTCATTATTACTTTTTCATAAGGAAAGACTATAGAAAGAACACCTCTTACATCACCTTTTTTGTATCCAAAAGCCCCGTTTCCATAAATTTTAACAATTTTTTTATAAATATCGGCGGGCACATCTTTATAAGGAATTCCGTGACATTTAAGACAAGATTTTTCTATTGTAAGTTTTTTAGCATAAAAAAAATACTGTTTGTTAAAATTTTTATCAGGTTTATATGTTTTATAATATTCATTTTTATCTTTATATTTTTTAAAATATTCTATAGCTTCTAATTCAATATTGTTCGGTTTATCCAACGGATTTCTGTAATTATCCGATACCTGTTTTATATAATAAATTTTATCATCCCTTAATTTCTTGGCCACCTGATCTGTTACATAAGCAGGTGTAAGTGCAAAAGGCGATAAATTTAAATCCACTATTTTGACTTTCGGAGCCACAAAAGATATATAATGTCTATAATAAATAATTGTTTTAGCCTCAAGCCTTGCTGCTGTAAGCTTTTGTTCCACAACTATTTTAGTAATAACATAATACAAAATCAGTAGCACTATAAAAGCTAATATAAACCCTATTACAACTGTCTTGTGGAATTCTTTTCTGATACTTACCAAATTCAGCCCATTTTTTTACTATTATTATATCAAAATTAAAATTATTTTTTTTTGTTAAAATTCTAAAAAAGGACTTGATTGAAAATAGATATTATCATATACAGTTTTGTTTTAGTTTTGATACCTCTTTTTATTTCTTATAAACATAGACTCTATATAGAAAAAGAACTTTTTATTAATTCCATCAGGGCATTAATTCAACTCACATTATTGGGTTTTATTTTAGGAATTTTATTCAAAATTAAAAATCCTATTTTTTATATTCCCGTAATTTTATTTATGCTTCTTTATTCCTCTTATATTGCTAAAAAAAGAACCGGTTTTTTATTTTCAAGCGCATTTTATTCTATAAGTTTATCTACAATAATAATTCTTACCACAATGCTTTTATTAAAAATAATTTCCTTTAAGCCGTATGAATTTATTCCTATCTCCGGAATGATTATAGGAAATTCGCTTAATACATACACTCTGACAATTGAAAGATTAAAAAGGGAAATAACACTTCAAAAAGAACTTATTGAAAGTTTTATAGCAATAGGCGACACTTTGCAAAACGCTTTAAAAATTATGCAAAAACAGGCTGTAAAAGCGGCTCTGATACCAGTAAACAATATGCTGCAGACCATAGGTGTTGTTGCAATTCCCGGAATAACAACCGGTATGCTTTTAGCCGGCGCATCCCCATTAAAAGCCGTCAGTTATCAAATAGTAATTATTTATATGCTTGTAAGTATCAATACTTTTTCAGCACTTTTTGGAAGTTATTTCTTTATTAAGGTAAAAAATGAAGCTTTTAATTGACGCGGATGCCTTGCCAAAAGCAATAAAGCCAATAATTTATAGAGCAGTAAATAAAAGAAAATTAAAAACTATTGTAGTTTCCAATAAAAAAATATTTTTTGACAAAAGCCCTTTTATAGAATATATCGTGGTTTCTGAAGGTATAGACAAAGCAGATGATGAAATAGTAAAGCGCACAGAAAAAAATGATTTAATTATTACCGCCGATATTCCTTTGGCTGACAGATGCGTAAAAAAAGGGGCAGTAGCTTTAGGACACAGAGGCGAAATCTACGATGAAAATTCTATTCAAAATTTTTTAAGTATTAGAAATTTAATGGCCGAAATCAGGGAAAGCGGAGAAATTACTAAAGGGCCAAAACCCTTTAGCAAAAAGAATATTCAAAATTTTGCCAACAGTTTCAGCAAACTGCTTGATAAATTAATCTAAATTATAAACTTTTTTAATATGTAATGATTCGTCAAATTCATAAACTCTCGGTACACCCGTAGCAATTTCAAATTTAGGAATATCCTCATCACTTATTCCGTCAAGCTCTTTTACCATTCCCCTTATCGTATTTCCATGCGCTGTAATCAACACATCTTTTCCTTCTACAAGAAGCGGTGCCACTCTTTCATGAAATGCTGCCATAGCTCTTATTTGATTGTCTTTCAGACTTTCTGTATTTGGAATAAGCTCAATGGGGAAATTTTTGTATTTAGGGTCAAATCTAGGGTGTCTTGGATCATCTTCACTAAGCGGCGGAGGCGGAACGTCATAGCTTCTCCTGTAAAGCAAGAATTTTTCCTCTCCAAGTTCTTGTTTAACTTCATCTTTATTTAGACCTGTTAGCGCCCCGTAAAATCTTTCATTAAATCTCCAGTCTTTAAGATGGTCTATCCATAATAAATCAAGCTCTTCTAAGATAATAATCCCAGTTTTTATAGCTCTTTTTAAATATGAAGAAAAACAGACATCAAAAGCAAATCCGGCATCTTTTAGTTTCTCTCCGGCTTTTTTAGCTTCTTCAATTCCCTCAGGCGCCAAATCCACATCCACCCAGCCTGTAAATTTATTAAGTTTATTCCACTCACTTTTTCCGTGTCTGACTAAAACCAATTTTGCCATATCCATCCTTTAAGTTTAGTTTTGAAATTTTATCAAATTTTTCTTGCCTCTTTTAGCCCATTCAACTAATTTTACAATAGAAAACTTTAAATCAAAATCCCTGCTAATCATTGGAAAATATATTTTTTTATCAAAAGCTATAAAATAATTTTCATCAAAATCGGGTTTTATTTTCCTCTGAACGATGAGATAAGTAAGTTCATTGTCTAAAATTCTGGGAATCTCTTTTTCAATACAAACACCTATTTGCTCCCTTAAAAATCCATTTAAAGAATTAAGATAATTCAGCACGATATCAACCCACTCTAATTTTTCACCTCTGTTATTATATATATCAATGTCGTTAAAATCATTTAACATAATATTTTTACTCCAAACACCTAAATCATAATTTTTGAGTTTTTCTTGAAATTTTTCAAAATTATTTTCAATTTCACTAAAAGGCATTTCAAAATTTGATAAAATCTTAATATCAATATCGTCTCTTAAATATTTCATTATGAGCCTTTTTATAAAATTATACCAAAGGAAACAAATGCCGAAAATTCTGATAACAAATGACGACTCATACGAAGCTAAAGGACTTGAAGTTTTATATAAAGCCATGAGGGAAATAGGAGACCCTATCGTAGTAGCACCCGCTCATCCCAAAAGTGCCTGTTCCAAATCCCTTACAATCACCAAACCGCTTATGTTTAAAAAAATTAAAGAAAATTTTTATAAACTAGAAGACGGTACCCCAAATGACTGTGTTTATCTTGCTTTAAATGAATTTTTTAAAAATAAATTACCCGATTTAGTAGTGAGCGGAATTAATCACGGTGCAAATATGGGAGAAGATGTAAATTATTCCGGAACTGTAGGAGGAGCAACTGAAGGAGCGATTCATGGAATAAAATCTATTGCATTTTCCCAGGTTTTAAAAAGCTATGACAATCCTCCCAGCAAAATAGACTGGGAAAAAACAAAAGAAATTGTAAAAGATATTGCCCTAAAAGTTTTAGAAAACAAAATTACACTCCCTCATAGAAAACTTTTAAATGTAAATATTCCAAACACTAAAAAAATAAAAGGCTATCAGTTTACAAAACTGGCATACAGAATTTACGGTAATGAAGCCCATAAGCATATAAATCCAAGGGGCGAGGAATATTACTGGCTTGGACTTCATCCCCTAAATTTTAAAGAAGAAAAAGGTACTGATTTCTGGGCTGTTAAAAACGGGTATATTTCAATTACACCGATAACTTTGGATATAACGGATTATAAATTATTAGAGCAATTAAAAATGAAAAGTGAAAAGTGAAAAATTATAATTTATTTTTTGAAAAGTTAAATTTAGAATATTTTTATGAATTTAAGCAAATAAATGATGTTTTTACTTGTGAGCTTAAATTAAAAGATATCCCCTTTATCTCTTTTGGAAAAGGGGGAACTCCAGATCTTGCCCTGCTCAGCGCACAGGGTGAAATGGCAGAGAGAATACTGACACGCAATTTTTTTGAAGAATATTATGTAAATAATCTATATCCTGATGTAAAAGAAGGTGAGTTTTTAAATAAAGAGCTGAAACACTTTTATAAAATAGACTCTCTCCAAAAAGAAGAACTAATTGATTTTAATTCAGATTCTTTTGAAATACTCTCAATCCCGTTTTTAAACAGAGACACAAAAGAAAAAGTATATTTTCCCATAAACCTAATTCAAAACCTTTATGCAAGCAACGGAATGGCTGCCCATTTTGACATAATTGAAGCTTATAAAAATGCTAAAGCTGAAATAATTGAAAGGTTTGTAAAATTTGAAGTTATAAAATATGCCCTGCCCCTTCCTAAAATAGACCATCCTCTTAATTCAAAAAATATTCAGATTTATGATTCCTCTCTTGGTGGTAAATACCCTGTAATGGCGGCTAGTTATATAGAGGATGATAATATCATTTTAGCTTTTGGATGCGATATAAACCAAGAAAAAGCTATTAAAAAAGCATATTTTGAACTGCTTCAATCAGGGCTAAATAATTTTGGAAAAATAATTGAAGATATAGAAGATGTAAGAGACAGATTTAATTTAATTAACCATTTTATAGATTTAAGCGGAAATGTACATAAAAATTTTTTAAAAAGACCTCTTTTTGAAGTATGTAAATGGAATTTTGCAAACTACGACGTATTTAATAAAAAAGAATATTTTAAAATTTATAAATGTTGCGGTATTTTTGCACTGCAGGTTATAATTCCCGGAATCAGCGAGATTTACCCGATTGAAGATTTAATTTACAATAATATCAACTATCCCAAATTTTTCAGAGATAAAATTTTAAATTATCAAAATTATGAAAAACAGGAAATAAACGATTTAATAGAAGAAATATCTCTTTTGTATCCTTTTACACAGATTGATTCATTAATAGGAATTATTGCAAAAGAACCTTTATTTATAGACAGATTCAAAGAAATAATTAAAAACAATCAAAAAATTGAATTTTCCGATAAATATTTGAATATCTTAAAGCTATCCCAAATTCTCAAGGAAAAAAATGAGGTATGACAGATGCAAAAAACTTTTTGGCAAATTTCATAAATTACAGGAACTTAAAATTTTAATAGCGGGAGTCGGGGGAGTCGGAGGATATGCCCTGGATTGTCTCAGCAGAAGCGGAGTTAAAAATATTACCATCATAGATTATGACAGATTCGATATAACAAATCAAAACAGACAAATCGGAAGTGAATTTACAGGACAAAAAAAAGTTGAAGTTTTAAGTAAAATGTATAATGTAAAAGGGATTGATTTAAAATTGACACCTGAAAATATCAAAGAACTTAATTTAAAAGAATATGATATCGTAATTGACGCAATTGATGATGTAAATGCAAAAATATCCCTTATTTTAAATGCCTATCCTAAAATAATATCTTCGATGGGCGCGGCTAAAAGAATAGACCCTACAAAAATTAAAATTGATTCGATATGGAAAACTAACACCGACCCTTTTGCAAAAAAAATAAGGGACAGATTAAAAAAAGAAAATTTCAAAGATGATTTTAAAGTAGTATATTCAATAGAAAAACCTATAAACTGCGATATGGGAAGTTTTGTTGGAGTTACAGGGGCATTTGGATTTGCCCTCTGTAGCGAAGTATTAAAAGATTTTGTTTAAACCACAATTGTTCCGCTGTCCCTCATATCAAGATACCATTTTGGAAGTGTATCTGTCCATTTTCTCATTACAGGCATATAAGATTTTATATTTTCATATACTTTAGCAAAATCTTTTGATTTATTAGCATATTCTTCATATAAGTTTTTAGCAGCCTTTTTAGCGGCTTCATTAACGTCATCAGGGAAATTACCAAGTTTAACCCCATATTCACCTTTAAGAATCTCTTGAAGTTTGACAGCGTTTTGATATTGAAACTCTGAAAATATTCTTGCATGCATTTCTTTAGTTGCAGCTTCAAGAATCGCCTGGTGTTCTTTTGGTAATTTTTCATATTTTTTCTTATTGAATGTCATTTCAAGCAGACTTGCCGGTTCATGCCATCCTGTATAATAATATTTTGCAACTTTATAGAATCCCATGATAATGTCCAGACTCGGCCCTACCCATTCGGTTGCATCAATTACACCTCTCTCAAGCGCTGTATAAATTTCACCGCCCGGAATATTTACAGGTTTTACTCCAAGTTTTGCCATAACTTCACCGCCAAGACCCGGAATTCTCATTTTAAGACCTTTCATATCGGCGAGTGATTTAATAGGCTTTCTAAACCATCCACCCATTTGGTTTCCAGTATTTCCACCTTTAAACGGCATTAGATTATATTTAGCATAAAGTTCTCTCCATAAATCCATTCCTCCACCAAAATCAAACCACGCTTCAAGTTCATCAGCGTTCATTCCAAAAGGTACTGAACTAAAAAGAGCAAATGCTATATTTTTACCTTTCCAATAATACGGACCTGAGTGAAAACCGTCAATTAAACCTTTAGAACAAGCATCAAATACACCTAAAGCGGGTACTAATTCGTTTGCACCAAATATTTTAACCTGTAAACTTCCGCCGCTGAGTTCTTTTACCCTCTCAGCAAACCATAATGCACCTTCACCCATAATTGGTAAAGTTTTAGGCCAAGAAAGACAAACTTTAAGTCTTGTAATTCTTTTTGCATACAGATTAGTTGTAAAAGCGGTACTGGCTACAGCTGTGACACCTGCTGCTTTTAAAAATTTTCTTCTATCCATTAAATCTCCTTTTTTAGGTTTTAACAATTAATTTTAGCACAAAAAAAGAAAAAAAATTAAAAAAATTAATAAAAGATTGCTATTATTGCGTAACTTAGAAACAGCATAAGATGCGAAAGTCCCTCCAGATAGTTTGTTTCTCCATTTTCAGTAGTCTTCCAAACAAGTAAAATAGTTAAAAGAAGTGCACCAACCTGAAGAGGAGAAAAATCAAGTGTAAATTTAACACCTACAATCAATGATAGGAAAATCAAACTTGGAACTGTTAAAAGTATTGATACTGTGCTTGCACCCATAGCAATATTGACGACCCTTTGCATTTCATCATTTTTAGCAGCTCTGATTGCTGTAAAAAGTTCAGGTGCAGCTGTCACAAAAGCAATTAAAATACCCACAAATCCAGCAGTTAAACCAAACTGTTTAAATACTTTTACCCCTTCATTAGCAAAAATTTCTGAAAGCATTCCAATTAACACTAATAAAAAAATTAAAAAAAGTATATTAAATAAATTGCTTTTTTTATCAAAAAAATAATTTTCATCCTCTTCCTCTATATATCTTTTAACCCTGCTTCTTTTTTTAAATTTAAAAAAATGAACATGTGTATCTGTCTGGAATCTGAAAATAAAAAAGTAATAGATAAAAAGTAAAACTGCAATAATGATACTTGCACTGTGTAATGCTTGATCGTCTGCATGAAAAGAAATTGTAGTTGGAACTAAAAGCATGGCAACCGAAACAAAAAGCACTGTGGTATAACTGGCAGATGTGTCTTCATTATGGACTTGCTCTTTAAAATTAAGACCGCCTACAAATACGGCAAGTCCCAAAAGTGCATTTAAATCAACTATAACCGTTGCTGCAATACCGTTTTTTACTGTTTCCATCACTTCTGGATGGTGTTTTGCCTCCAATACAACCATAAATAAAATTAAAATTTCAACCAAAACCGCACTGAATGTTAAAACCAAACTGCCAAAAGGTTCACCGAATCTTTCAGCTAGAATTTCAGCAATTTCTGAAATTGTAACAGCAAGACTACCTATACCAATTGCTGCAAATAGTGCAGCTAAAACTGTCAAATGCTCAAAATGAAAAAAAATAGCAAATACAAATGATGTAAATCCTACAAAAATATCCCAATATTCTTTTATAATATGCGACTTGGGCTCAATATCCAATTTAACTCCTTAAAAAATGATTTGCCTTTTTAATATAATAAACACTGGCATAATTTTTAAAAAAATTCTGCGCTTTTTTTAAAGAAATAATTTTATCAAATTCTCCCAAAAAAACCTCTATTTTTATATTTTTTAACTCTTTTATTTTTTCCCAGTTAAAAGTAAACATTTCATAAAGTTCTTCTTCTGTGCAACTATAATCAATTTCAATACCATTTAAATCCATTTTCCATTTTCCATTTTCCATTTTCCATTCACTAATCCCGGCTTTTGTCAAAAAAGTTTTTATATAAGAGAGTTTATCTTTTTTAAATGCATTTATATTCACATCTATAAATTTTTGATTTACATAAAAAAAAGCTGGTGAGAGAAGCTGCAGTTTATCTACTCTTTTATCTGTATTTAAAACATACTCAAGCGCTTTTTGCGCCCCAAAACTGAATCCGGCTACTACAAATTCACTTTCTTCCAAATAATCATTAAAAAACGCTTTATCATTTTTTAAACAAAAACCGCTAAAATATTTCATCTTTGATTTTCTTTATATCTTCTTTATGCACCACTTCGTTTTTTAGTAAAAATTCATAAACCTTTTCAATTAAGTCCTGGGTGGAAGTATATATACTTTTTACCTCCTCTTCTGCGTATTTTAAAATTTTGGCAATTTCCGCTTCATCACCTATTATACTATCTCCCATTGCGTAATCTTTTACCATTTTAACAGCCAAATCTTTTGCTTTTTTGATATCCATATGGGCGTTTGAAAATTTTTCCCTGTATTTTTCTTCCACTGCAATTCTTCCGGCAAAATATACCATTATTTTATTCATTATTTCCGTTTTTGAAATAATTTCCTTGTCTTCTTCTTTAAAATCGTCTTTGACAAGGGAAATTCTCTCAAATTCAACTCCCAGCCATTCTGCTATTACAGCCTTTGACGCCTGATAGTAGCTTAATATTTCTTTTTCTTTAGGATTATATGTCTGAAGTCTTTTTTTCCCAATTAAAACTTTATCTTTTACAGCATAAAAATCCTCTTCTTCGATATATCTTTTACCCCGCTTTAATGCATGAATACTTGCTTCATTTACCAAGCTTGCCAGTGCTGCCCCTGAAAATCCAACAGTCATTTTTGCAATATTTTCCAAATTCCCTTTAAACGGCTTACCTCTTAAATGAACCTTTAATATTTCAATTCTGTCGTTAAGTCCCGGAAGTTCCACAAACACCCTTCTGTCAAACCTACCGGGTCTGAGAAGCGCTTCATCCAAAAGTTCCACTTTATTTGTAGCACCTATTACAATAACCCCCTCACTTCCTTCAAACCCGTCCATTTCAGTTAAAAGCTGATTTAATGTCGCTTCCCTTTCATCATTTCTTAAATTTCCCCTGGCTTTCCCTATGGCATCAATTTCATCTATAAAAATAATACTAGGAGCACTTGCTTTTGCACGGGAGAACAAATCCCTAACCCTTTTAGCCCCAACACCTACATACATCTGTACAAAACTGCTTCCGCTTTGATAAAAAAACGGCACACCAGCCTCACCGGCAAGCGCTTTTGCAATTAATGTCTTACCGACACCAGGAGGCCCCACCAATAACACACCTTTTGGCAAATTAATACCAAAAGCCTTATATTTTTCAGGATTTTTTAAAAAATCAACAATTTCCACTAATTCTTCTTTTACCTCAGATATACCTGCAACATCTTTAAAAGTAACATTTGAAATTGTAGGTTTAATTACAAAATCTTTTTCAATTCCCGTATTCATTTCAACCTGTAGATGTTGAGGATTATTTGATGGCATAGATTTTCTAAGAAGAATAACAAACAAAATAAAAAATATTAAAACAATTACAACCGCCACAATCTGAGTTAAAAGTTCTTCGTAATTTCCCTTAAAAGCCCATGCCACCAAAAGTGCAAATAAAACACCGAAAAGAACAGAAATTATAATTTGATTTTTTTTAGATTTTTGCATAATTTACTTCCTTAACTTCATAATCTTTTACTTTCACCCAAGCTCCTTTTAAATTTCTATCACTTTTTATCTTCATTTTATTATAATATTCGTCAAACCCTACAAAATATCCGTCTTTTTTTTCTTCTATATGCACTAGAAGCGGCATTTTTTTGAGTCTGAAATTATAATTATTTTTTTTAACAATTTCTTCTATTTGCTTAGCCCTTTTTTTCGCCGTATCCCCTCTTACATCCTGTTTCATTTCAGCACTTAAAGTTCCGTCTCTTGGTGTGAATCTGAATATATGAATATGAGTTAAGGGATATTTTTTAAAATTTTCAAGCGCTTCTTGCCAAATCTCTTCGCTCTCTCCCGGGTGTCCTACTATAAAATCAGTCCCCAGTACAAAACCAAGACCAGCCAATTTTTCAAAAAGAGGAAGAGTATTTGAAACTCTATTTCTTCTTTTCATAATCCTCAGCATTCTGTCACTTGTATGCTGCAGAGCTATATGAAAATGTTTCTCTAAAACTGAATCGCTAGCAAGTTCTATCAATTCTTCATCTATTTGAGTCGGTTCTAACGAACCAAGTCTTATCCTTTTGATTCTATCTATTTTTATAATTTTTTTAATAAGTTTTGCAAGGGATGTGTTTGTATCTTTCCCATAACTTCCCATATTGATTCCTGTTAACACTATTTCACTTATTCCGTTTTGTGCCAAATATTCAATCTGTTCAAGTATTGTTGTTTCATCCATACTCCTTGAATAACCCCTGACTTTGGGTAAAATACAATAAGCACACTCAAAATCACAGCCTTCCTGGATTTTTACAAACGCTTTTGTCGTTGAAATATTTATTATTATTTTTTTATTTACAAAATTAAAATCTCCTAAATTAACACCTTTAAAATTTAAAAATTTATCAATTTCTTCTTTAAATTTATGCCCGAGTACTGCATCAACTTTGTGTTCTTCAAATAATTTTTTTCCCTGGGTGTATGCTCCGCATCCTGTAAATATAATTTTTTTATTTTGTCTTTTATTAATATACTGTCTCACATCCCTATCTGCAAAATTTGTAACGGTACATGAATTAATTATAATAATATCAGCTTCTTCTTCAGAATTTACAATTTTATCTTTTAAAATATTCTTCATAATTTCTGTATCATAAATATTACTTCTGCAGCCGAATGTTTTTATAAAAACCTTATTCATTTCCGATTATCCATTCTCCGTTTTTAGATTAATTTTTAATTTTTTATTTATTACAAAATAAAATACCGGCAGATAAAACAAATTAAGCACTGTCCCCCACATAATACCAAAACCAAGCGCAATTGCAAGCGGCTGAAGTATCTGGGACTGTCCATAGGGGAAAAACATTAATGTTATTAAACCAAAAAAGGTTGTAAGTGAAGTTAAAAGGATCGGTCTTAGTCTAAAAGATGCAAGAGTTAAAATATCTTCAAGTGATTTTGCTTTTTTAATAAAATCAATCATTACAATTCCGTCATTTACGACTACCCCTGCAAGCCCAACGATTCCAATCATTCCAAGCATTGTAAGATTCATTCCCATTATCATATTTCCCAAAATCACCCCCAAAAACGAAAGAGGTATTACAGAAATTATAACAAACGGTAAAAAGATGGAATTAAACATTAAAACCAAAACCAAAAATATAAGCAAGATTGCGACAATCATCGATTCTTTTATATTTTTCATAAATTCTCTGCTTTTTTTAGCGGCCCCTCCTATTAAAACAGTTAATCCTTTCTTTTTAAATTTTTCTAAAAGCGGATTTATTTTTTGATAAAAATCTTTGACGGTAATAATCTTTTTATTAAGTGTCGCATATACAGTTTTTGCACTTATACCGTCATATTTATGTATTTTTTTAAACTGCTTGATAATTTGAAACTCAGCAATCTTACTGAGATCTATATATTGATCTGTATTTGGAACATTTACCCTGAAATTTTTTAAAAATTCTAATTTATCTTTATTTTTATCATAAAATTTAAGCCTTATTATTCCATTTTCATCAAATGTTTTATCAAATTCGGCTTTTGCAAAATACGGTCTGATTTGAGAAAAAAGATTTTTTTGATTAAAACCTAATTTTTCTCCATATTGATTTATATTTATTTTAAGTTCACTCGCTCCCATCTCCGCATCATCATATACATTATAAACTCCTTTTATTTTATACATTTTATTTTCAAGCTCTTTTATTGCTTCTAAAACTTTTTTATTGTCACCTCCAAGGGAAATTACAATATCACTTTTTACAATCCCCGCCTGAGGCACGATTACATTAAGTTCTTTTAAACCTTTAATTTTTAAATTTTTCAAATCTTTTTTCATCTGCACAGCCAGCTCTTTTGCACTGAGTCTTCTTGTCTGTCCTGTAACTTTTATAGGTTGAAAAAGGGGGGCTATGAATTTATTATAAAAATCTTGAGGAACCCTGTCTTTTAAATCCACAAATATATGAAAATAATTTTCCCCCCTGTTGGCCTCACCTTTATTATTCATCTGCATTCCCACAACAGTGGTGAATCCTTCAACATTATCCCCAAGATATTTTTTTAAAATATGCTCAATTGGTTTTATAGCTTCCGAAGTCTCTTCGATGGTATAATTACTATCGAATTTTCCGTTTACATAAAGCTGGGATGTGTCAAAATCCGGAAAAAGCTGAAATTTTGAATGTTTAAAGCCAACAACAGTTAAAGCTGGCACGACAATTAAAAAAAATATTAAAGTTAAATATCTGTATCTAAAAAAGAAAAAAAGAATTTTTTTATAAAGTTTTGAAAAATTTTCCCAGAGTTTGTCTTTTTTGGAATATGCAACCTTTAAAATCTCTTTTGAATGAAGAGGCAAAAACACAAATGCTTCAAATAAAGATGAAAGCACTAAAACCGTAATCATTATAGGTAAAATTTTCATAAATTTACCTATTTCACCCTGAATCAAAAGCATAGGCAAAAATGCCAAAATTGTAGTAGTTGCGGATGCCATAACGGGCCAGAAAACTTCACTCGCCCCATCAACTGCAGCCGTTACCCTGTCTTTTCCCATGGATAAGTGTCTGTAAATATTTTCACCCACCACAATCGCTTCATCCACAATCATACCAAGTGCAATCAGCATCCCGAGCATTGAAAGCAGATTTAAAGAATAATGAAAATAATCAAGTGCTATTAAGGCAATAGCAAAAGATGTCGGAATTCCAAGAGTAACAACAATTGATATTCTTGCATTCAAAAAAATCCACATTACAAAAAACACCAGAATAAGCCCGAAAATTATATTACTTACAACCGTATTAAACCTGTTTCTGACCCATTTACTTGTATCTGTGGAAATTCCAAAAATAACCTCAGGATGTTTTTGATGATATTCTTTTAAAATATTTCTAATTTTATTTGACAAAGCGATAGCATCACCGCTTTCCCCTTTTCTTACATCAATTGTAAGTGTGGGCACACCGTTATATTTTCCAATCTGTGTAGGCGTGTCATATTCTTTTTTAATATCCGCTATATCCGATAATCTGATTTTTTTACCATTTATATCAATTATTGTGTTTTTTAATTTTTCAACATCAACATTAGCCATACTTATAAAAAAATGTTTACTTCCTTCAATATATCCCGCCGGAAAAATAGTAGACAAGGAAGAAATTATGTTATTTAAAACATTTTTATTAATTCCCAATGCTTCAATTTTTTTGGAATTTAAATCAATATAAATATTTTTATCGCTCTCTCCCCTTATATCAACCTGTGTTAAATCTTTTAATTTTAAAAGTTTTTTCTTTATTTCATCAGCTATCTTTAAAAGTTCGTCTTTATTTAATTTTTCACTTCCGACAGAAATAAACATTAAAGGAAACTTCTTTTTGGCAATAGTAACACTGGGAAGATCCATATCTCCAGGCAAATCTTTTTTCAGGTTTGAAACAATACTTTGAAATTCACTTAAAAGTTCATTTTTGTTACTTCCGGGCTTTAAATTTACTGTTATTAAAAAATTTCCATTAGACACCACACTTTCTATTGAATCCACTTCGGAATACGATTTTATATCATCCTCTATTTCATCCACAGCCATTTTATCAAGAGTAGAAGGAGAAGCCCCAGGATAGCCGCCCGTAATTAATATTTTATCAAGTTCTGCGGGAGGGAATAATTCTTTTGGAACATGTTTATAGGATAAAAACGCCGTAATCATAATAACTATAAATAAGGAATGTGTAAATGCGGCATTTTTTATAAAAAATTCTATAAATTTTTTCATTAAACCTCTTTTTTTGAAGCTATTTTAACATAGATATATAAAAAAAGAATTAAAAAGTAAGTCTTTGAAGTCTGTTTTTAAATTTAATTTTTTCTATTTTTGAAGTTAAAATAAACTGTTCTGCTTTTAGGGAATAATATTCGTTTAAAAGTTTGTTAATTTTTAGAGAATATGTATAAATGTTATTTGCAATATAAATTTTAGGAAACAAAATTGCTAAAGAAAATATAATTGCAAAAACTACATTTTTAACAAACGAAACAGATAAAGAATCCTCTTCAATTACTTTAGAAACTTCATCTAACAAAATTTCTTTTTCATTCATCCTTTCTCCTTAATTAAATAAAAACCCCCTGAGTTTAGCACTTCTGCTTCTTGGATTCATTTTTATTTCCTCTTTTGTAGCAGTAACAGGTTTTTTGGTAATAATTTTACCGAGTGCATGATTTCCACCACATTCGCATTTTATTGCTTCGGGCGGACATATACAGTTTTTAGACCATTCTCTAAATTTATTCTTAACAATTCTGTCTTCTAATGAATGGAAACTAATTATACCTAAAATTGTACCATTTATTGCAATATTTTTGGCATTTTCTAGCAAATTTTCAAGTTCATTTAACTCATTATTGACTTCTATTCTTATAGCCTGAAAAACTTTTGCCAGATTTTTTTTATCTTTAATCCCTACTTTTCCCAATATATCGGCAAGTTCACGATTTGATTTAATAACTCTGTTTGAAACAATAGCATTTGCGGCTTTTTTATAATTTCTAACTTCCCCATAATCTCTTAAAATTCTCTCAATTTCATCTTTTGGGTAATAATTGATTACCTCATACGCACTGAGTTCCTGATTTTTATTCATTCTCATATCAAGTGTGTCAGATTCAAAATTAAAACCCCTCTCTTCATTGTCAAGCTGAAACGAACTGACCCCAATATCTGCCAAAATTCCGGCAATATCAAGCCCTTTTAAATTTTTCAAAGCCTCACTTGCCCTTTTATTTACAAATTCAACCCTGTTAGAAAAAGGGGCTAATCTTTTTTTTGCAAAATTAAGGGCATCTATGTCTTGGTCTATGCCTATTAATTTGATATTTGGAAATTTTTTAAGGATTGCCTCACTGTGACCGCCGAATCCTAATGTACAGTCAATAAAATATCCTTCTTTCATTGGACAAAACAAATTTATAACTTCATTTAAAAGCACCGGTATATGAGGAGTTTGCATAATAACCTTTTTTTACAATTATACTAAATTTGATATAATTTGTCTAAAAAAAAGGTTAAGTTTGCCCGTAGATTTTTATATAAATGAATTTATTTTAGCCGCAAGGGTTCTGCAGGAAAAAAATATGTTAAATATAGGTTTTGGAAGTATTTCTTTAAAGACAGGCACCGATACAATGATAATCAATAAAAAAGATACCTGTATAAAAGAAGAAAATTTTTATATTCAAGTGAACATAAATAATAAAACGCTGGCATACAAAGAATCCAATGAAGATGTGGATATTCATTCCAAAATTTATAAAGAAATCTCATATGCCAAAACAATTTTAAATATTTTTTTACCGGATATAGTCGCATACAGTATAATGCATCAAAAATTTAATCCAATGGATGCTCACGGAAGAAAATATTTTAACAATATAAAAATTATTGAAGATTATAATAATGAAAAAAATTTGAATAAATTACTGGAAACACTTAAAAAAGATGAAATAACAATTATCAAAGCACAAAGTATATTTATAATAAGCAGGGATATAAAAGAAGCTTTAAAAAAAGCATTTATTTTAAATAATTCTGCTAAAATTTTGCTAAAAATTCCACATTAAGGATATAAATGTTAATTTATGAAAAAGATAGTCTTGGCAGAAGTTTTTTAGAAATAGTTTTTTTAAATGCCGGCAGCATATTTGCCCCTGACGGAGTTGCAAATTTTGCAAAAGAAATAATAAACAGGGGGACAAAAGAAAAAAAAGAAAGATTTTTTAATGAATTGGAAGAAGATGCGATAAATATTAATTTTAATGTAAATCATGAATATTTTACAGTATCTCTTAAATGTTTAAATTCAAAAAGAAAAAAAGCAATAGATAAACTTACGGAGCTTTTCAGTAATTTAAATTTAACCGAGGAGGCTTTTGAAAAAACAAAAAAAGAGATAATTGCAAAAAAAGAAAATTTAAAAAACAACAACGATTATATTGCAAATAAAAATCTCTACCGTGCCGTTTTTGAAAACACTCCTCTTGCATTACCTGTAATAGGTGAAGATATTGAAAATATCACTTTATACGATGTAAAAAACTTTATATCAGAAAAACTCACCCAAAATACCATCTTAATAAACGGCGGGGCAGAATTTGAATACGAAAAATTTTTAAATATCCTGCCAAAAGGGAAAAAAGAAAAATACCCTTTTTTCCATCCAAAACAAAAAGATATCAAAGAAACCAAGAAACTGCAGCAAAGCTATATCTATTTTGCAAGTGATTTTAATATCAATAAAAACGAACTGCACCTGGCAAAAATAGCGACTTTTATTTTAGGAAGCGGCGGATTTGGAAGCAGGATAATGGAAGAGATTAGAGTAAAAAAAGGATATGCATATTCGGCATATGCATTTAATACTTTCAAAAAAACCCATAAACTTCTTAGCGGATATATGCAGACAAAACTTGAAAATACAGAAGATGCTATTAATACCCTAAAAAATATTATCAATGATTTTATAGATAAAGGAATTACAAAAGAAGAACTTAGCGATGCAAAAAAATTCCTGCTTGGAAGCGAACCGCTCAGAAATGAAACTCTTGCACAAAGACTACTTAAAAAATTTAATGAAATATATTTAGAACTCCCAAAAGATTATTACAAAAAAGAGCTTGATCTGATTAAAAACACATCCATTGATGAGGTAAATAATTTCATAAAAAAATATCAAAACATAAAAAATTTGAGTTTTTCAATTCTTACAAATGAATAATCTAAAACCGATTGAACTTGCCATTATAAAACCTAAAGATTGGGAAGACAATCATTTATATCCCTATATATTAAACAGGTCTCAAGCTTTTGAGGCTGAAATACTTGATATTCAAAAATCCTCTAAAACAACCAGAATCAAATTTTTTTTAAAAAATATAAACCAGATTATGTGGGGAGTGTTTTTTGTTTTTAAAAAATGGCATCAGGCTGTATTTAAAACAGGAAAAACTCTCTTCATTAGAGGGGAAATTAGAAACAACCAGTTAATCCAGCCAAAACCTATAAGTAGAATCAATGAAATAGTTCCCGTTTATTCATCTACCAAAATAAAAAATGAAATAAAAAAACATGTAACATATGAAAACATAAAACTTTTGCCTGAAAATATTGCAAAAACGCTTATAAAAATGCATTTCCCACTTTCTCCTGATGATATAGACGAAAAAAAAATAAATTATGCACTTAAATGGACGGAAATTTTTTTATATTTATATAAGCTTCAGAACAAAAAAAAGACTTTTCCGGCAAATCCTATAACATCAGACCCAACCCCTTTTATAAATTCTCTTCCTTTTACCCTTACAAACGACCAGATTAAAGTAATAAATGAAATAAAAAATGACCTATCAAACCCCATGCAGGCCAGAAGGGTTGTTATAGGGGATGTCGGAAGCGGTAAAACAATTATAATGCTTGCAACTGCTTTTATGGCAAAAAAAAGTGCCATTATGGCCCCGACTTCAATACTCGCCAATCAGATTTACGAAGAAGCAAATAAATATTTAAATGGAAAATGGAGAATGGAAAATGGAAAATTATTTAAAGTGGTATTGGTTACACAAAAAAGTCAATTTACAGAAGAAGATTTAAAAAATGCAGATCTTTTGATAGGAACTCACGCTCTTTTATATCAAAATTTACCCAAACTTAATGCCGTAATGGTAGATGAGCAGCACAGGTTTGGAACAAACCAGAGGGCAAAACTTGAAAAACTCACAAGCAACGGCAATATTTTACCCCATTATTTTCAATTCAGCGCAACACCGATCCCAAGAACCCAGGCTTTGATTCTCAGCAGTTTTGTAAATGTCAGTTTAATTAAAGAACTGCCTTTTAAAAAAAATATTGAAACCAGAATAATTGATAAAAGCGATTTTAAAGATTTAATAGCCCATATTCAAAAAGAAATAACTCTTGGAAATCAAATTGTAATAGTTTATCCTTTAGTAGAAGAGTCTCAAAATTTTAATTATCAAAGCATAGAAGAAGGGAAAGATTTCTGGCTTAAATATTTTGACGGAGTATATATAACCCACGGAAAAGACAAAAACAAAGAAGATGTTTTGGTGGAATTCAGGGAAAAAGGAAATATTTTAATTACAACCACCGTTATTGAAGTTGGAATTTCACTGCCTAGACTGACCACCATTGTAATAGTGGGAGCTGAAAGGCTCGGACTTGCCACACTGCATCAGCTAAGAGGAAGAGTCGGAAGATATGGACAAAAAGGATACTGCTTTTTATACACTCACGATAAAAACAATAAAAGACTAATTGAATTTTCAAAAACGCTTGATGGATTTAAAATAGCCGAGCTTGATTTAAAATTTAGAAAATCGGGTGATTTATTAGATGGAACAAAACAAAGCGGAGAAAAATTTAATTATTTTGATGAAACAAAGGATTTAAAAATTTTGGAGGATGTTAAAAGATATTTGAATCAATTAATCAAATAAAAATTTATAATCTTTATTTTTTTCAACAAACCAATTTTTAGATATTTCATTATTATCACTTTTTGGTAAAGGATTAGCCTCATTGACTTTAAATAAAGCTGGTATATTAACTGCATTACCAAAAATTAAAGCATGTTGTGTAGGGATAGATGGCAATTTTTTTAAAATTGTATCAGAAATATGAGGAGTCATTTGTCTTATATGCAATAAATCATCAGGATTTTGAATTCTATGGACAATAAAATTATTACATTGGGATAAAACAGTTTTAGATAATTCACTTGGTCTTTGAGATGAAATCATTAAGAAAAGGCCATATTTTCTACCTTCTTTAGCTACTCTATCAAAAATTTGACTTGCTCTTAAAAATGTTCGTTTAGAATCATATGCAATATATCTATGTGCTTCTTCTAAAATTAAATTTATCGGAAAAACATTTCTATCTTTTTGTTTTTTTAAAAAATCGAATATAATCCTTGTAAATACAGATGAAATTATTTCTACAATTTCATCTTCTACTTCATTTAAATCAATAATTGTAATTTGAGTTTTTTTAATATATTGGCTAAATTCTTTAAAAATAGGCATTTTTACAATTCCTAAAAATTTCAACAAATAATCTTCAATTTTTTCATTTTCTTTTTTTAAAAATTTAAAATCTTCTCTATGTTGAATAATTTCAGTCCGTGTCAATAAAGGAGCACAATAATTCCGTATTTGTTTATTTCCATTTGCTTCTTCATACAAAATTGCTAATTCCAAATATTCACTTAATTTATCAAATTCAAAATATACCCCTTCTTTATAATTAGGAATTTTAAATTCTTCATTTAATAAATTTTCTTTCATAACATTTAAAAATTCTGCTTCTTTTTTCTCATCTGAAAAATTTCCATATTGACCATTATATCCTTCTATTGTATCATAATTATCAAATTCAGCTTTATTAAATAAACTTTTAATCTTCTGATATTTAGCTATAGGAGATGGTTCTGAAGTATAAATTTCTAAAATACAAGAAGCAATAATATGATTTTTTATTTTTTTCTTATAATTTTCATTATTATTTTCTTCAAATAAAGTGGCAAATCCTAAAGCGTTTCTTAAAATAGGCAATTGAGATTTTTCACTCGCTTGTAATAAAAGTTCCCATTCTTCAATATTCATAAAATGATGTGGTAAATAAAAAGGATTTTTTTCATCATTTAAAGATGTATAATAAATATCTACATCATTATTTTGCGTTTTTAATTTTTCAAATGCTTTTTTATATTCTCCATTTGTATCAAAAATAATAAAAGTCGCTCCAGTTGCAGAAAAATTTTTCTTTTTAAATAATTGTTGAAGCATTGAAGCAATAGTACAAGATTTTCCACTTCCAGTATTTCCTAAAACTGCACTATGAGAACCAAAAAAATTATCAATATTTATTTTTATATCATAATCTTTAAATACTGAAGACATTCCTATTGAAAGTGAATTTAATTTAGTATTATTTCCATCTATTTCTTCTTCTATACTTGAAATGTTAAAAATAATATCTAATTCTTCATCTTTTATATATAAAACATCGCTATATAGAGTAGGAAAAACAGAAACTCCAAATTCAAATTTATTATCTTTAATAGTTCCTAAAGGATAAACATCTAAATATTTATTAGATAAAATTTTGTTAATTTCTTGTTCTTTTGAAGTTTGATAATTATTTTCATCTTTTTCTCTAATACTAATTACTTCACACACAATATAAAAATTTTGATAAGGTATTACAACATAACTATTTAATTGTGCGAAATAATGAATATCATCAAAACCATTTATATTAAAATTTTTTATTCCTTTTAATAATTCCACTCCAAACTTTTCACTATTTATTGAAATTACTTTTCCTATTACTCTTTCTTTATTATCAAAATACATTATTGCCCCATAAACAATTTAGAAATTTGTTTTATTTTCTCTTCAATTTTTTCTTCTTCCATATCAGGCATAATTTCATCAATAAATTTATTAAAAAAATGTAAGGGTATTTCATTAGACTTCTTACAAAACTCAGTCCATTGGTAATCAAAGTCTTTAAAAGTTAGTTGTTTTGAGAAATGATCAAATTTCATTTTCCTTAGTTTTGAAAGAAGTCTATTTTCTTCTCCAATAATCCATATTCTTGAATCATCTAAATTAAATAATTTATTAATATTTTTACTTTTATAATTTCCTATAATTATTAATCTAAAAGTAGGAATTGTCAAAGCTTGATATATTAAATTATTGATATGCTCATCACTAAAACTATAACCTATCGTTACTAAGACATTATTATTTTGCATTAATTTTTTTTGAAACTCTCTAAATAAATCAGAATACGGAGAACCAAAGCTTGAATTTTGTTTCATTGGAGTTGGATAAATCATATAATTATTTTCTTCTTGAAATTGTGGCTTTTGAATCTCTTTTATTTTAAATAATGCATTTGTTGTTTCATCTTCTATCCATGTAATAGAGCCATGTAATTTATATAAATAAATAAAATTATCTATAACATTCCATTTTTTATTATTTAAATCTAATTGTTCAGCATAAGCATAATTAAAAGTTGAAGGATTAAAATACCTCTCAATAAATCCAGTAAATCCATTTGTATAAATAACACCTAATTGTTCTAGAGCAATTTCATTAAAAATATCATAATTAGTAGTAAAGATATTAGTTTTAGTTAAATTATTATCTCTATATAAAAGTTTTCTATAAAATTTTTTATAAATTTCAATTACTTCTTTAGATTTAATATTACATTTATTAAATATAAATTCTTTTGTTTTATTAATTAAATTTGAAATTTTTTTTATATCTTGAGCTTGATTATCTAATAAAAATTTATAAGCATATAAAATTTCTAAAAATTTTTCTAAATTTTTTTCTAATTGTTCATCATTAATATTAATTTTTATTTCATTCTTAATAAAATTTTTATCCTCGTTAGAAAGATTACTATAAAATTCTTTTGCCATAGGTTGCATTGTGGGAACACCTATTTCTTCATCATTTTTATTTAAAAAAGAAGAACACCCAGCACCGATTAAAAAAGATAAATTCTGAACATCTAAAACTTTTGAAAATTCTTTTTGAATAATATGAATAATATTTTTATAATCTTCTTCTTTATCAGAATTTTTATTATGAGTATTTTTTTTATTGTTTTCTAAAATATTATTTTTACCTTTATAAAAATAAATCATTTAAATTGACCTTTTTCCTATTTATTTCCCCTCAACTGATAAGTAATATCCCCCGCTCCAAAACCTATTATCAAACCATCATTAATTTTTTTTATAATTTCATCATCTCTAATTAACATAATATTTTTTCTGTCAGCTTTAATTTTATCAGCAAAAATAGGTTTATATTTTGCAAAATATTTTTCAAAATCAATTTCAACTTTTTCCTCCCCTGCCGACCATACAGGCAATATCACGAGTTCATCAACCCCTTCAAAACATTCTATAAAGCCTTGAAGATTATCAACAGTTCTTGAATATTTATGAGGCTGCCAGATTGCAGTTATTTTATCTATGCCGTTAAGCATGGCATATTTTTTTGCACTGCTTAATGTCGCTTTTATTTCTGTAGGATGGTGTCCGTAATCATCGATTAAAATAAAATCATCATCCTGCTGCAGGATATCGAATCTTTTTTTGATTCCCTTATAATTTTTAATATTTTTTGCAATCTCATTAAGTGAAATAAACTCATTCGCAGCTTCGATTGCAAGAAGGGCATCCAAAACCAAATGTTCGCCAAACCCATATACCTCAAATTCATATCCCCTGTATTCAAATATTGTTTTTGGCAAATCATTCCTCAGTTCGTATCTTATATTTCTTGCATCTTTTAAATACACTTTTTTCATAGGTAAATCAAGTTTTTTTATAAATTCATCATTTCCGTTTACCACCCTGATTTGTGCTTTTTTTAAAAATTTTTCATAATGAGAATAAAAAAGCTCTAAATCGTGATTATAAAATTCCATATGCTCGGGTTCAGTATTTGTAACAACCGCAACATAGGGGTTTGAATCTATGAAACTACCGTCGCTTTCATCCGCTTCAAACACCATTAATTCACTGTTACTAAATTTTGCATTTGAATTAAAATCTTTACTTTCTGCTCCAATTAAAGCATTAGCATTAGGTAAAATAGAAGCTAATATTGCAGTAGTAGTGCTTTTGCCATGCGCTCCACAAACTGAAAGAACTTTTTTATCATTCAATATAAATGGTAGGAATTCACGTCTGCTAAGAATTTTAACACCTTTTTTCTTGGCTGCAACCCTTTCAGGATTATTTTCCCTTGCAACTGCAGTATATACAATTAAATCTATATCACCATTGATATTTTCTTCTTTTTGAGGAATAAAAACTTCTATTCCCTCATTTTGTAGTTTTTGGGTTAACGGGGTAGAATGTATATCACTTCCTTTAACATCAAAACCTTTTTTTTTGCACCATCTAGCCAGTGCACTGAGCCCAATCCCGCCAATACCGATAAAATATAATTTCACTCTTGAAACTCTTTTACAAACTGGTCTTTATATTTTTCTACAAGTTCATCTATTTCATCATTAAAACCGGTAAAAAAGTAATCTTCATAAATTTCTCTTAAATCAATATATTTTTCAAAAAATTTATCAAGGCTTAAACCGGCCAATATTCCTATTACAAAAAGTGTAAACATTTCTTTTAGTCTGGCATCATCCACTAAATAAACCATATCATATCCGACCTGTTTAGCTTCATCTGTAGCACCCTCATCCCAAAGTTCAAGCATATATTCCATCATAGCTCTAACTGCCATTTTTTCTTCAGGATTTTTTATATCAAGTGTTTTTTGTTCTTCTATTTTTTTATTTATTTTTTTAAAAGTCTCTTCCAAAATTTCCTTAAAAGTATCATTAACCTCCTCTTCTTTGTCTTTAACCACCAATTCATCTAGTTTTTTATATTTATCTACCAAACTCATAAAATCTCCTTTAAAATATTAAGCGCTTTTTTTGTTTTTTCCTCATCATAAACCAAGGCTATCCTTACATATCCCTCACCGGCTCCGTTTCTTCCCATATATCTGCCCGGCAGTACTTTTACACCCCTTTTATACGCTTCTTTTGTAAAATCTATATCATCACCCACTTTTAACCAGATATAAAAAGTAGCTTCAGGAATTTCAATTCCTAAAATTTTTTCAGCTCTTTCAAAATTTTTTTTATATTCTTCTCTAAAAATAGCCGGATACTTTTCATCGTCCCATGCCAGCTTAGCAGCATACTGCAAAGGAAGCGGAATAGCGCACCCTGTATAGGTTCTAAAATTAAGATAATCTTTAAGTATTCTCTTATCTCCCGCAATAAATCCACTTCTAAGGCCCGGTGCCGAACTTCTTTTTGAAATGGAATTAATCGCTAAAACATTTTTAAAATTTTTATTTCCTATTTTTATACTTGCTTCAAGAATTGATGGCGGAGGGTTGTTTGTATAAATTTCGCTGTAACATTCATCATTCAAAACTACAACATCTTTTTTCAAGGCATATTCTACCCACTCACACAGTTCATCCAAACTCATAACACTTGCCGTAGGATTATTTGGAGAATTTAATATAATAAAATCTTCATCCCCATCAAGCTGGTTTAAACTTGGTTTAAAATTATTTTTTTCATTCAGTTCCAAATAATTTATTTTACTTCCAGCAGCAATGGCTGCACCTTCATATATTTGATAAAAAGGATTGGGAAAAGCTGTTTTTGAGGGTCTTAGGAAAAGAGGAAAATTAAATAAAACTTCCCTTGTTCCAAACGTTGGAATTAATTCATCTTTATCTAATTCTACATTAAATCTTCTTTTTACAAAATCCCTCTGAGATTTTTTTAAAACTTCTTCACCGCTTGTTTTTGCATATTTATTTAAAAATTTTGCATTTTTACATAATTCTTTCTGAATAAATTCCGGAGTTTCAAACTGAGGCTCACCTATTGTTAAAGATATTACCTCATTTGGATGAGAAATATTTTCTAGTAATTCGTTTAATTTTTCAAAAGGATATTTTTCAAACATTACCCCTCCACTAAAGCAAGTTCAATTTTAAATCCGCTTTGAGATAAAACTTTTACTTTAATTTTATCTCCCTCGTTGAAATCTTCAGGATTTTTACCATTTAATTTTGACTTATGAAGCAAACCTTCAACTCCGGGAACTAATTCAACAAATAAACCGAAATCCACAACTCTTGTAACTTTTCCCTCAATTATCTCCCCTATTTTAAATTCAGGAATTTTTGGCTTGTCATCTTTACAGATTACATTTAAAATATAATTTTTGGTTTCTTCCAACTGTTCATGAGAATCACCATAAACTTTTACTTTTCCTGTTTCCCTGTCAAGATCGATTGTAACCCCGAATTTTGCAATAATATCTTTTACAGTTTTTCCGGCAGTTCCAATAATATCAATAATCTTGTCTGGTTCAACTTTAAAGCTTATTGCTTTTGGCAATACATCTTCATTGTATTTAATCTCTTTTGCAGCTTTTTCCATGAGTTCAAGTATATAACACCTTGCATCTCTTGCCTGATAAAGAGCCTCTTTTAATATTTCAAGGGGAACACCTCCGAGTTTAATATCCATCTGCATGGCAGTTATTCCGTCATAAGTTCCGCCTACTTTAAAATCCATATCCCCGTCATGGTCTTCAAGACCCATAATATCAGTTAAAATTGCATATCTATCACCTTCGGTAACAAGCCCCATTGCTATTCCTGCAGCCAGTTTTAAAAGAGGGACTTTTGCAGCTTTCATAGCAAGTGAACTTGCACATATTGTTGCCATTGAACTGCTTCCGTTACTCTCAAGTATTTCACTCACAACCCTTACAGTTTCATCAAATTCGGGATCAATTAACGGCTCTATTGCTCTTTTTGCCAGATTTCCGTGTCCCAATTCCCTTCTGCTTGGCGGCCCAAGTCTCTCAGCCTCACCGACAGAAAATGCCGGAAAATTATAATGAAGCATAAATTTTTCAAGTTTTTCTTCTTTGTCAGTAAGATTTCCGTAAACCTGGGCATCCATATCGCCGCCTCGAGTCGCAACGGCCAAAGCCTGGGTCTGACCTCTTGTAAACAGACAGCTTCCGTGGGCACTTGGCAGTACATTTGTTTCAATACTAATTGGTCTGATTTCATCAAGTTTTCTGCCATCAGCCCTGATTCCTTCATCCAGAATCATACCTCTTACTATCTCTCTTTTTACAAGCTTCACAGCCTTTAATATAACATCAAAATCCTCTTCTTTATCTAAAACTTTTGCAATTTTTCTTGCAAACTGTTTAAGGAGATAATCTCTTTCACTTTTACTTAAATGTTTAATAATTTCTTTTAATTCATCAATATATTTTTCTTTTATGATTTTTACATACTCACTAGGGTCTTTTTCTGCCCTTTCTTCAAAGGTAACAGGCTCTTTTTTAAACGGTTTTAATGCATCTTCATAAACTTTAACACCTTCTTTTATTGCATTTTGAGCCACTTTTAAAATTTCGATCAAATCATCTTCTTTTATCTCATTGGTTTTATAATTAACTATTGTGTTTTCAATAGGAGCACCGTCAAGCATTATATCTTCAACGGGAATAATCTGAATTTCTTCCTGACCCTGAGCTGCAAATTCTATCATTAAAAGTTCATCTTTTGTACCTGTTACGAAAAGATTAAATTCACCTTTTTCAAGCTGACTCAAAGTAGGATTTACAATAATTTCTCCGTCAATTCTTGTAAGCCTAACACCGTAAACCATTTTAGAAAACGGCAAATCAGAAAGATACATACAAGCGGCAGCCGCATTCATAGCAGCTGTTTGTAAATCGCTCTCTTCATCGGCACTGACTGCCATTATTGTCAAAACAGTGTTATAACCGTACTCTTTTGGAAAAAGGGGTCTAAGACTTCTATCTACAATTCTGGCTGTTAATGTTTCAAAATCACCCGGTTTTTGTTCCCTTTTTACAAATCCTGCTGGAATTCTTCCTACCGCATACGCCCTTTCCACATATTGAACAACCAAAGGGACAAAATCTTCTTCAACAATCTCATCAGGATTATATGTCAAAGTGGCAATCATTACCGTTTTGCCATCTTGAAACCATACAGAGGCGTTAGCCTGTTTTGCAACCTTATTTAAAACAAATTTTTGAACTCTATTATTGACTTTAATATCCACTTCACAACTCATTCATTCTCCTTAATATAAAATTCTGTATTGACATAATCTTCAATTTTTTGAATATAAAAAAGATTATCAACAATATTTTCTAATTTTTCAGCAGCTTCTTTAGAAATAAAAGCGGTAGCTACATTAATTTTAAAAACTTTTGCGTTAATACAGGATTTAATGGCATTTAGCATTGTAAGTCCTGTATTAATTCCTAAATCTATCAATAATACATTTTTATTTTCAATTGAAATTATACTCTCTCCTGTGCGAAATTTGTGCATTTTAGAAATTATTTTTTCTTCATAAATACGATTTGCCTCATTATAAATGTAATCATCCGTTATATCAAAACTGTTTTTAAATTCTTCAATAATTATCATTTCTTTTAATTCACTGATGTTACCAATTATTGTTTCTTTATTTATAGGTGAAAAAATAGGCTCTATAAATAAGATATCACCTTCGATTAAACCGTTTTTTAAACCAATTTCACGAGATAAAAACAAAGAACGTTCATTCACGCTTAAAATAACACTGTCTTTAAAAATTTCTTTGTCTATTAAATCATTTAATTTGTATATTATTTCCTGTTGTGACAATTTCATTCAAAAACCTTAAAATTTTTAAGAAATTCTTCAGGATACTGTTTTTTAATTTCATCTTCGTTAAAAGTAAATTTATAATTTGTTATATATTCTTTTAATATTTTATAAGCAGTGTTTATTTCCTTCATTTTTTCTTCATTTCCGCCTACGTCAGTGTGAAACCTTTTTGCCAGACTTTTATATCTTTTTTCAATATCTTTCATACTGCTTAAAGGTTTAACACCTAAAATTTTACAGGCCCATTTTATTTGAGAAATGATGTTGCACCTCCAGAAATTATCGGTTTTAAATCATTGTCCCTGAATTTTATACCCAAACCTAAAAATGCCGAAGCGGCATGTGAGTTTAAAATATTTTCAAATCCTGCAAGAAATTCCAAATGTTTCAAATAAATATATTTTAGAGCTAAATTTAAATGAGGGTTGCTTCCTCTTATATCATTTACCGCATTAAAATCGTAAATTTCTGAACTAAGCACCAATTTATCATTATTCATAAAATAATCTATTCCAACCCCACCTGTACTTTCAATAATACCCCCTCTGAGCAATAAATTATCAAATCTTTTTCCATATTCAGCTGTTAAATATGCTTTATTTTTTTCATGATCTTTATTTATTTTATTAGCATCTGAATAATCTTTTGAAGATGTAACCCCTAAAATATAATATTTTGTAGGGTTAGGGAGATATGCAATTTGTACATAAGATTTTGAATCACTCTCTTTTGTGAGATATTTATTATTAAATTCTACATCTATCTGAGATTTGGCGGCACTTGCTAAAAGCTTATCAATTTTTTTGAAACTTTTTCCTCCGCTTTCAAAAAAGTCTTTGGCGGAGGCTAGTGCAGTTCTTATAGCTTCTTTATTATCTTCGAGAATAGAATTTGCATTAGCTCCCAGTTTTTTATATTCATCTATTGTAGGTCCTAATTTTGCATTCAAAGTATCGCCTGTTTTATTTAATTTTGCTAAAAGAGTATCTGCTTTATTTAAAATTGAAGGTATTTTTTTATCGATTTTTATACCAACTTCTTTATATGTGGAAACTAATTCGTTAGCATTATCTATTAAATCTGGTAATTTAGTATTTGCGGTCTTTAAAACCTCTTTTAAATTAACAGAGGCATCTTTTATATTTGCTAAAATCTGATGAAAATTATTAATACTTTCTTTATTTAAAGCAGTATTTAATTTTTTAATTAAAACCTTTATATCATCAACCGCGCTATTTACATTATTCATTAAATCATCCAAAGATGCTGATTTGAAATATTTTTTTATTATCTCGTTTTCCGAATAATAAATATTACTGTTTGATGGAATAATTTTAATATATTTACTCCCAAGCATATTGTCTTGGGCCAATGTAACCATACTATCTTTTGGAATTTTTACATTTTTTTTAATAAAAAGTTTTAATTTAACAAAATTACCGTTTAATTTTAAATCCTCTAACTTTCCGATTATGACCCCTCTCAGTTTTACTTTAGCTTTTTTTTCGAGTCCACTTGCATCATTTATATAAGCATATAAAAAATAACCTTTTTGATTAAAATCCTGCAAAGATTTGACTTGAAAAGTAAGATATAAAATTGATAATATACTTAAAAATACAAATATTCCAACTTTAGTTTCTATTTTCATTCTTTCCCCTTAAAGATAAATGATTGATCTATCCCCCCAACCGGATAAAATTCGACTGATAAATTTATTATATTATCTTTTCTATAATTAGTACCTGTACTCTCTAAAATAGGTATTCTGTTCTGTTTAAAACTTATTGTGTATTTATAGCATTTTTTATTCATACTTACACCTATTAACCAATATTTTGAATATTTGTTATTTAAATCATAAGAATATTCAAAAAAATATCTTTTATAAAGGTTTGGTTTATATCCACTGCCAACTGTTACAGTTTTTGAGACTTGTCTTTGATATATGTTGGATATAAAATAATCAAAAATATTATTATTATATCCAAATTTTATATTGTTATAAATTACCTTGCGATCTTTCATAGAGTATTTATTGTTTTCATTTATATAATAATCTAAATATTTAATGTCTATTAGATTTTCCAATTCTCCCAGCCTTTTTTCATCCAAATAATATATTTGATTTAATGTATGATTTATATATAAGTTTTCAAAATTTATTATTTGAAATAAATTAAACAAAATATAATTTTTCATTTCAGGGACATCAATCAAATCCGAATAAATCTTTTTATTGGAATAGTTTTTAATATTTATAGAAATTGACGGATTTATGACATGAATAAAATAATTAAAGTTTTTTGCAAGTGAAGTAAAAAATTTAAATTGTGTAGTCAAATATAAATATTTGGAAATTCCCAAATTGTTTTCTTGATAATATTTCCCATAACCCTCATATAAAGTTTCTGTTAATTTGAATTTCAAATAATCATTAAAAAAACTATTATATAAACCAATTGGCAAGTTTATATCTTGTAAAATAAAATTACTTCCCTTTTTTCTGTAATAATTATAGATATTTAAATCGAGTGAATCAAGTAAAATTCCTCTTTTCTCTAAAAATCTGTGATAATTTAATTGAGGTAATATCTGCCATGTTGTATCGTTATTTAAAAGTGATGTGTCAATAAAATATTTAAAATATATTCCGTAATAATTTTTATTTTTAATATTAATATAGTTTAAATTTGAAGTAATTATTTTATCTGTCAAATAAGAAGAATCAAATTTATAGTTATAAGCATCCAAATAAAAATAATCCACATCATTGGCATATTTTAAATTTAAATACAATTTGTCATTGTTAAATAATTTATTTCTTAAATAATAAATAGAATAACCGTAATGCTTTCTGTGGGCCAAATCATATTTTTCATAATAATAATTTTTATCTCCGAATATCCCAAATTTTATTTTACCTTCAGAATACGGAGAATCTACAAATCTAAAAATTGAATAAATTCCCTTACCTCTTTTATTTCTTATAGTAGGAATTATTTCCAAATCTGTATTTATGGAAGTTACAAAATAAACGGGCTGGGAATATAAAACACCTTCTTTATTGGAATAACCGATATATGGTCTAAGCAAACCGCTTCTTCTTGTTTTGTCAAAACTAACCTGCCAATACGGAAAATAAAAAACCGGAATATTATGAATAACCAATACTATATTTTTTAATTTAAGTAATTTAGTACTCCTGTTATAATTACCGCTGCTGGATTTGATAAACCAATCGGGGTTAGTGCTGCAACACGTAGAAAAATAAGGGCTGTTAAAATATAAAATATTTTTTTTAGAAATTGCTTTAATAGATCTTACCCATCCGTCAATATTTTTATCATAAAAAAATATATTTTTCAAAAATATTTTTTCTTTTGAATAAGCTATTAAAGAATCTGCAAGTAATATATCTTGCGAATTATAAAAAACTGTCACATTTCCATATAATTTAATAATATGATTATTTTCAATAATACCCTTTTTTGCCTCAATGAAAGAATTATTATTATAAATAATCAAAGGCTTATCTAAAATATACTTTCCATTCTGCTGTATAGTTTTTTTTGAATAGATTTTTAACGCAAAAAGAAAAAAAGGTATTAATAATAAACTAATTACTCTTAACAGCAACACATTTTCCTATAATATCGTGAATCGCTCTATTAAAAGGATCAAAAATTGCATAAACCATTCCCAAATAAAAAAACATTTCATCAAAATTCCTGACTATGCTTCTGATAAAACTCCGATAAAAATTTGGTTTATCAAATGTTTCAATATCTATAATTTCAATTTTCATTAATATTTTTCCAAGTGTTTTTCCGTAAAGAGCAATAAATATCCAATGGTAAAGGGTGTAAGCCAAAAATATATAAAAAAACAGTGAATCTGTTAATAACAATGCTTCCTCATATGTTTTAACATTCATAAATTTATCATAAAAAGCAATAACCACTAAAAAGCTGATTAATAAATCATCTATACTCATAGAAATAATACGCTGCCACAAAGTGGCAATTTCTTTTTCCTCTCTTTGAAGCTTCTCTGTTAAATTCATTTTCCTATTGCCTGATATGCAATGTCTTTTCTATACTGCATTCCGTCAAAATGCACTTTATCCACTATTTTATAAGCTTCATCCCTTGCTTTTTGAACATCTTTTCCAAATCCGACACAAACCAATACCCTGCCGCCCGTTGCATAAAGTTTGTTATCAATTTTTTTAACTCCCGCATATGCTATATATCCATTGCAATCGCTTAAATCATCAATTGTAATTTCAGCAGGCTCGCTGCTTGAATAAGGATAATTTTTACTTGCACAAACCACCCCGACAGCCACCATATCTTTTATTTTTACATTGATTTTATCAAGCTGTTTGGTCGCCCCATTATAAAACATATCATAAAGCGAAGTGTCAATTAACGGCATAAGTTCTTCACATTCAGGATCACCAAATCGGACATTATATTCAAGTACATACGGCTCGTTATCGACTATCATAAGCCCAATAAATAAAACCCCTTCATACGGACTGCCCTCTTTTTTCATCCCCTCAAGTGTGGGTCTTATAATTTTTGTTTTTACTTTTTGATATATTTCAGGCGTAGCAAGAGGAGTCGGAGCATATGCACCCATTCCACCGGTATTTGGCCCTTTGTCTCCATCAAGCAGTCTTTTATGGTCCTGTGCGGCAGGAAGGAGTACAAAATCCTCTCCATCACAGATAGCAAACATACTAAGTTCAAATCCGTCTAAAAATTCTTCTACAATTACTTTTTTTCCGGCCTCTCCAAATGCTTTTCCGCTTAGCATTTCATCAACTGTTTTTTTAGCCTTTTCCCTACTTTCGGCTATAATTACCCCTTTTCCGGCACAAAGTCCGTCTGCTTTTACAACTATCGGGGTTTTTTCCATTTTATCAATAAATTCATAAGCTTTTTGTTTATCATCTGTTTCAATATATTTAGCAGTAGGAATATTATATTTTTTTAAGAAATTTTTCATATAAACTTTAGAACCCTCTAATCTTGCAGCATTTTTACTCGGTCCAAAAATAGTAAGCCCGTTTGTTTTAAAAATATCAACTATTCCCTCAACCAGAGGCTGTTCAGGCCCTACTATTGTTAAATCAATTTTATTTTCTTTAGCCCATTTTGCCAATTCATTGTAATCTTTGATATCAATATTTGTGGCAAAATCCTCGGTTGCCCCGTTTCCCGGAGCATAAAAAACCTCAGCCTCATCTTTTAAAAAATATCCTATAGCATATTCTCTTCCACCGCTTCCCACTATTAAAACTTTTTTCATTATCAGCCTTTTTTACGAAATTATACCAATTTAATCATATGTTTTTCACTTTTCATTTTTCATTTTTCATTTATTTAGATATATCATGCCCGGTAATCATAGAAAAAATAATAGGCCAAATAAGAATTAAAATGAAAACAACAGCACCTATAACATACCAAATATTCGGTTTTGCTTTTTTCTTAATACATTCAATATCGGGATTATGAACTCCACCGCAATTTTCTATATCTCTGTCAAGCTTATTTAAATATAAAAAATAATAACAAAAACCACTCAAAAATGAATTTATTATAACCATTATTCCTAAAACCAAAACAGGATGAATTTTTGCATAAGCTAAAATATAGCCTACCAATAAAGCCGTTATTAAAACCCCGAAACTTTCGGTTACCATTTTTCTGTAAAGCAAATAAAACCATCCGAAAATAAACGCAAAAAGGTGAAATCTTGGCTTGCACGTTCCAAGCCCTTCCTTTCCAATGACATCTTCGAAATTTTTCAAATCTTTTTTGCTTAAGTTATAATAAGTCTGTTTTAAAATTTCTATATATCTATTTTTCATATGTTTTCCTTATATAAGTTTTAAAATAATCTAAAATTGCCAATACCAAAATGCCAATAATAGGATTTAATAAAGAAATAACTCCAAAAATCCACCACCATTTAAAATTAAGCCTATAAGCCAAATACATAACAGCAGTTGCAATTACTACAAAATATATTAATATCATTAAATTCAATTTAAACCTTTTTTTAGTAAAATTATAATTAAAAAAGGTATAAAATGAAAAGAGTGCCAAAAGCAATAGATATAAACGTTAAAAATTCCGAAAGCATTGCCAGACTTTCAAAAGCAGCAAAAAACGGTGGTGTCGATACAATTGTAATGATTCCTTCACATAAACCGATTTATGACAAACTGCATTTAGCCTATAATTTAAAAAGGGCACAAGAATCACACATAAACCTTTTAGTGGCAATTGAAGGAATTCATGACAATAAACTTTCCAACATCTCAATCCTTAAAAAAAGAGGCGCAAGTGCAATTTATATAAATTCTGACGAAGATATGAATTTAATAAAAAGAGTTTTTGAATATGCCGAATTTTTAAATATTCCGATATTTGTAAACTGCAATAATAAAGTCCTCTCTAACGCCGTTATGAATGATAGCAAAATAGCATATTCTTTAGGTGTCAGCGGTATTCCAAACTATGCAGAAAGTGCCGAAGTTGCAAAAATTTACGAACTTTCAAACCATTTCAGGGCAAAAGTGGTATTTTCAGGAATTTCAACAAAAGAATCTATTGAAATTTTAAAAAACAAAAAAGAAAATATTTTTGTGGATGTCTGTATTGATAATTTATATTTTACAGATGAAATGCTAAAAGATTTCAATACTCTATATAAAACCTTTCCGCCTCTCAGAAGCGAAGAAGATAGAGTTACTTTGCTAAAAGCCTGTGAAGAAGGCACAGTTGATTTTATTTCATCTAACCATATTGCAACTAATAATAAGGACCTCCCTATTGAAGAAGCTGAATTTGGTATCAGTAAACTGGATATTTTTCTTCCTCTTGCATATTCCCTTCCTCTTAAAAAAGAAACTGTAACAAAATTAATTTCCACAAATCCTGCGAAACTTTTTGATATTGAAATAAATGACTATGTAAATCTACAAAAAGGAGAATTTGAAGTAGATTTAAATAATTTTGCAAGTAAAGGTAAAAACTGCCCGTATAAAACCCTTAAATATAAAATAGTTGAGTAAAATTAGCTAAACTTTCTTTACTTTTCCTCCTTTTTATGCTATAATAAATTAACCTAATATTAAGGAGGGGAAATGAAATATTATGAAACAATCGATAATGAAAAAATAAAATGTCTTCTTTGCAGGCATCACTGTGTATTAAAAAATGGTCAGGTTGGAGTTTGCGGTATTAATATGAATAAAGATGGAAAGCTTGTAAATTTAGTATACGGTCATCCATCTTCTATTAATGTAGACCCGGTTGAAAAAAAACCGCTGTTTCATTTTTTACCGGGAACTGATGTTTTAAGTTTTGGGACAGTTGGGTGCAATTTTAAATGCCCTTTTTGCCAAAACTGGCAAATTGCCCATACAAATAAAGTAAATGATAAAGTTTATGTATCACCAGAAGAGATGGTAAATTTAGCCCTGCAGTATAAATGCGAATCCATTGCATATACTTACAATGAACCAAGTGTATTTTATCCGTATGCAAGGGATGTGGGAATACTTGCAAAAGAAAAAGGGCTTAAAAATATTTTTGTAACAAACGGATTTGAGAGTGTATATGAAATTGAAGATATGAAAAATTGGGTTGATGCCTGCAATGTAGATTTGAAAAGCTTTAAAAAAGATTATTATAAAAAAGTCTTAAAAGGAGACTTGGAATATGTACTTGATACTATTAAAAGATTAAAAGATGTTGGAATCTGGCAGGAAATCACCACTCTGATAGTACCGGGAGACAATGATAGTGAAGAAGAACTAACTCAAATTGCTGAATTTATTGCTAGTGTCGGAATTGAAATTCCTTGGCATATTACTAGATTCCATCCGGATTACAAAGTCCAAGACAAACCTCCTACACCGATGGAGACTATGGTAAAAGCATATGAAATCGGTAAAAAAGCGGGACTTAAATATGTATATCTTGGAAACGTAGCTATTCCTGTTATTACATATTGTCCTAAATGTGGGGAAGAATTAATTGTAAGAAGCATTTACAGAATAGAAAAAAATATTTTAAAAATCGATGAAAACGGAATTGGACACTGTCCAAAATGCGGAGAAATCATTGAAGGAGTATGGAAATGAGAAAAGCGGTAGTAAAAGAATGGTATGGCGGCAGCTGCGAAGCTGTTGAAGGATATATTGCCAACTTTAATAAAATAATTGATGAAAATGTAGACGCAGTTAAAGCAAAAGAAATTTTTTCATTAAAACCAAAAGCAATTATTGTCCCTCACGCAGGATGGGTATATAGTGGATTTACAGCCAATTTTGCATACAGAATTGCAGGTAATACCAAACCAAAAAGAGTTGTAGTAATAGGTCCTTCACACAGATTTCCGATTCAGGGTATCAGTGTAACATTGGAAAATGAATATGAAACACCGTGTGGCAACTTGCCGATTGACAGAAATTTTTCACTTGAACTTATGGAAAAATTCAATGTTCAAAATCTTGAATATGTCCATGTGGAGCATTCCACCGAAGTTCAAATGCCTTTTATTTACCATTATTTCGGACAGATTCCGGTAGTTGAACTTATATATGGAGATTATTCTCCTGCAAAACTCAAAAATATTATCGAATATGCAATAGAAGATAATTCACTGATTGTAATTTCAAGCGATTTAAGCCATTATTATGATATTAAAACAGCCAATTCTCTTGATTCTCACTGTCTTGAAGCAGTGCATAATTTGGATTTAGAAGAACTTGAACAATGTGAAGCATGCGGTAAAATAGGAATAGCCGGTATGATAATGGCGGCAAAAGAAGAAAATTTAACACCTTTTATAGTTGATTACAGAACAAGTGCGGATGTAAGCGGAGATGAAAGTCAGGTGGTAGGATATATGAGTGCAGTGTTTTTATAAAAAAATTAATAATTTTTTGTTATAATCGCTAAAACACTTTCTATAAAGGAGGTGCGATGGCAAGAGGAAAATTCAAAATGAAAAGAAAAAGAAGAAGAGTTTTATATTCTAAATAATTCTTTTTTTTCTTGAAAGAAAAAATGTGTGATTAAATTTAATAAAAATACATATGAATTAAAAATAAATAAAAATTTTAACGCTTCTGTAACTACTCTTTCAAAACTTCTGGACAATTTCAATATTCAAATTTTAGATATAAACAAAAATAAAAAAAGCTTAATTTTAAAATTAGATATAAATAACATTGAAAAATTTGAAAAAAATAAAAAAATTTTTTTTCAAATTATAAATAAAGCAATTAATAATGAAATAACTTACAACTGTAAATTATATTTTTTTGCATGGCTCGGTTTTGATTTAAGAAAAATATCACTTCTCAGAGCATTTGTAAAATATCAAAAACAGATTTTATTTGAATTTAATGAAAACGATATTATTAAAACATTTATAAAACATAACGATATAGTAAATTTAATTATTAATTATTTTTTGGAAAAATTTTCTAAAAAAGCAGATTATTCCAAAAACGAATCTGAAATTGAACAAAAAATTAATAAAATTCAACTGTTAAACGAATTTAAAATAATTAATTTTTTTTATTTAATTATAAAATACACTCTTAGGACTAATTATTTTTTTAATAAAGAATCAATTTCTTTTAAAATTGACACTTCTAAATTAAAACCTTTTCTTTTTTCAATTCAACCGAATATTGAAAGTTTTGTTTATCATGAAAAATTTAACGGCATTCATCTGCGCATGTCTAAAATCAGCAGAGGAGGTATTAGATATTCGACTCGGATTGATTTCAGGGAAGAAATAAAAGATTTAATGACAGCTCAAATTGCGAAAAATGCAATAATTGTTCCAGGAGGGGCAAAGGGAGGATTTTACATTTTTTCAATTCCGACAAAAGAAGAATTTAAAAAAATTTATTCCCTTTTCATAGACGCCCTTCTAGATTTGGTGGACACACCTGATACAAAAAATTTAATTAAATATGATGAAAAAGACAAATATTTTGTAGTAGCAGCTGACAGGGGCACCGCAAATATGAGTGATATTGCTAATAAACTTGCAATAAAAAGAGGCTTTAATTTAAAAGATGCTTTTGCAAGCGGCGGGGAAAACGGTTATTCACATAAAAAACTCGGAATTACGGCAAAAGGTGCCTTGACTGCTGCAAACAGGCATTTTATTGAATTAAATAATAATATTTTTACTGATAAAATAAGTGTAATTGGCGTTGGCAGTATGAGAGGTGATGTTTTTGGAAACGGTATGCTGCTTAATAAAAAATTTTTATTACTCGCTGCAATTTCGCACAATGAAATATTTATAGACCCAAACCCTAATCCAGAAATTGCATACAAAGAAAGAAAAAGATTGTTCGCAGAGGAAAAAGGATGGAGTGATTATAATAAAAATTTAATTTCAAAAGGCGGGGGAGTTTTCAAAAGAGATGAGAAAAAAATAATAATCTCACCTGAAATAAAAAAAGTTTTTAACATAGAGAGTGATTATCTCTCGGGAGAAGAATTAATTAAATATCTTTTAAAAACACCAGTAGATATGCTTTATTTTGGAGGAATCGGCACTTATGTTAAATCCAGTGAAGAAAATAATCTCTATATAAGCGATAAACAAAATGAAAATATAAGAGTCAATGCCAGCGAAATTAAAGCCAAAGTTATATGTGAAGGTGCAAATTTATCTTTAACCCAAAAAGCCAGATATGAATATGCTTTAAATGGAGGTAAAATTCATCTTGACAGTATTGACAATTCTGCAGGGGTTAATATAAGTGATTATGAAGTAAATTTAAAAATCACCCTTAATACACTGATAGATAAAAATTTATTAACAGAAAAAGAAAAAAACGACATTTTAAAAAATTTGACAAACGAAGTAATAGAAAAAGTTTTGAAAAATAACTATTTACAACCTTTAAGAATAAGTCTGGACGAACGAAAAGTTTATAAGGAAAAATTAATAAATATAATTGAAATTTTAGAAAAAAATCTCGAAATATTTAAAAGGGAAAATTTTTCAATACCTAAAAATTCTGAAATTGAAATTCTTTTTTACAAAAACAAACCTATAAAACCGTTACTTGCTCTGCTTCTTTTATATTCAAAAATTTTTTTAAAAGAATACATTTTAAAAAATTTAAAAAAATGTAAATATTCATCACTATTTTTGAAAAATTATTTTCCCATTAAATTTTATAATTCTTACAGTGAAGAAATTAATAACCATCTCTTAAAAAATGAAATAATCGCCACCCAGATAACCAATGATATTTTAAATAATCATGGCATATCATTTATAAGTAATTACAATGAAAAAGAATTCAATTACAAAATTACCGCCTATATTATTTTAAATGATTTAATTAATGCTGATAAAATAAGAAATGAAATATATTCACTTGATAATAAAATAAATTATGAAAAACAGTATGAAATTTTATTAGAATTAGAAGAAGTAATAAAATTTGCCTCTAACTGGCTTAAAAAAGAGCTCGAAAACAATTTAAACCCCGTAATGTTTATTACATATAAAGAAAAATTACAAAATATTTTTTCAAAAAAATATAAAAATTTTAAAAATAAAAAAAATATTGAAATTTTTCTTGAATGGAAAGAAATATTTAAATTTATTCCCGCAATAATCTATTTTGAACACAAATATGAGTTTAAATTAGAAAATATTGTAAAATTATTTGAAAACACATTAAAAAAATTCAAAATAAATAAACTGCTTCATTCCATAAAAGAAATAAAACCAAAAAACAGGATTGAAAAAAATTTAAAAGAAGAAGTTGAATCAATGATAGAATATTTTGTAATTACATTTAATGAAGAAATTTTAAAAAACGGTTTTGATGAACATAACATCAATAATTCAATAAATAAATTTTTAAAAATAAAAAAAGAAGAATACGAAAAAATAATAAAAGAAATAAATTCTTTATGCAAAGAAAAAAATAAATCTTTACTTGAAATTTCACACATTAGTAATTCTCTGATATTAAATTTGTTAAAATAATAGTAAGAATATTAAATTTAATGTTAAAAAAATATTTAATACTGTGGGAATTTTACATAAAAAATTTTGATAGTGTTGCTTGTTGGAAAGTTATTTGTTTTTTCCTTAACCACATATTTCGGCGGCTCAGGAGTGTGTTTCACCAACACTGTTTATAGGTGCAATCCTCAGGACATCTTTAACCATAATTTTTCATACTAGAAATGCAATATTTAGTGTTAGTGCAATGGCGTCAGTTTTTGGGTAGTCGCAAGAACCTCGCGCATGCGCAAAAGTAATGATTATTAAAACGGCGGGAGGATGAACCATTTTAGCGGTGTTTTTTTCCATTACCTATAAATTAATATGCTCTCTTTCAAATGTAAAATAAATATGTATGAAGCATAATTAATAAATAAAAATTATTCCCTGTTTTATCAGATTAAAATATTAAAAAACACATTGTTTGCTACCAAGATTTACTCCAGTTAAACACATCAGAAATTAAAAAAAAGAAATTTTAAAACTTTACAAGTGGAACACTTATACAATTTCCTAATAAGAAATATCAATTTTTCGAAAAAAAATTAAAAAAAGAAACGTTAAAGAATTAAGAATTTTATACTTATTTAGAAGCGGTAAACGGTATCACCCTAGTAAAATAGAAGAATTAAAAAAGATAAAGTTTTAGTTTACGGACCGGAAAGTGCCATAAACAAATTCCAATCTTACTTTATACCAGTGTCAGACTATTTTAAAATTAAAATCTCAGCATGAACAATTAGAAAAAGATGTAAATAAAATTATTCATGTTAAATAGATTTAATAATTTTATTCGCCAAGCCTAAATCTACATCACCTCTTTGTTTCAATCTTTTCATAATTTCACCTATATTTTTTCCGCCTATTTCATTAATAATCTCTTCAATTACTTTTTTTGTTTCTTCTTCATTTAACATTTTTGGCAAAAACTCTTCATATATTGCAAGCTCTTTTTTAGCCTCTTCCATTCCTGCTTCAATACTTTCTTTTGCCATTTTGGCAAGCTTTTTAGCGGCTTCTATTATATGTTTTTCAGTTACTTCTTCATTTTTTTCTTTTGCAAGTTTTTGGGCGGTATCTACAAGCATCATTAAAGCGTTTGCTTTTGTTTTATCCTCTTTTTTCGCTTTTATCATCATTTTTTTAAGTTCAGTAATTGTCATTTCTTCTCCTTTAATTTATTTTCCTACACAAAAACTTCCAAACATTTTATCTAGCATTTCATCATATTCAAAAGGTCTTGTAATTTCACTTATTGCTTTTATGGCATCCTGAATATGATAACTGAATAGTTCAAGTTCGCCTGTGGCTAAAAATTCCTCGGCTTCGTTTATTGAATTTAGGGCTTTTTTTATCATTTCTATCTGTCTTATCGAAGTTAGGATATGTTCATTTTCGCTGGCATTGGCGTCTAACAATTCCTTAATTGCTTTAACCAATTCATTAATATCTTTTTTAGCTGAAATTTTTATTATTTTAAAACCTTTAAATATGTCTAAATCAATTTTTATTCCCAAATCAATTTTATTAATTATAATTAGTGCTTGTTTATTCGAATTTTTTATCAAATCCAGAATCTGTCTGTCTTCTTCATCAAAATTGTCAGCACTAAACACACCTAAAATAATATCACTTTCATCGATTGCTTTTTTACTTCTTTCAACCCCTATTTTTTCAATTTCATCCTTTGCTTCCCTGATACCCGCCGTATCCACAATTCTTATTAAATGGGTGCCTATTTGTATATCCTCTTCAATGGTGTCCCTTGTAGTCCCTGCGATATTGCTTACAATTGCCCTGTTTTTATTTAAAAGCGCATTTAAAATAGAACTTTTACCGACATTCGGCTTACCTACAATTGCTACCTTATATCCGTTTATCGCCCCCTGCCTTCTTTCGCTTGCTTCAAGAGTGTTTTTTAATACATCTTTTACTTTTTTAAGTCTCTCTTTTATATCATCCCCGAGAGTCTCCGGCAAATCTTCCTCCGCATAATCAATAAAAACCTCGGAATATGCCATAATCTCTATCAGCTTATCCCTTATATCCTCAACAAATTTTTTAAGTTCACCTTCAAGCTGGCGGGAGAGAAGTTTAGCCCCTTCTACACTTCTTGTCTCAATCAGTTTTGCAATAGCCTCGGCCTGAGTTGCATCTATTTTTCCGTTTAAAAATGCCCTTTTACTGAACTCTCCCGGATTTGCAAGCCTGGCCCCACATTTTAAGACTTCTTCCAAAATAAGCCTGCTTACAATATAACCGCCATGACACTGAAATTCGACCACATCTTCGCCCGTAAAAGATTTAGGGGCTTTAAAATAAATAACTAACGCAATGTCAATTAATTCTTCATTTAAAGCATAAACTTTTGATAAAGTAGCAATTCGCGGTTTTAAATCTTTTTTTGTCAATTTTTTTGCAATGGATAAAGCATTGTCTCCGGATATTCTAACAATAGAAATAGCCCCTACACCGTTAGGCGTTGCTATTGCTGCTATCGTTTCCATGTCTTTCACCAATTACTACATATTTCTCATTATTTTTTTCTTTTAAAGCCACATACTTATCTGGAAAAGCCTCTCTTAAAATTTCAAGCGCCAAATAGGCAAGAATTCCGTCAAAAGGTTTTGTTTTTCCATACCCTTTAACCCTAACCTTTTCAATAAACGGGGCTAAAAAATTTCTTAACATTTCTTCCTGATTTTTTAGAAACTCTGCAATTTCAAGTTTTGTTTTAAATCCGTATTTTTGATGTATCCAACTATAAATCATATAATTTAAAGCATTGTATCTGTAACCTTCTTTTCCTATCAAGAGAGCCGCATCAGGTCCGTCAAGTTTGATTCCAAGAGTTTCTTCATCTATTTTATCTACTTCAACACTATCAATATTAAAACATGAATTTTTAAATAAATTAACAAGCCCTTCTTTAACTTCGGGAATAATATCCTCAATTTCCCTGACAGGTTCTTCAACTTCAATAATAGCAGGTTTGGCAAAAAGTCCAAAAAGGCCTTTGCTAGGATATTGGATTATTTTTATATTAAGTTCTGTTACAGAGGTATTAAAAATTTCACTGGCTTTTACGTAAGCTTCTTCAAGTGTTTTAGATTCTATGCGCACTTTTTTTCTCCATTAATTTATTTATTATATATTGCTGTAATATTGAAAGAATATTGTTTGTTGTCCAATATAATACCAAACCTGCTGGGAATGTTGCCATCATAAATGTAAATATTAAAGGTAAAAATTTAAAGATTTTCTCCTGCATTGGGTCTTGAAAATTTGTTGGTGTAATTTTTTGTTGTAAAAACATTGTAATACCCATCAACACAGGTAAAATAAAATATGGATCCATCGAACTTAAATCATAAATCCATAAAAATGAGGCCCCTTTTAATTCAATTGAATATAAAAGCAATTTGTAAATTCCATAAAAAATAGGAATTTGTAAGACCAAAGGCAAGCATCCGCCAAGGGGATTGGCACCGTGTTCTTTATAAAGCTTCATCATATGCATTTGAAGTTTTTGAGGGTCTTTTTTATATTTTAATTGCAATTCTTTCATTTTAGGAGCAAGTTCTTTAAGTTTATACATGCTTACCATTCCCTTAAATGTAAGAGGGAAAAGTATGATTCTTACAATAATAACCAAAAGAATAATCGCAATACCCCAGTTTCCTACGGCTTTATATAAAAAGTCAAGCAAAATAAACAGATTTCTTGCAAAAAAAGTACCTACACCATACTGAACCACATCAATTAACTCTTTATTGATACTGGCTAGTGTATCCACATATTTAGGCCCTATATATCCTGTTAAATTAAGGTTTTTATCAGTGTTTATAAAAACCTCAGCATTTTTTTCACTGTCAGGATATACAATTGTTTTTAAAGGTTCTTTTGAAAAGAAAAGAGTCGTGTAATATCTGTCAAACCCGGCTATAACAGTCGCATTATTAACTGTTTCCTCCTCTGCATCACCGTCATCAATGATTTTAAGTTTTCCATCGTTTTTTTTAATCAATACACCGTGAATGGTCAATTTGTCTATAGCGGCTGAGGGTCTGCTTCCCGGTGTTATAAAATAATCCATATTTTTGGATAATTTAACTTTTAAATCATAATGTCCGTCTTTATAAAAAGTGATAATTTTTTGAATAGTAATTTCAGGAAGTTTTTGAGTCAAAGTAATAGTCGCTTTGTCATTAACTTTAACAAGATTTTTATCCGAAGTATAAGAAACTTTAAAAGCTTCTTCATTTACTTTTTCATTGCTAAATCTAAGCTCCAGTGGTTTTAACACGGAAGTTAATTCCAATTTTTTGCCATCTTTATTGAATTTTTTTTCATCCAGTTTGAATGAAGAAATTCTGCCGAGAGAATCTATTTTAACTTCATAATTTTTCGCTACAACTTCTACAATAATTTTTGTTTTGTTTTTAATAGGATTATTTATTTTTGTTTTATTTACAGATTCTTTTACTGTATTTTGTTTTACAGTGGCATTATTTTCACTAGCCGCCATCTGGGGCTGTATTACAAAATAATCATATACTGCAAAAAAAATAAAAGATATTAATGTTGCTATTAAAATATTTTTCATATTTACATTATTCATTGATTTTCCTTTATAACTATATATTTATTTTTTTGATTTTTAATTGGTATCAGCCAATATTTAACTTGAATTTTTTTATATTCAACATTTTGAAGTTTCTTTTCCACAACGGGATAATCTATTCCACCTTTAAAAAGCTGATTACAGGTTAATATTCTTTTGAAAGATTTAATTAAAGCTATAAGGGGATTATTTAATTCAAACTGAATTTTTGTATATTCAGAACAACTTGGATAATATCTGCAATTATTCCCAAGCATAGGACTTATAAACAACTGATAGTAGTTAATTAATTTTATTAATAGCTTGTTCGACATCATTTATAAGCTCTTTATAATTTATTTGTGATATATCATTTTTTGCAATTACTGCAAAATATCCGATTTTTTCTTTAAATAAATTTCTTATTCTTCTTTTTATTTTATTTCTAACTACCGCTTTTTTTGAAATTTTTTTAGAAACAATCGGAGATACTTTAAGTTCATTTGAAGGGGAAAAATAGATAACAAAAAATTTTGAATATATTTTTTTCCCCTTTTTTAAAATATAATTTATTTCTTTAGAACTTAAACCGCTAATCTTTTTCTACCTTTAGCTCTTCTTCTAGCCAATACTTTTCTTCCGTTTTTAGTTTTAAGTCTTGCCCTAAATCCGTGAGTTCTTTTTCTTTTAATTTTACTTGGTTGATATGTTCTTTTCATTTATGCTCCTTTTTTAAGCTGGAATTTTACCAAAGATATTAATATAATCCAAGCCTTCCGTCTTTTCTTCTGTAAATTACTCTTTTTTCTCCGTTTGTGTCTTTAAAGACCATAAAATAAAGACCTGATTTTTTAAATTCTTCAACAGCTTCATCTATTGTCAAAGGTTTTTCAACATCAAGCGGCATCTCAACTATTTCGTCATTAGCCTCTTCCACGATTAATTCTTCAATTCTGTCATTTTTATGATAATCTTTAATTTTATCATGATATCTTCTTAGAAGTTTTTCCAATTTATCTTTTGCCTTGTCAAGTGCAGCATACATATCTTTATCTCTATAGTGAACAACTGCTGTACCTTTATTTGGAATATTCATTATAATTTCTACATTAAAAAAATCTCTTTTATCTTTTTCTATTGTAACAACAGAATGTAAAATTCCTAAATTATATTTTTCAACTTCATTTATAACTTTTTTTACATGATCTTTCATTGATTCTGTAAGTTCAATATTTCTACCAACAACTGTAACGTTCATAATACTCCTTTTATTCAAATTTAATTAGGAATTATAACAAAATTATGGATTTTGAAGTGTAAATCTTACTTTTCTTATATGAAATTTCGGATTTTTTGAAGTTACAGTTACATAAATTAATGCACTTCCGTTTGTATCGGCCGTATCAATTTTTGAACAGTTACACTCAGAGGTATTACAGTCTGTAAAAAAATAATAATATGTAATATTTATATCAAAAAAAGAATCCCCCGTTATATTTGTATGTTTTAAACAATTATTTTTATAATCATGCCCATGCATTGCAAGTATAGCGTATTCAGTTGCGGCTCTGCTTAATAATTCCGCTCTTGTATTTAAAGCAACATTACTTGTGTGTCTGTTTGTTGAACTTGCAAATTCTAAACTCATAACACCTATTACAGCAACAAATATAACAAAAAGCAATGTAATAAGAAGTGAAAAAGATTTTCTCAAAATACCACCTTTTCTTTACATAAAGTCAAATTATATTCCTTTAATTTTTTATTTTCAGAAGTTAAGCATAAATAAATCCTAAGAAGTCCGTTTTCCTCTTTAAATTTAAACTTAGTAACATGAGTGGCGATAACCGAACTGTTTCCTTCTGAATAATTACCATCTAATCCGTCATAGTGATGTTTACCTTTCCAAGGATAATAATTAAATCTCAATGTTAAATTGTAGTCATCCCCGCTTTTTACAGGAACTAATGCCATAGCTGTATTTGCAATATAATACCCCTCATATATAGTAGTGGAATCTGATTTGTCTATTGCATCTACCGTCAAATTTATATCATTATTTTTTTGAATTGAAAAAACCCTTGTCGCATTATGCTCATACCAGCCGTAAGAATCATTTATATCACTAAAATCCCCTCTTCCATCAGCCCCACTGAAAATTAAAACATCTAATTTATTGTTAAATACATCATTACTGCCATTAATTCCCCATGCGTCAGCCCAGTTTCCGTCAATAGCCTGAACAATGGAAAAATTACTATCAGGTGTTTCAATTTCATATTTGTCATTTCCGTAAATAACTGTTTTTTTCAAATCTACAAATCCGCTCCAGCCGGGTTGAACTCTTTTCAAGTTTGTATTCCACATGCCTCTTTTTGAATAAATAGAATAATTAATCCATTCCAAAACATTATAATAATTACTGTTTAATGGCGTTATTCTAGAAACTGAAATAAAATCACCGTTTGAATTTCCGTTATTATCGCAATGTGAAGCAATAACACTGTTTTTAATTCTTGTCTTCAGTTTTGCAGCAATAGTATTTAAAACCAAATCTGTCTTAAAAGCCAGTTTATTCATCTCTTTTTGCATTACATAATTATTTGCAAGTTTTTGCAGTATTTCTATACTGATAGTTCCCAGTATTCCTAAAATAACTATTACAATAATCAGTTCGAGTAAGGTAAAAGATTTTTTCATCTGCTTAAATCCTCTAATGATAAAAATTTACTGGCTCCAATATTACAAGTAGGATAATAAAGTGTTACATTGCCGTCTTTTGATTTACTTGAAATTTTTATAAGTTTTATATTTGTATGATTAATAGTTGTATTATAATCATAGTTATAACTGAAATTAATGTCTTCAGCAGAATAATTTGTATCATCCTTTATATAATAAACACTGACAGTTAAATTAACCCCGTTTATCACCTGAGAATATCCATCAAAATCATCTATATCATCATAAGTATTTATATTGTTTTCGCCTGCATCAAGTCCGATATTTGAAACATCGTCACCACTCCCACTTCTTAATTCGTTATTGTTAAATTCTTTTTTACCTATTCTTGCATATTTGGAATACGGAGTATAATAATTTATTAAAAGTTCACTGTCACCGTTACTTGCATTTAAATCTTTATAAAAGTTATCTCCCTCAGTATTTTTTTCATCAAAATAATATTGCAAAATCATAGATATTAAACTTGTTTCATTTAAAATAATTTCTTCTTTTGTGACATTTTTTGCAGTTTGTGTTACATTTTGGAGAATCATGGGAAAAGTAGCTGCAATTATTCCCAAAACTACAATAGAAATAACAATTTCAAATAAAGAAAATGCTTTAGAGTTTTTTAGATTTTTCATATGTTTTCTTTATTACCTTTAATATAGTTCCTCTTGCTTTATTGTCTTCCATCTCCAGTATACCTTCGGCTGTAGTGCCTTTTGGAGACATTACTTTATCCTTAATTTCACTAAAATTCATATCTATTTTACTAAAACTTTTAAAAAGTCCTTTTGTTAATTTATTTGCAATTTCTCTTTTTAAACCAATATATACACCTCCGTCACTTACAGCTTCTGCAATTATAGCCAAAAATGCCGGACCACTTCCAATAATTGCAGTTGCCATATCTATTTCATCGTCATTTTCAACCCATACAACATCTCCGATGTATGAAAATATCTCCTCAGCTCTTTTTTTAACTTCAACATCTCCTGTAACGGCTGTGGTAGAGGCAGAAAAAGCAGCGGCAATATTCGGCATTGCCCTTATATAAAATTTGGCTTTGATGTATTTTTCAATTTCAGTCAGACTTTTTCCAGCCAAAATGGAATAAAGGGTATTTGCCACCCCTTTTATTCTCATGGAAATTTCGGTAAGCGCATAAGGCTTTACAGCTAAAATTATTTCTTTATCAGTTATATCAAAACCGTCAAGTAAAAATGTTTTTACATTAAATTCTTTTTCAATATTTTTTAATTTTTCTTCATTTCTTCCAACAACCCCGACATTTTCCATATCCCATTTTCCATTTTTAAGTCCTCTAAGAATAGCTTTTGCCATTTCCCCATAACCTACAATATAAAGCATCTATTTTCCCTTTACATAATTACTTAGAGGATCGGTTAAAGAATAAGGGTATTTATCTAATACAACCTGCCCCATTATTTTTTTATCATTATTAAATATAAGAGGCGCCGCAAAATTTACAGTAGATTCAATAAAAGGTTTATTGATAATCATTATGTTTAAAACAAAATAATTGCTTTTTTCATTTAATTTAAGTTTTTTCTGGGATTCTTCGTCAATTTCAAACACATAATCGTTCCTCACAATTGCAGGATTTATTAATGTAAAAGAAACATCACCGCTTTTCAATTTATAAAAATTCGGCTCAATTTCTTCCAAATCAAATTCTTCAATATTCTCAAATCCTAAAATGGGCAAAACAACTTTATACTTCATCTATATCCTTTTTAAACTTTATAGCAATAATTATACCTAAATCAAATGAAAAATGAAAAATTTAAAATGTAAAATAAAAAATTAAATATACGATACATTCATTTTTAATTTTTAACTTTTTACTTTTAATTGGCACTGACTAAATGTATATAATTTTAAAAACAAAGATAAAAATATTACAGCTTCGAGCTTCATTTTGCTATGCAACACTCAAATTTTGCTAAAAATTGCAAACACAAGCGCCCTAAGGGCTTTGTGCAATTTTTTAAACGCAAAATTTTTGTTAAATTTAAAAGCGTGTAATATTTTTACTTTTCCGTTATTTAGTCAGTACCTTTTAATTTTTCACTTAAAATATGTGTTATAATTCCGTAAAAAAGGATTAAAGTGAGAGAATACAATCCTCGTGAATTTGAAAAAGAAACTTATAAAATTTGGGAAGAAAACAGATTTTTTGAGGTTGATTATTCCAAACCCAAAAATTTCTGTATTATGATGCCACCCCCTAATGTAACAGGAAGTCTTCATATAGGACACGCTTTAACTTTTACACTTCAGGATATAATCGTCAGATACAAAAGAATGGACGGATATGCCACTCTTTGGCAGCCGGGAACCGATCATGCTGGAATTGCAACACAGAATGTTGTGGAAAAACAGATTTTAGCAGAAGGTAAAACAAAAGAGGAAATTGGACGCGAAGAATTTTTAAAAAGAGTCTGGGAATGGAAAAAATTCAGCGGAGGGACTATTACAACCCAGCTAAGACGCTTAGGTGCTTCTCCTGCATGGTCTCGCGAGAGATTTACCATGGATGAAGGGCTTCAAAGAGCTGTGAGGGTTGCATTTAAAAAACTTTATGACGAGGGATTAATTGTAAAAGGCAATTATATGGTTAACTGGTGTCCAAAAGACGGGGCACTTAGTGATATTGAAGTAGAATATGAAACTCATGAGGGTGAACTTGTTTATATAAAATATCCGATTGTCGACAGTGACGAATATATTGTGGTAGCTACTACAAGACCTGAGACATATTTTGGAGATACCGCCGTTATGGTAAATCCTGAAGATGAAAGATATAAACATTTGATAGGGAAAAAAGTGAGACTTCCTTTAATTAATAGGGAAATTCCAATTATTGCAGATGAATACGTAGACAAAGAGTTTGGTACAGGTGCCGTTAAGGTAACACCGGCCCATGACCCAAACGATTATGAAGTTGGACTTAGACACAATCTGGATTTAATTAAAGTATTTGATGAAAAAGGTATTTTGAACGAAAATGCCGGAGAATTTGCAGGGCTTGATAGACTTGAAGCAAGAAAAAAAATAGTTGAAAAACTTGAGAGTGCTGGCTTTGTTGAAAAAAAAGAAAAACATATTCACCAGGTAGGACACTGCTACAGATGCAAAAGTATAATTGAACCGTATGTTTCAACCCAATGGTTTTTGAAAAAAGAAGTTGCCATTCCTGCAATTGAAGCTGCAAACAGAGGTGAAGTCAAATTTCACCCGCCTCAATGGAAAAACAATTATGACGCCTGGATGAGAGATCTAAGAGACTGGTGTATTTCAAGACAGCTCTGGTGGGGACACCAAATTCCGGTTTATTACTGCAACGATTGCGGAAATGAATGGGCAAGCGTTGAAGAACCTAGTGAATGTCCAAAATGCCACTCAAAAAATTTCCATCAAGACCCAGATGTGCTTGATACATGGTTCAGCTCCGCCCTTTGGCCGTTTTCCACACTCGGATGGGAAAATGGAGAATGGGGAAAAGGAATTAAATGGCAGCCTGAAGATTTAAAGAGATTTTATCCGAATAATCTTTTAATTACAGGATTTGACATTTTATTCTTCTGGGTTGCAAGAATGATGATGATGGGTGTTCATTTCCTAAAAGAGGTACCATTCAGGGATGTATATCTTCACGCGTTAGTCAGAGATGAAAACGGTCAAAAAATGAGTAAATCAAAAGGTAATGTAATTGACCCTCTTGAAATGATAGATAAATATTCAGCTGATGTTATGAGGTTTACACTCGCAATCTTAGCAGTTCAGGGAAGAGACATTAGACTCTCAGAAGCAAAAATGATTGAATCTAGAAACTTTACAAACAAACTTTACAATGCGGCTAGATTTTTAACTATGCATCAAGAAACTTTTGAAGATTTAGAAAACACTCCTATTAAAACTGAACTTGGAAAATGGATGCTTTATAAATTCAATGAAGCAGTAAAAAATGTAAGAAAAGAGCTTGACGAATACAGATTTAACGATGCGGCAATGACACTTTACAGATATTTATGGCAGGATTTCTGCGACTGGGGAATAGAACTTAGTAAAGTTTCAAAAGATTCAATTCCAGAACTCGGCGCAATTTTCAAAGAATCCCTAAAATTATTACATCCGTTTATGCCGTTTATTACTGAATTTTTATATCAAGAACTCAGCAATACAACGGTAAAAGAAAATACAATTATGCTAAAAGAATTTCCAAAAGCAAAAGTTGTAGAAAAACCGGCAAACTTTGATTTAATTATTGAAGCTATTGTAAGTATCAGAAGAATAAAAGCTCTGACCCAGACAAATATCAAAAAAGCATATGTATTGGCTAATCTGCCTGAAATGGCAAAAGACTATATTAAAAAACTTGCAAAAATAGAAGAAGTTGAATTCATAGATAAACCTATTGAAAATGCAATCAGGGATATAAGTGACAATCTTGAAACAATGGTAAGCAAAGAAGAAATTGATATTAAACCTATTGTTGATAGACTCACAAAACAAAAAGAAAAATTAAATAAAGAAATAGAGAAACTAAATAAAAAACTTTCAAATAAAAACTTTTTGGAAAAAGCTCCAAAAGAAGTAGTAGAGAAAAATCAAAAAGAATTAGATGAATTAAATGAAAAATATAAAAAAATCGAAGAAGAACTAAGGAAATTAAATGCTTAAAAAAACACTACTTTTACTTCCCTTTTTATTTTTAGCATGTTCTAACAAAAATGTTGTCCATTATGAAAATTTAACTGCACTTAAATGGCATAACAGAATAGCAAAAGATGTAAAATCCAATAACTTAGACCAGGCAGATGATGATTTTCTTTCACTTGAGGCTGAACATCCTGCATCACCGTACATAAAAACAGATTTAATTATTTTAGCCTTAGCTCACGCTAATATTGGAGAATTTAAAGTAGCAAAATTTTACTTAAACCAGTATGAAAAAAGATTTGCTTCCAGCAAAGAAATCCCGTGGCTCGAATATGAAAAAATTAAATTTGATTTTATAAAATACAACAATCCTTATACTAATCAAAAAGATTTGTTGGATTTAATTGATAATTGTAAAAAATATTTAAAATATTATCCAAATTCACAGTTTAAATATGAAGTAAACACCATATTAGCAAAAGCTGAATTGACAAAAAAATATTTAAATGATAAAATATATAAGCTTTATAAAAAATTAGATAAACCCAAAGCTGCAAAAGAATTCAAAACAGACATTCCAAAAAATTCTGAACCGCCTTATGTTCCATGGTATAAAAAAATATTTTATTGGTAAGGAGAAATATGACATTAGAAAATTATGAAAAATTACCTAGTTTATTACCAGTACTTAAAGAAAAAGAATTAATATATCCTTTTATGATAATACCTATTTTTCTTGAACAAAAAGAAGATATTATTGCTATTCAAAAAGCAATAAACGACCATTCTTTAATTTTCGTTTCAATTGACGATGAAGTCGGAACATACGGAACAATAGGGACAATTATTAGAAAAGTAACCCTGCCTGAAGGTAAAATTAAAATTTTGTTTCAGGGTATTACAAGAGGTAAAATTCTTGAAATCCATGACAAAAATCCGACTATTGCATTGGTTGATAAAATAAAACCTACAACTGAAGATGAAAAAGAAATAAATGCCCTGCTTGAAACTTTAAAAGAACACATAATAACTTTAAGTGAAATAAATCCGTTTTTTCCAAAAGATTTTATAAAAATAATAGAAAACAACAAAGATGCAAACAGAGTTATAGACATAATTGCAAGCTCACTTAAGTTGCCTGTTGAAAAAGGATATGAGTTATTCAAAGAAGAAAATACAAAAGAAAGACTTATAAAACTGATTCATTTTATATTGGAAGAAATTGAATCAATTAAAATCAAAAACGAACTTTCAAAAAAAGTAATGGAACAGGTCCAGGAGGTTAACCGGGAACACCTACTCAGACAACAGCTAAAACTGATACAAAAAGAACTTGGAATTAAAAACGAAATAGAAGAAGAAATTAAAGAATATTATGAAAAACTTGAAAAACTAAAATCTTTTATGAGAGAAGATGCATACAAAGAAATAAAAAAACAAATTGACAGACTCTCACGTATGCACCCAGACAGTGCGGAAGCCACCACTACCCAAAATTACATAGAATGGGCTCTTGAAATTCCTTTTGGAAAATATGCAAAAGAAGAATTTTCAATAGATGAACTCCAAAAAAGACTCGATAAAGACCATTACGGCCTTAAAAAACCAAAAGAGAGAATTGTAGAATATTTTGCGGCAAAGGAACTTGCTAAAAAAAGAGGCGAGGAATTTTCTGGAGCTATAATATGTTTTGTAGGGCCTCCGGGTGTCGGTAAAACAAGTTTGGCAAACTCTATTGCAACCTCACTTGATAGAAAACTAGTCAGAATAGCTCTTGGCGGACTTGAAGATGTAAACGAACTAAGAGGTCACAGAAGAACATATATTGGTGCAATGCCAGGCCGCATCGCCCAGGGCCTTATTAATGCGAAACAGATGAACCCTGTAATGGTACTCGATGAAATTGATAAAATTTCCAGATTCAAAGGTGATCCTACGGCAGTATTACTGGAAGTTTTAGACCCGGAACAAAATGCTCATTTCAGGGATCTATATTTAAATTTTGAGCTAGATTTAAGCAAAGTTTTATTCATTGCCACAGCAAACGATCCGAGCACTATTCCTGCTCCTTTGAAAGATAGAATGGAAATGATTTTCGTAGGAAGCTATACTCCTCAGGAAAAATTTGAAATTGCAAAAAGATATTTAATTCCGCAGGAGATGAAAAAACATTCTCTTAAAAAAAGTGAAATATCTATTTCCGATGCAGCGCTTAGAGAAATAATTGACAAATACACAAAAGAAGCGGGGGTTAGGAATCTCAGACGTGTAATTGCAAAAATTATGAGAAAAGCGGCACTGCTTATTCTTGAAGGCAGGGAAAAAGTAAGAGTTACAGTTAAAAATATTAAAGATTTCCTCGATAAAGGATATTACGGCATAGAAGAAGTCAGTAAAAAAGACAGAGTGGGTGTTGTCAACGGACTTGCATGGACCCCGGTCGGAGGAGATGTCTTAAGGGTTGAAGCTGTTAAATACCGTGGAAAAGGCCAGGTAATTATAACAGGTCAATTAGGTGATGTAATGAAAGAATCAGCCCAGATTGCATATACGCTTGTAAAAGTTTTAATTGATACTAAAAAAATCAAAGTTAAAGAAAAAAGTAAAGAACCAATCTATTATAAATACAACATACACATCCATGTCCCGGAAGGTGCAATTCCAAAAGACGGACCAAGTGCAGGAATTACAATGACTACAGCAATTGCAAGCCTGTTTAGTGAAAGAAAAGTAAAAAGCGATATAGCAATGACGGGAGAAATAACTCTAAGCGGCGAAGTTTTGCCAATCGGCGGACTTAAAGAAAAATTAATAGCGGCATATAAAGCTAAAATCAAAAAAGTTTTAATACCTGAAAAAAATTATGAAAGAGACTTGGACGATATTCCGGAAGAAGTGTTAAACGGACTTGAAATAGTACCTGTCAAAACAATTGATGATGTGTTAAAAGAAGCCTTGATTTAATGGATAATTAAAAATGAAAAATGGAAAATGGCTTTTATTATTTCTTCCTTTTTTTCTGTTTGCAGATGCAAAAAACGAATTAATCAAATTTTATAAAAAACATTATCCAAATATAAAAATAATCTCTATTTATACTCAAAAGCCTTTTCCTAAAAAATATAAAAAAATTTCTTTTAAATTTGCAAATTACAAATCTCAAAGCGGGAATTTAATAATTGATAATAAATATTATTTTTACAGAATAAAAGCCAAATTAAAAGTATACACGGCAAACAGGGTAATTAAAAAAAATGAACCTGTTTTTTCAAATGTTTCACAAAAAGAGATAAATTTCAGAAATTTCTACTCCCCGCCCCTTATTAAAATAGATAAAAATCTAATAGCTTCAAAAGTTATTTCAAAAAATGCTGTAATAACCAAAAACAATACAAAAATAAAACCCGATATACTAAAAGGGGACAGTATAAATGTTGTATTTAAAGGCAACGGCATAGAGATATATTCAAAAGGAAAAGCCTTAAATGATGCAAACATAAATGATAAAATAAAAGTTGAAATAAATCACAAAATTTATGAAGGTGTAGTAGATAAAAACAATATTGTGGAGATTAAATGAAAATATTAGTCTGTGTAAGCGGTGCAAGCGGAAGTAATCTTGGAATAAAGCTATACAATTTAATACCCAAAAATTATGAAAAATATCTAATCTTAAGCGAAAACGCAAAAATAGTTTTAGAAAAAGAAGAAAATATATTTTTAAATTCTGATATTTCAGCACCGCCAGCAAGCGGAAGTTTTCAAATAGATATCACGTTTATAGTTCCGTGCAGTATGAATACCCTTGCCAAAATCGCACTAGGAATTGCTGATAATTTAATCACAAGAAGTGCTCAGGTCGCCATTAAAGAAAAAAGAAAACTGATAATTGCCCCACGCGAAATGCCGTTTAGCCCAATTCACCTTGAACACATGACAAATTTATCAAAATTGCAAAATATTTTTATTGCCCCACCTATAATCGCATATTATTCAAACCCAAAAACAATAGAAGATATGGAAAATTTCTTAATTGGAAAATGGTTTGATTTAGCGGGAATCGAACACAATTTATTTAAAAGATGGAAAGGCTGACATATGTATACCAAAGCAATATATCCGGGCACGTTTGACCCTGTTACAAACGGTCACATAGATATAATAAACAGAGCCTGCAAAATGTTTGATAAAATTATAGTAGCAGTTGCTGACAATAAAGACAAAAACACTATGTTTAGTCTTGAAAAAAGAGTTGAATTTATGAAAAAAGCAACGCAAAAATTTGATAAAGTTGAAGTAAAAAGTTTTTCAAGCTTACTTGTTGATTTTGCCAAAAAAGAAAAAGCAAAAATAATTATAAGAGGTTTAAGGGCGGTAAGTGATTTTGAATACGAGCTTCAAATGGGATATGCGAATAAATCGCTTGATAAAGAAATCGATACAATATATTTAATGCCAAATTTGGAAAATGCCTTTATTTCTTCAAGTGTTGTAAGAAGCATTTTGAAATACAGGGGAGATGTGAGTCATTTAGTACCAAAAGAAATAATTAAGGATATTCAATGTATATAGCAATTGAGGGAATAGATACCGCAGGAAAAAGCACACAGATTGAACTTTTACAAAAAGAATTTAAAAATGTACTGTTTATAAAAGAACCCGGTTTTACAGAATTTGGGAAAAAAATAAGAGAAATTATTTTTAATGATGAAATTTCAAAAAAAACAGAACTTTTTTTATTTTTAGCCGACAGAAGTGAAACAATAGAAAAAGTTGTAAAACCTAATTTAGATAAAAATATCATAAGTGACAGAAGCGTAATAAGCGGAATTGCATATGCCATGGAATATTTCGATTTTGATTTACTTGTGAATCTTAATAAATTTGCAACAGACTCTATTTTTCCAAATTTTGTAATTATTTTAAAACTGAATAAAAATACTTTGGAATATAGAATGTCCGGGAAAAATCATGACAATATTGAAAAAAGGGGACTCCGTTATTTGCTTAATATTCAGGATAATATAATTACAACATGCAACAGACTTGAAATCCCATATATTTTAATTGATGCATCAAAACCTATCGATGAAATATATTTCAGAATTAAAAAGGCCATAAGTGAATATATTAAATAAAATCAAAAAAGATTTTTTAGCGGTAAAAACACGAGACCCGGCTTTTAAAAATAATATAGAACTTTTATATGCCTATCCCGGTGTGTGGGCATTAGTATGGTACAGGATTGCAAATGTTATATACAAAAAAGGCTTTAAAAGACTTGCCAGATTTATTATGGCTATAAATCAATTTATTACAAATATGGATATACACCCGGGTGCAACAATAGGAGAAAATGTGTTTATAGACCATGGTATCGGAGTAGTAATAGGTGAAACTTCCATAATTGGAAACAACGTAACTATTTATCAGGGAGTCACACTCGGAGGGGTGAGTCTGAATCCAGGAAAAAGACATCCGACAATTGAAGATGATGTAACAATCGGAGCCGGAGCAAAAATACTTGGAAACATTACAATTGGAAAAGGCAGCAAAATAGGAGCAAATTCTGTTGTGGTAAAAGATGTGCCTCCATACTCTACAGTAGTAGGGATTCCTGGAAAAGTTATAAAAAGAAAAGATTACACACCGCTGGCCCATAACAAACTTCCGGATATTGAAAAAGAACTTTTTGAATATTTAATGGATAGGATAAAAGTGCTGGAAGATGCTGTCATTCATGAAAATAAAAATATAATAGAAAAAGATGAAGAGATAGAAAAAAAATACAGAGATTATTTAGAAGCTCTTAAAAACAGATAATTAATCCAACTGAATATTTTTTCTATGATATCTTTGCACTATATCTGGGTCTGGATGTAAAGACACTTTTGCTTTTTCTTTCCCCTCATAAGGTATTTGTGAGAGTACGTATCTAATGCTTTCAAGTCTTGCAGTTTTTTTATCATTGGAATTGACAATAATCCATGGTGAAAAACTTGTATGCGTTTTTGAAAACATCTCTTCTTTATAGTGTGTAATCTTATCCCAGTATTCCTGGGCTTTTTTATCAACAGGAGACAATTTCCACTGTTTTAGGGGATTTTTCATTCTCTCTTCAAATCTTCTTTTTTGAGTTTCTTTTGAAATAGAAAACCAAAATTTAATTAAAATTATCCCGTCATCTATTAAAGCATTTTCCATTTCAGGAACTTCCCTCATAAATTTTTCATACTGCTCAGGCGTACAAAATCCAAATACAGGCTCAACTATTGCCCTGTTATACCAGCTTCTATCAAAGAACACTATTTCACCTGGATCTGGCAGATGTTTAAAATATCTTTGAAAATAAAACTGCCCTGTTTCTACTTCTGTAGGTTTTGGTAATGCTACAACCCTGTATTTTCTTGGGTTTAAGTGTTCCGCAAATCTTTTAATAGCACCGCCTTTACCGGCAGCATCCCTTCCCTCAAAAATAATCATTACCCTTTTTTTATTTTCAAATACCCAGTTTTGAAGTTTAATAAGTTCTATTTGAAGTTTAATTAACTCTTCTTCATATTCAACAGTTCTGATAACTTTTCTTAACTTTTTCTTTTTAACTAAACCTTTAAGCCCCGATTTGGTTCTAAGTTTTCTAAAAGCATCTTCAACTACATTAATTTTTGTTATTAATTCTGAATTTTTAAGATTTTTTTTAATTTCTTCTAAATTTTGCATTATAGTTTTCATTTCTGTCCCTTTCTATTTAATTTTATTATAACAAAAAAACAGCCTATATTTGTTATAATTTTGATAAAAAAGGTAAAAAATGTTTAGCAGAAGAATTCAAAAATTATCTCCTTCACTTACAATTGCAATATCGCAAAAAGCAAGAGAATTAAAAGCCCAGGGAAGAGATATTTTGTCTTTCAGTGCGGGCGAACCTGATTTTGACACACCTGAAGTTATAAAATATGAAGCGATAAAAGCTATTACCGACGGTTTTACAAAATACACAAATGTCGCGGGAATTCCTGAATTACTGGAAGCAATAAAAATAAAATTAAAAAGAGATAACCATTTAGATTATGATATGGATGAAATAATAGTCAGCAACGGCGCTAAACAGTCTCTTTTTAATATATTTGCAACTATTATAGATGAAGGTGATGAAGTAATAATTCCGGCGCCCTATTGGGTAACTTACCCGGAACTTGTAAAATATCACGGAGGGATACCTGTAATTATTCAGACAGATGAAAAAACAGATTTCAAAATAACACCTGAAATGCTAAAAAAGGCAATTACGCCTAAAACAAAAGCCCTGATGCTAACTAGTCCCAGCAATCCGACAGGAAGCATATATACCAAAAAAGAACTGACGGAACTTTCTAAAGTTTTAAAAGATACAAATATATGGGTTATAAGTGATGAAATGTATGAAAAACTTATATATGAAGGTGAATTTACTGCAACCGCAAGTATCAATGAAGATATGTTACAAAGAACAATTACAGTAAACGGCCTTAGTAAATCTCATGCAATGACAGGCTGGAGATTTGGATACTGTGCCAGTAAAAATAAAGAATTGATTAAAAAAATGATAACACTTCAATCTCAAAGCACTTCAAATATAAATACAATTACTCAAAAAGCTGCAATTCCCGCGCTTCTTGGAAAAGCGGACGGAGATGTGGAAAAAATGGTAAAAGAATTCAAAAGAAGAAGGGATTTTGTATATGAGGCTTTCAATTCAATAGAAGGTTTGAGTGCCGCAAAACCGCATGGAGCTTTTTATATTTTTGTAAATCACAAAAAAATAATAAACGATTCAATGAGTTTTGCACTTGATTTACTAGAGGAAAAAGGAGTTGCAGTGGTACCCGGTCTTGGATTTGGAAGTGAGGGGTATTTCAGATTTTCTTTTGCAACTGATTTTGAAACAATAAATAAAGGAATTAAAAGAATAGAAGAATTTGTAAAAGAGTTACTATGATAAAACATGTAGTAATCTTTAAAACCCAAAAAAACGCCCCTTTAAATGAATTTAAAAAAAGAATAGAAGATTTAAAAATTTATATAAAAGAAATTAAATCCATTGAAGTGGGAATAGACATCAGATTTGATAAGAATCCAAGCGATTTTTGTGTTATTACAAAAGTTGAAAACATTAAGGATTTAGAAATTTACGCGACACATCCAAAACATCTGGAAGTTATTGAATTTATAAAACCTTATATTAAAGAAAGATGCGTGGTAGATTATGAAAAATAGTAAAACTATAATTTATCTTCTTTTTTTTATTTTTTTAATAATAATGGCTAATTCTTTTTTTGTCATATATTTGGTACAAAACAATGAAATTAAAAATGCCTATATCATTAACGAACTTGGACAAATAAGAGGAGGTATACAGAGATACTCTAAATTAAAACTCGCCAATGCCGAAAAAGAAAAAATCAAAAACGTTGAAAAATACATTGAAGACAAAATTAGTGATGTAAAAAGTATATATAAAGAGATAATTCCGAATGAAGCAATGGAATTTTTTAAAAATAATTTTTATGATTTAAACAAAAACTGGAATAAATTAAAAATCACTAAAAATGCAAAACAAATATTCAAATTAAGTGAACAGTCATGGGAAATCGCTGACCCGTTGGTCATTTACATAGCAAAGGCAATGGAAAATAAAACTCAAAAAATACTGTTTTTTATAATTTTAATTTCAATTATTACAGTATTAACAACATTAATTATAATTTTCATTATTTATGATGTAATTAGTAAAAATCTACGCATAAAGACTTTAAAAGACCCAATCACTAAACTTTATAATTTTTATCATTTACATGAAACTTTAGAAACATTACAAAACAGATATCAAAGATATTCAAAAACTTTCGGTTTAATTAAGATTTCTCTTTTTGAAACAGATGAAAAAACGATAAAAGACATTTCTAAAAAATTAAAACATGATATAAGAAGAAGTGATAAAGTTTACTATTCTAAAAATACAATTATAATAATCCTCTTAGAACCTGAAAAAATTAATATCAATGATTATATCAACAGAATTAAATCGCTGATTACAAGCCATACTCAGATTCAAAATATTAAATTTATTATATATAATGGAGAAAAAATAGAAGAATTTATTTAGTTTTTTTCATTTCCCTGATTACATAAATTGTGGCAATCACAATTACGCTTCCCAGTAATATCAGACTTCCAAAAACAGATTCGTTATGAGCTTTTTCCCCTGTACCGAACAGATAACCTATCATAATCAAAAATCCCGTCCAGATTAAATTAGCACTGAATGTAAGGGGTATAAACCAACGAAGAGGCATATGGGAAAGTCCTGCAGGAATGGAAATATACTGTCCAAGCCCGGGAGTCAGGGGTGCTAAAAAAGCGGAAATCTTTCCGTGTTTTTCCCAAAAAATTGTAACTTTTTTTATAATAGGTTTATCTTTTAAAAGTCTGTTTACTAAAAATTTAGCCAAAAAGTAATTAATTAAAGCTCCGCTTAAACTCCCAAGTGCCGCACAGAACCATACCAGCCACAAATCCATATTCCCTTTAGCAGCCAGGTATCCGGCAGGTAATAAAACAAGTTCACTCGGAACCGGTATAAAAGTTCCCACCAAAAGCATATAAAAGTAAATTCCCACATATCCCAAAGTCTGGGCAAAATTTACTAAAAAATTTATAATTTCATTTAACAACTCAAACCTTTAAATATCAAATTCTGCTACAACAGGCACATGGTCCGATGGAGTGGGTTTTCTTTTTCTTCTTATTGCAGTTAATATTTCAACATCTTTAAATTTATCAAATAGAGGTTTTGTTACCAGGATATAATCTAGTCTTAAACCTTCATTTTTATAAACAGCCGCACCTCTGTAGTCATAAAAAGAAAAAACTTTTTCATTTGGATATTTTTTCCTAATAATATCAATAAAACCAATATCAAGAAATTTAGACAAAATTGCCCTTTCTTCCGGCAAATGGGTAACCTCCCCCTCCCAGATTTCTTCATCCCAGACATCAAGCTCAGTGTGGGAAATGTTAAAATCACCGCAGATTAAAATTTTATCTTTTTGTAAATCAAAATTTTTTAAAAACTCGAAAAGTTTATTATAAAAATAGATTTTATATTCAAACCTCTCCCCATAATTGTCACCAAGAGGAGCATAGATATTTATAATATGTATACCGTTTATCAATGCATAAATAAATCTTGCCTCGCTGAGTTCGCCTTCAAATCCCTTTTGATATTTTTCAATTTCAAAAACACTGCATGTTGCAACACCGTTTAATTTTTTCTGCCCGTGAATTATACAATGCATATCGTCAAATTTAGGAAAATTAACTTCTTCCGTTTTAATTTCCTGCATACAGATAATATCGATTTTATATTCATTTATTAAATTTTTAACAATTTCTTCTCTTTGCCTGATAGAATTTACATTAAATGTGCATAACCTCACTTAATATACCTTTTTTTCATTTTCTATTTTCCATTAAATTTAAATTCCCATTTTCCCGGGATTTAATATTCCGTTTGGGTCAAATGCGTTTTTTATTCTTTTAAATAGATTCATTTCAGCCTCACTGAATGCAATTTTCATAAAAGGTGCTTTGCTAAGCCCTATTCCGTGCTCTCCACTCAGTGTTCCGCCCATATCTACAACAAGTTTAAAGATTTCTTCAACAGCCCTGTATCCTTTTTTTACCTCATCTTCATTGTTTCCGTCAACCATTACATTTACATGAATGTTTCCATCACCTGCATGTCCGAAACAAGGAACCGTTAAATTATATTTTTTTCCTATTTCATTAATCCCTTTTAGGGCATCAGGAAGTTTGCTTCTTGGCACTGATATATCCTCATTTATCTTTTTACTTCCATATATTGTAATAGACTGACTGGCGTTTCTTCTTGCAAACCAAATCTCTTTTGATTTTTCCTCTTCCGCAGTGGCAATGAATTCCTTTGCCCCGTTTTCAATAAAAGATTTTTCCAAAATACCTAGCTGATAATTTATTTCTTCCTCAACATTTCCATCAACATCACCGATTAGCAGTGCCCCCGCCCAATCTGGCAGATTAACACCCAGTTTTTCCCTGAGAGCCTTTACAACAAGTGAATCCATAAATTCCATTGCAACAGGCATTGCACCGTCTGCAAGGGATTTATAAACTGCATTCATCGCATCTTCAACATTTTCAAATATACCCATATATGTTTTTTTCATTCTTGGCTTTGGAAGAAGTTTCAGGGTAATTTCAGTAATTACGGCAAGAGACCCTTCACTTGCAATTAAAATATCCCTCACATTATAACCCGCAACATCTTTTATGGTCCTCTTACCGGCCCTTATTATTTCCCCGTTTGGCAAAACAGCTCTTAAACACATCACATAATCACGTGTAAGCCCGTATTTTGCAGCCCTCATTCCACCTGCGTTTTCTGCTACATTCCCGCCGATAGTGGAATAATCCATACTTGCCGGGTCAGGCGGATAAAAAAGACCTCTTTTTTCAACCTCTTTTTGTAAATGAGAATTAATAACTCCTGGCTGTACAACTGCAACCATGTCTTTATCGTTAATTTCTAAAATTTTATTCATATACTTTTCAACCGCTAAGACAATACCACCTTTTACAGGCAGAGCACCACCGGTAAAACCGCTTCCTGCACCCCTTGGGACTATAACAATTTTATTTTCATTACAATATTTTAAGATTTTACTTATTTCTTCTTCATTTTCAGGGAATACAATGGCTTCAGGATAAAAATGTTCTTTTGTGGCATCATAGGAATATGCGCGTAAATGGGCTTTATCTGTTTTTATATCATCTTCACCCACTACATTTTTCAAATATTCAATATGTTTAACATCTATCATTTTATTCCTTTATTAAACTTTTATAATATTCATTAAAGTTTTTTATATCAGATTTAAACAGATTTTTTATTTTTGAAAAAACGCTTTCTCCTGTTGTAAAATCATTATATGTAGTAAAGAATGGTTTAATATATTTATAATTTTTATTTAAAGGATAACTTTTTATAGTATAAAAGCTGTAAGCATCCACTAAATAAATTTTATCCAAAACAAAAACATAAAGTCCAATATCTATTTTTTTCGCAAACATTATAAAATCATTCTTTGTAGGAATTTCTTCTAAAAATGTAGCAAAAATATCCGGTGAAATAAAAATTTTATTTTTAAGAATATCTTTTGTTTTTAAATAACTTTCCTGGTTTGGAGCAATAATCATAACTCTGTTATAGTCTTTTGCCAAAATTATTTTATCCCCGACTTTAGGAAAAACAACTGGCAGTGCAAACGAATCGTTTTTTAAATTATCATAAACATCAAGTTTACCATGAGTACCAAACAATACAGCTTTTGCACAAATAATCCCTTTGTTTTCATATGGACACAACACTATTCCGCTAACACCTTTTTTAACATATTTATCAACCGTAATTTCATTATTTTGAATATCTTTTATTGTAACTTCATACCCCATTAAAGAATATATAAACAAAAACAAGACAAATATTATCCTCATTAAATTCCTTTTTTTGATACAATTATATCAAAAAGGAATTAAATGCAAGTAGATATTTTAGTAATTGGAAGTGGAATTGCTGGAATGATGGCAGCCATTGAAGCAAAAGAGCTTGGCAGCAATGTTGCAATAGTAACCAAAAAATCCCCTATGGCAAACAATTCGTTTATGGCAAAAGGCGGGATCAACGCAGCACTTAATAACATGGGGGACGGAGATTCAATAGAAAACCATATTCAGGACACGTTAAAAAGCGGACTTGGCCTTGCGGAAGAGGAGGCGGTTAGAATATTTTGTGAAAATGCGCCTCAGGTTGTAAGGGATTTATACAGAAAATATAAGGTGCCTTTTACAACATTGCCTGATGGAAGACTTGCCCAACGCCCTTTTGGCGGGACAAAATACAAAAGAACATGTTTTGCGGCAGATGCAACAGGACCTGCCATTATGAAAGCATTGAACAAAACGCTAAAAGAACTTGAAATACAGACCATTACAAATCATTTTGCCCTGAATTTATTAATAAATGATGGTAAAGTAGCAGGAGCTACCTTTTTAGATGAAACTACAGGAGAGCTTAAAATAATTCAAACAAAAGCTATTATTGTAGCGACAGGAGGATATGCAGGGCTTTACAGGGGTTATACCACAAACATAACTGATGCTACTGGTGATGGAGTTGCCATGGGGCTTAGAGCCGGACTTGAGGCAATGGATTTGGAATTTATCCAGTTTCATCCAACTGGTCTTGAAGGTACAAATTATTTAATTTCTGAAGCTGCAAGGGCTGAAGGCGGGAAACTTATAAACAGTGACGGAAAAGAGTTTGTTGACGAACTTAACACAAGGGATTTCGTAACACGTGCCATTGTAAAACAGCTTCAAAGAGGTAAAAAAGTATATCTTGATTTAACAATGGTAGATAAAGAGATTATTAATACAAAACTGATAAACCTTAAAAAAAGGGTAAAATCACTAAAAGGTATAGATATTGCAAAAGAGCCAATTCCGATTAATCCGTTAGCCCACTACACAATGGGCGGAATAAAAACAGACACTTACGGATTCACCTCTATTGAAGGTCTTTTTTATGCCGGAGAAGCGGGAAACAACGGTGTTAATGGAGCAAACAGACTTGGAGGAAATTCTCTTAGTGAAGGTGCGGTATTTGGAAAACTTACAGGTTATGAAGCTGTAAAATATTCTCACAGACAAAAAACATTTGTAGATATTCCAAAAGAAACCGTAGAAAAAGACAAAGAATTAATAGAAAGACTTAGAAACACCAAAATTGACACAAAAAGAGTTAAACACGAAATCGGGGAACTGCTATTCAATAAAGTAGGAATTTTAAGAAACGGATATGCGTTAAAAAAAGCCCTAAACAAATTAAAAGACTTAAAAAACTCCCTAAATGTAAATGATGAAACTGACTCAAATCTTAAAGAAAAATTGGAATGCGTAAACGCTATCGATATTTCAAAAGCCCTAACTAAAGCGGCTCTTTATAGAGAAGAGAGCAGAGGCGCACACTTTAGATTAGACTTCCCGGAACAAGACTTTTCTTTCAACCACCACACAATCACAAAATTAGAGGATTAATCCTCTATACCTGTATTACTTTGATTTTATCAGTATTAAGACTTCTGTTTAATTCATCTTCTATACCCATCAAAGTCATCATACCACTTGCACAACTTGCACATGCCCCGAGATATCTTAAATAAACTTCAAATTTATCTCCGTTTTCTTTTACATCAATAAGTTCCACGCTGCCTCCGTCCATTGCCAGAGCCGGTTTTATTTTTTTATCAAGCACCTCTTCAATGGCTTTTATTTTTTTAACCAGACTCATATCTTCAAATTTTTCGCTGATAGAGCCATTTTGAAGTTTTTCTTTTTTCATCTCTTCCTGAACTTCTTTAATAATATCAACAAGATAAACATCCCTCTCTTCATGTCCACCCGGAGCTACGCAGCTTTTGCAATATTTACCGGCATCTGTGTATTTTTGCAACTCTTCTACAGTTTTTACATTATATTTTCTAACTATTTCTTCAATTTCACCTCTTGTAACCCTTGCACATTCACACACTATTTCATCATTTTTTAGCTTTTTGGCATCCGTACCTTTGTATTTTGCAGCAGCTTCAACTATTACATCATAAGCCATAACAGAGCAGTGCATTTTTTGCGGCGGGAATGCAGGTTTATTGGGTTCATCCCTAAGGGCTTTTTCAACATCCAGATTTGTAATTTTCATAGCTTCATCAACCGTTTTTCCAATGGTAAGCTCTGTCATCATATCAGAAGAGGCAATTGCAGTCCCACATCCAAAAGATTTAAACCTTGCATCAAGTATTTTATCTGTTTTTGGATCTACAAGCCAATAAAGCCTAACACTGTCTCCGCACGCTTCGCTTCCAAAATCGGCAACCACAAGTTTAGCACCTCTTTTTTTAGCATCTTCCTCACTGAATTCGCCCAAATATTTTGGATTATTCATTCTCTCTATTACTTTGTTTGAATACTGTTCCCACACATTTCCTGTTATTAAATCATTTCTTCCCATTATATCTCCTTTAATATTTCACTATTCATTGTTTATTTTTTACTTTTCATTTTTCTATTTTACATTTTCCATTATTACTCACTAGGTTTTACCCTGGCATACGTCATTGATATGCTTCTAAGTCTTTTTACAATTTTCGGTAGTTTTTCTATTACATAATCTATTTCTTCTTCGGTTGTAAAACGGCTTAACGAAAATATTATTCCTGTATGTGCAATTTCCGGGTCCTCTCCAAGTGCTTCAAGCACTTCGCTGCCCTCTAGTCTTTCACTTGAACAGCTGCTCCCGGTTGCCGCATAAATTTTGTTTACATTCAGATCCCAAAGCATTGCTTCACCCTCTATTCCCCTAAATGAAGCAATTACACTGTTTGGAAGGCGGTATTTTTTATCAACATAAGTTTTTGTATCCGGAATTTTAAGAATTGCTTCTTCTAATTTGTCTCTTAATTTTGCCACTCTATTTTGCATTTCATCCAAATATTCATTGGCCAGTTTCAAAGCCTCGGCCATTGCAACCATTCCGTTTAAATATACGCTTCCGCCCCTTTTTCCGCCCATCTGGTTACCTCCGTGAATTAAATTAACATAAGGAGCCCCCTCTCTTACATAAAGTCCCCCAATTCCTTTTGGTCCGTGAAATTTATGGGCTGAAAAAGTAAAATAATCAACTCCGAGCTCTCTTACATTGACTCTTGCCTTTCCTATGGCCTGAGCACCGTCACAGTGAAAAGGAATATTGTATTTTCTTGCAATTTCTCCTATTTCTTTAATCGGCTGAATTGCCCCGCTTTCATTACTTGCAAATAAAACTGAAATTAAAGCCATATCTTCTCTAATGGCATTTTCAAGTTCATCAAGTCTTATTCTTCCGTTTTCATCCGTATAAAGATAAGTAACTTCCATCCCAAGTGTTTTTGCATAAGCACATGTAGCCTTTACTGAACTGTGTTCTGCTATCGTAGTAATAATATGTTTTTTAGGTGAACCTTTTAAAAAAGCATCAATAAATGTTTTAATTACTGTATTGTTTCCCTCTGTTGTAGAAGAAGTAATTATAATATCATCCTCATCACTCGCACCAATTCCGGGATAAATAATATCATAAGCCGCATTCATGGCTTTTCTAGCCTCAATTCCGAGTTCATATATTACATTTACATTTCCAAAAATTTTAGTTGTTTCACAATAAACCTCTTTCACCCTCTCATCCATAGGTGTAGTAGAGTTGTTATCCAAATATACTATCATTTTAGCCCTTTTATTATAAGTTTTTTTAATTATAACAACTCTTAAAAGAAAAAAATTGATATAAATCAAGAAAAAGAAATTTTAGAAATTATCTTATTATAATTTTGAAGTTAGCAGAAGATTTTTGAAAATAAGTTTTCATTATCTCTAATACTTTTCCCTTATCAAGGCCTCCGACACCTGTGCCTAAAAGCGGGGATATAACCAATCCCGCCTTAACTGAATTTATTATATTTTTACAAATTTTTTCTATTCTTTCGTAATCAGGCATTATCTGAACTGCCCCTTTTCTATAATCCATCACCGCTGCATGAATTACGTATTTATACTCCATACATGGATAAACAGTAATAGCAATATCACCGGGATCTAAAAATCCGTGTTTTTCAATATATTTATTCATTTCATCCTGAAGCGGTGGGCACATCTGTCTTAAAACACCGCTTACACCGCTTCCAAGCTGTAAAATAGTATTACTTGGATTTACTACATAATCACCTTCAAAATCCCTTATATCACCTTTTATTATTTCAACCATTATTTTTCTTTAATATTTTTGACAAAATTGCCTGAAGTTTTAACCAGCTTGTATGAGGCATTAGTGGAAATCCGCCATAAACCCCCGGGGTTTTTATAGATTTTGTAACCCCTCCTCTTGCCGCAATTGTTGTAAACGGGGCAATTTCAAGATGTCCGGCAGTTGCACTCTGTCCTCCCATTATTACATTTTGTCCAAGTTTAGAACTGCCTGAAAGGCCTACTTGAGAGACTAAAATAGTATTCTCCCCTATTTCGCAGTTATGTCCAATTTGCACAAGATTATCAATTTTAGAGCCTTTTTTTATTCTAGTCTCTCCAAATACTGCCCTGTCAACCGTGGTGTTTGCCCCTATTTCAACTTCATCTTCAATTACAACTCTTCCTAAATGATAAATTTTTACATGTTTTCCATCTTTGGTATGGGCATATCCAAATCCGTCACTTCCAATTACACTTCCTCCGTGTATTATTACATTTTTACCGATTTTTGTGTCTCTGTAAATTGTGACATTTGGATAAATTACACTTCCCTCATCTATTTCAACATACGGACCTATTACGGTATTTGGCATGACAGTTACATTTTTACCGATTCTTGCACCTTTTCCAATCCTTACACTGCTATCAACTTTTGCACCTTTATTTATCTGATATCCTCCCTCTTCCCAAGGGGAAAAAGCAAAAAGTTTTGTTAATAAAGCCAGTTTTAAATATGGTTCTTCTGTAATTAAAGGAATAACACCTTCTGGCAGTTTAGAAACATCCTCTTTTCTGATTAAAACTGCCGCGGCTTTAGTATGACTTAAAAATTTTTCATATTTTTTATTTTCCAAAAAGCTTATTTCACTTTCTCCTGCATCTTGCAGGGTATTAATTCCGGTTATTTTTTTATCAGTTTTAGGACACTCAATTCCTAAATATTCACAAATCTCTTTAAGAGATATTTCTTTTTTTTCATTTTTCATTTTACATTTTTCATTATCCATTAATATTACCTTTCAATAACACTTACCCCGCTTCTTACAATCTCGATATTATGATATTTAGCCTGCATCGCTTTTAAAAAATTATCAATTCTATCCGGTCTGTCAACCACACTTACTACGATATGCTTATCGTTTACATTGCTGATATGACCATTATAACATCCGGCAATCGCATCAATATCTGCTAAATTATCTTTCACTTCTTTTAATGGAAACTTGACCATTGCCATTTCTTTTTCTATAAAATCATCGCTCTCTATTACTTTGTATACCGGGATTAATTTATAAAGCTGTTTTACTATCTGCTCAAACACTTTAGGGTCACCCTCACTCATTATAGTCATTCTTGAAAATTCGCTTTTTGGAATAGGCGCTACAGTCAAAGATGTAATATTATATCCGCGCGCTGCAAACATATTAACTACTCTTGCCAGCGCTCCGTGTTCATTTTCCAAAATTACTGATATTATTCTTTTCATTTGTCTTCCTTAAATACTAACATATTTTTTAATGGAGAGTTTGGCGGCACCATAGGTAAAACATCTTCTCTTCTGTCAACCTGAACATCAATAAAAGCAACCCTGTTTTGTTTCAATGCATCTTTAAGCGCTTCAATAAATTCGTCTTTTTTACTGACCCTGTAACCTATTCCTCCCATACTTTCAGCTAGCTTTACAAAATCAGGCTGTACGTCGCTTAAATCTGTCTCACTTAGTCTGTCATTATAAAACATAGTTTGCCACTGTCTTACCATTCCAAGATAATTGTTATTTAAGATAATATTGATTACAGGCAAATTATATTTATAACCGGCCAATGTCTCTTGCATATTCATAACAATACTTCCGTCCCCACTGAAATTAACTACAACTCTATCTTTTACACCTCTTTTAGCACCAAGCGCTGCCGGAAAACCAAATCCCATGGTCCCAAGTCCGCCGCTGGTTATTAGCTGCCTTGGATAAGTAAACGGATAAAACTGGGCCGCCCACATCTGATGCTGACCGACATCTGTAGTAATTACAGCGTCTTCAGGCACGATTTCACCAGTTTTTTGAATAACCCACTGAGGTTTTATCACACTGTCATCATCATTATAAGTTAAAGGATAAAGTTCGGCATATCTTTTTAAAATTTCCCTCCACTCTTCATATCTGGCTGGATCGACTCCATCAATTAAATAAGGCATCATATCTTCTAAAACTAATTTTAAATCACCAACTATCGGATATTTTGTTTTTATCACTTTTCCTATTTGACTCGGGTCTATGTCTATATGAATAATATCAGCATTTTTTGCAAATTCATCAATTTTACCTGTTACCCTGTCATCAAATCTGGCACCAAGCGAAATTATCAAATCTGCATCATTCATAGCCATATTTGCCGCGTAGCTTCCGTGCATTCCAACCATTCCAAATAAATATGGGCAGTCATACCTTAAAACACCTCTTGCCATTAATGTTTCAACTGCCGGAATTTGAGTAAGTTTTACAATTTTTCTTATTATTTCGCTAGCACCGCTAAGTACAGCACCACCACCAATATAAAAAACAGGTTTTTTTGCTTTTTTTATTGCCTCAGCTGCCCTTTTAATAGCCCTGGCATTTCCTTTATATGTAGGTTTATAAGTAATTAAATCTATTTTTTCAGGATAATTAAATGTGGTTTTATTAGCTGTCACATCTTTTGGTAAATCAATGTGCACCGGTCCCGGTCTTCCCGAACGAGCAAGATAAAAAGCCTCTTTCATAATAAATGGTAAATCTTTCACATCTTTTACAAGAAAATTGTGTTTTGTAATAGGTCTTGAAATTCCAACAGCATCAACTTCCTGAAATGCATCAGTACCGATTGCAGTAGTCGGTACCTGCCCTGAAATAATTACCATCGGAACAGAATCAGCGTATGCTGTCGCAATTCCTGTTGTTGCATTAGTAATACCTGGGCCACTTGTAACCATTGCAACACCGACTTTTCCAGTAGCTCTTGCATATCCGTCAGCCATATGCACTGCACCCTGTTCGTGCTTTGCAAGTATGTGTTGAAATGCATTTTGTTTATAAATTTCATCATAAACATTCATAATAGCCCCGCCCGGATATCCAAAAACAACCTCAACATTCTCTTTAATCAAACTCTCTATTACTATTTGAGCGCCAGTCATTTTCATTTAAAGCCTTTTTTTTGAAATTATATCAATTTTCATAAATTTTACACTTTTTATTATTTTTAATTATCCATTTTCCATTCTACATTCAGAAACGGCAACTCCTTCTCTAACCCCGTCATCACAAACCACACATTCTTTATATTTGGTAAGTTTAAAAATTTCTCTGAAAATATAAATACCTGTAATTATCAAATCCCCTCTTCCAATTCCAACCAATTCCTCCCTTTTTTTCATTTCCATCTTCATAAGTTTTTCTCCCCAGTAATCCAAATCATCAAGTGTTACAACAGTCCCGTTTACTTTTTCAGGGTCATATGTATGATAATTCATTCCTTTCTTCAAAGCTGCGATAGAAGTCGGGGTACCGCTGCTTGCAGCAAAAATTTTTGGTTTTTTATATGTTGAAAATACTAAATCAATAAAATCTTTAAAAACTTTTGTCTGTTTTTTTACAGCCAGTTTTATCGCATCGGGAGTTTTATATTTTTGGGTGAAAGTTACAATTCCGAGTTTATAACTCTCACTTATTACATTATCTTTATTTTTTAAAATAAGTTCAGTCGAACCTCCTCCTATATCTACCAGAAAAAACCTCTCATTTTCATATCCGCACTTTCCAAGGCAGCTTTCTACTGCAATTGCGGTATATTGAGCCTCTTCATAAGCAGAAATTATTTCAAATTCCACTCCGGTTTGCTGTTTAATTTTTTCCAATACATACTCTTTATTTTTTGCACTTCTAAGCGCTTCTGTTGCAACAGCTTTTATTTTATCTTCACCAAATCTTTTTTTGATATCTAAAACTCCTTCAATTATTCTCTCAATTGCCTCGTCAGTTATTCCACCGGTCTCTACCAGTCTATCAGCTGTTTTTATAATTCTTTCAAATTCATCCAGTTTTTCATTTGTGGCACAGTCATATTTTACCGCCCTGATTGTATTGCTTCCCAAATCAATTGCTATCATCTTAACCTTTCATTTTTTTTCATTTTTCACTTTTCATTTTCTATTTTCCATTATCAATTATCCATTAATTTCTTATCTGTCCGTTGCCATATATCTTATATTTATATGTTGTCAAATCATCTATTCCCATAGGACCTCTTGCATGTAGTTTATTTGTTGAAATTCCAACTTCAGCTCCAAATCCGAAAACTCCCCCGTCGGTAAATCTGGTTGAGGCATTCACATATACACAGGCACTGTCAACCCTGTTCAAAAACTCTTCCGCAACCGAATAATTTTCTGTTACAATACTGTCACTGTGTCCGCTCCCGTATGTTTCAATGTGAGCAATTGCATCTTCAAGATTGTCAACGATTTTAATTGAAAGAATTTTATCAAGATATTCTGTATGCCAGTCTTCTTCTGTTGCTTTTTTTATATCAATATATTCAAGTGTTATTTCACATCCTCTAAGTTCAACCCCCTCATTTTCCATTGCCTCTTTTATTTTAGGTAAAAATTTACCTGCTATGTTTTTGTCCACTAAAAGAGTTTCCATTGCATTACAAACACCAGGACGCTGAACTTTGGCATTAATACAGATTTTCACTGCTTCATCTAAATTTGCATCTTCATGTACATAAACATGACACAAACCTTTATCGTGTTTTACGACCGGAACTTTTGAATTTTCACTAACAAATTTAATTAATTTTTCACCACCTCTTGGAATAATTAAATCCACATATTTATCCTGTCTGATAAGCCAGCTGACTCCGTCACGGGAATAATCGGGAATTAAAGAGATAGCTTCTTTTGGAAGTTTATTTTTTTCCAAAACATATTGAAGAATTTCAATAATGGTTATATTTGAGTTCATCGCTTCTTTTCCGCCTTTTAAAATACAGGCATTCCCGCTCATAAAACAAAGTCCCGCCGCATCACTTGTAACATTTGGTCTGGATTCATAAATAATACCTATTACACCGATTGGAATTTTTATTTTTTCTATTCTAAGACCGTTGTCCAAAACCCATCCGTCTATTACCCTGCCGACAGGGTCTTTAAGTTTTGCAATATCCCTGAGTGCTTCAGCCATTGCTTTAATTCTTTTTTCATCAAGAAGCAATCTGTCAATCAATGCAGATGAAAGATTAGCATTTTTTGCATATTCCAAATCTTTTTTATTGGCTTCAATAATCTGATTTTGATTTTTTTCTAAACTATCAGCCATTTCATTTAAAATTTTTCTTTTTATCTCACCTTTTAATGTAGCTGTTATTCTGCTGGCCTCTTTTACATTTTGTAACACTTTTTCCATGCCAATCCTTTTTTGTATATTATTTTACCATAATTAATTTAAGTTAATAAAAAATCCCGTAAATTGATGAATAAACATTCATTAATTTTAAAAATTTTTTTCTATTTCTAAGAAACGTTACTATTTTACACATAAAAATTAATTAAAAAGAATATTTGAAACATTAAGAAATAAATAGGATATAATAAAACAAAAAAAGGAGTATTAATGCCTCAAAATTCATGTGATAAATTATATGATTTAGTAATCATAGGAGCAGGGCCAGGGGGCGTAGCAAGTGCAATTGAAGCAAAACTGGCAGGTATTAATAAATTTTTAATTTTAGAAAAAGCGGATAATCACAATGATATGATTAGAAAATTTTATAAACCGGGAAAAAGAGTAGATAAAGACTGGCAGGGTAAAAAATTTGAATTTATAGGAAATGTGACATTTGATGAATGTTCCAAAGAAGAATATTTAGAACAAATGGAGAAAAAAATCAAAGATCACAAAGTAGAAGGCAGATTTTATTACAATCATCACGTATATGCTGTTAAAAAAATATGTGATAATATTTTTGCAGTTGCGACTGACCATGAACTCGGAGCTATCTTGGCTAAAAATGTAATAATATCAATCGGAAGAATGGGTAAACCGAACAAGCCTTCTTATAAATTCCCTGGAGCAATAAGACCAAGACTTAATTTTAACCTTGATAAAGTACAGCCAGGAGAAAAAGTACTGGTTGTCGGTGGCGGTGACACTGCGGGTGAATATGCTTACGGGCTTGTAGATATGAATATAGGTTGCGATGTAACTTTAAATTACAGAAGAGACAAAATAACAAGAATGAATCCTACTAATAAAGACATTGTGGAAAAATATATAAAAGAAGGAAAACTTCATTCTAGACTTGGTGTAGACATTGAAAGTGTAGAACCCGTTGAAGAAGATGTTGAAAAAGGAATAACACCTCCAAGGGTAAAAGTAAATTATAAAGACGGAACCAGTGAAATTTTCGACAGGGTTGTATATGCACTGGGTGGCACAAGTCCTGTAGATTTCTTAAAAAACAGCGGAATTGAACTAAATGAATGGGGTGAACCTGCTCACAATGAAGAAACAATGGAAACAAACATTCCGGGATTATATACTATAGGGGACGTTGTAACAAGTGCCGGAAGCATTGCATTAGCGTTTAACCATGCATATTTAGCAGTTAAAGATATAGCCAAAAAACTTTAATTTTTTTTGGCTTCACATTTTAAAACTTCTATATTTTTAATTTTTTCCACCCTTTTAATCAATTCATCAAGCTCTTTAAGCTGTTCCTCACATTTTTTTTGAAGTTCATCTTTTTTTTCTTTAAGTATTTCTAATTGTTTTTCAATTTGTTCAAGTGGAATTTCACAGTTTTTTGCAGCCTCTTCTTCTTTTTCAAGCGCCCATTCGGTCATTTTTTTGATAAAATCTTTTAACATAAAAGCTCCTTTTTTAGAAATTATATCAAAAGGTTAAAAATGCAAGATATAACCAAAGCAAAAGAATTAATTGAATCTTCAGACTTTATTGTTGCATTTACCGGTGCCGGTATTTCAGTGGAAAGCGGAATCCCTCCATTTAGGGGGCCAAACGGATTATGGTCAAAATATGATCCTAAAATCTTGGATATGGATTTTTTTCTGAAACATCCAAATATCAGCTGGAAATATATAAAAGAAATCTTTTACGACTATATGTATGATGCTAAACCGAATATTGCACATTATTGCCTGGCTGAACTTGAAAAAAAAGGAAAATTAAAAGGAATAATTACACAAAATATCGACAATTTACACCAGGAGGCAGGAAGCAAAAATGTAATTGAATTTCACGGAACTACCAAAAAACTTGAATGTATAAACTGTAAAAGCAAATTCAATTCAGACACAATTTCTCTTGAAAAACTGCCGCCTTTGTGTCCTAAATGCGGAAGTGTTTTAAAACCGGATTTTGTATTTTTCGGTGAGCCTATTCCAAACGTTGCTTTTGAAAAATCCATAGAACTCGCAACAAACTGCGACTTGATGATTGTTATAGGAACAACTGGAGAAATAATGCCTGCAAGTCAGATTCCATATATTGCAAAAGAAAACAGGGCAAAAATTATTGAAATAAATCCGAATCCGTCCAATTACACCAATACAATTACCGATATTTATTTACCCTTAAAAGCAACTGAGGCTTGCCAAAAATTAAAAAATTTATAATATAATTGCAAAAAAAGGTTAATCATGATCATTGCATTTCCTACATCCAATGAAAAAACCGTTTGCGAATATATCCCTTTTTGCAAATATTTTTTAATTATCGATACAGAAAAAAATGAAAAAAAACTTATAAACAATCCAATGTTTGAAAAAGTTAAAAAAGAACATATTAAAAAACGGGAATGTGGTGAAAACGCTCTACACACTGGAGAAATAATCCCTCAATTTTTAAAAAATTTAAATGTGGATATATTAATAGCAAAAAAACTTGGGGAGGGAATGTTGGATAATCTTGAAATAAAAGAGATCAAATACAAATATACTGATAAAAACAGTATCGAAGAAATCATTCAGCTTTTAATCTAGTTGCAAAAAATAAACCTGTTAAGAGCATACAAACTGTAAAAATATATAAAACATTATAACCAAAGTGTTTTAAAATAATTCCCCCGGGAATTGCAAAAAACAAACCTATTGAAGTAATGGTGTTTTGAACTGCCACATAAATAGGCCTTTTATCTTCACTTGCTATTTCAAATAAAAGATTCATACCGCTAATTTTAAATCCGTCCATTCCAAAACCGATTAAAAAGAAAATCAGTGCATAACTTGCTACATCTTTTGCAAATAATGCAATAATAAAAGCAATTATTACAAAAAAATAAGACAACAAAATAATTTTTTTATAATAAGGTGCCAATTTTTTCCAAAAAAGATTTCCAAAAAGAGCCCCAATCATCTGAACTGTCACAAAACTACCCACAATCCAACCTGTCAAATGTATTGTTTTATTAGCTTTTAAAATAACAAAAGGCAAAGCAAATAAAACAGAATAACTAAAAAATATTGTGAATATCTGAATCTGCAAAGCCTTATCGGTTTTTAAAAACAAAAATGCATTTTTTAAAAATTTAAAAAAATTCTCTTCTTTAACCCTTACATTTTCTTTAACAGGCTCTTTTATAGATGAAAAAGCAAGAACACCTATACCAAACAAAAAAGCACTGGCTATAAATAAATATCCGTAACTCTGAGGAGGTGGAAATGTGTTAAGCACCCATCCGGCAATCCCTCCGCTGATTATCGCACCTATGGCGGAAAAAAACTGCCTGTTAGCCATTGATTTACCACGCTGGGTTTTATTAAATATTTTTGCAATTATTTCACTGAAATATACGGCACCAAACCCTGCTGAAAAAGAAAATATAAAAAGAAGTATTCCAAATAAAATAAGAGTTAATTTAGGATTTTTATCACCTATAATTAAAATTACCATACCTATTAAAAACCAGCTTAAAAATCTTGCTAAAAACACTTTTTTCATAAAAGGCATTACAAGTTTGAAACTTTGAGCATAAAAAGCGGCAAACAGCTGTACAATTATCGCCCCTCCTCTTAAAAGTGATGTAAAAATACCCACAAGTATTACACTCTCACTAAAATGATGAATAATTAAAGGTAAAATCGTAGAGGGTTCTGCAACGCTCATAGCCACTGCCAAAAAGAATCCGTGCAGTATATTTTTTATATTGTTTTCTTTATAATTATTCATTTTCTCTCCATTTTCAATTTCATTATGAATTTATATTGTATCCAGCTTCAATTAAAAATCTGCTTGGTTCGTATTCTATATTTTTAATTCTGTCCCTTTTTGCCAGCATAAAAAACAATTTATCCTTTGCACGTGTTACAGCTACATAAAAAAGACGCCTCTCTTCCTCAATCCCTCCAGCCGGTTTTGAGAGTTTAATATTTGGAAATCTTTTTTCCATCAAATCCACAATGTAAACCTCTTTAAATTCAAGTCCTTTACTGGCATGAACCGTAAGCAGATTAACGCCTTTTCCTTCACTCATTTCAGAACTGCCCAATACTAATGCATTTATAAATTTCTCTAAAGACGAATAATTTTTCAGCAAATTTCCTAAAATTGCAACCTTTCTTTTAATTGCCTCTTTTTTTTCCTCATACAGATTCATATCAATTTTTCCGTTTTTATTACGGGAACGTTCTTTTGCAAGATTAGAGGTAATATGTTCAAATACTTTAGAATTAATAACCTCATTAAAAATAGAATGCGGATTTTTAAGAATATTAATCCTTTTTAGTAACAAATAAAAATTATACAAAAATTCCGCCCCTTCCACGCTTAATTTTGGATGTTTTAAAATAGGATTTTCCAAAAATTTATCTTCAAATCCCAGATTTTTAAATCTGCTGATACTGCCAAGTTCCTTAAAATCATCAAAAAGCCCTAATTGATATGATGTTTTTTTATTTACAAAAACTTTTTTTTCAAGATTTGGCTTTAAAAACCCGTTTATTACATCACCATCACCCAAAATCATCAATGCCTCAAACAAATCAGTGGCAATTGAATTACCTATACCTTTTGCATATTCAACTATATGGACAAAAGACATAATATCCTTTGGATTTAAAATAAAATATAATATATCAAGCGTTATTTTAATTTCCCTGCTTTCAAAAAAACTTGTTCCGCCTTTTCTTTTGCATTCAATCCCTTTTTCCCTGAGCATTGCCTCAATAGTATCAGCTGAAGAATTATTTCTGAATAATACAGCAATTTCATCTCTTGGAGTGGTTGAAGTATAAATTCTGTTTGCAAGGTCTCTATATTCTTCAAATGTATCATTATAAATCAAAACTTTAGGAAACTCCCCTGAATACCCTCTTGTTACTTCAAGACTTTTAGGATATATTCTTGGATTGTTCGCAATCACTTTATTTGCGATAGCTAAAATCTCCCCATAGCTCCTATAATTTTTCTTTAATGTAAAAACTCTTGAATTCTTATATCTTTTATCAAATGTGGAAATAATATTGATATCTGCCCCGTTAAACGCATAAATACTTTGGTCATAATCCCCCACACAGAAAAGATGTTTTTTAACGTTTTCAATAAATTCATTCTGCAGGGGATTGGTATCCTGATATTCATCCACCAAAACTTCAACAAAAGGATTATCAATTCCGTTTTTTAATTTATTTATCATTCTAATAAGAAGAGAATCAAAATCTACCAGATTATGCTCTTTTTTAACTTCTTCAAATTCTTCAAAAATACTTTCATATACTAAAACATATTCTAACTGATTTGGAGCCTTTTTTTCTAAAAAACTCTCAAGACTTTTTTCATTGGAATTTAAAAAAAGAGAATAAAGTTCAAATAGATAATTGGCAGAATACGGCTTTTCTTCTCCTAAAATTCTGTTAAAATCCCTTTTTGAATAAATAGAACGAAACAATATTTTCATATCTTTTGGAGTCTTTAAAACAATATTTTTATTTAATTTTCTAAGCCATCTGTAACTTACTGCATGAAACGTTCCGGCTTCTATCTCTTTTGCAGTGGGGATAAAACGTGAAAGTCTCTCAACCATTTCATTAGCAGCTTTGTTAGTAAAAGTCAGAAGCAGAATTTGTTCAGGTTTTATTCCGTTTTGAAGCAAATATGCAATTCTACCTACAATTGTAGAAGTTTTTCCGGTCCCGGCACTTGCAATTACCAAATTATGTCCAAGCTCGGCAGTAGCAGCCGCATACTGTTCTTCATTTAATTTACTTAAAGGCAACTCCACCCTTTTTTAGGTGGAATTATACTATTCTTTTACAAAATCTCCTATTTTTAAGTAACCCTCATTTTCTAAAATAACTTGAGCCATAGTGTTATTTGATTTATTAAAAATAAAAGGGGCTTTAAAATTGACAATTGCTTCAGTAATTGGCTCTTTCATAACAACGTTTGAATACACTTCAATGTCAGAATTTTCATTTAAATCAAGTAACACCTTTATATCAGCGGGAACTTCAAAATCATAATCATTGCGCAATATAAACGGATTTACCAAAGTAAACAAAACATTACCATCAGTATCTTTTAAAATTGCAAAAGTATCATCTATTTTTTGAAGTTCAACTTCACTTATATTTTCAAATCCAGGAATTGGCTTTTTTACTAAAAATTTCATTTATTTTTCCTTTATTTTTATATTAACATAATTTTAACAAAATATAATTAATAAAGAAATATTTCGAATTCATTTATCCTAAATGAAAAAATAAATACTTATCGATTATATATTATTTAATTAAATGCAAATAAAAAATATCTTATTATTATTATTTAATTAACACATTTGATTTTATTAATATTAAAAAAATGTATAAAATGTTAAATAAAAATAAAACCAAAAATATCTTAATATAAATATATAAAAAAAGAAAAAAATTAATTAAAAGATGTATGTAATTAAAAAAAAGAAAAAATTTAAGAATTCTAAAAAAAATTAACAATAAAAAAAAATTAACTAAATTAAAAAAACAACATAAGAGATAAATAAAATTGTTAGAGAAGATTATAAATATTAATAAAGAGGGAATTTAGTTAATAATTATTAGCGCCAGACACCTTTGATTAATAATAAAGTTAACATATAAAAGCTTAGCGGGGACCTACTTTCCCACACCCGAAAGGTGCAGTATCATCAGCGCTGGAGGGCTTAACTTCCTGGTTCGGAATGGTTCAGGGTGTTTCCCCTCCGCTTTGCCCACTAAGCTTATATATACTAACTTATAATTATTTGTTGTTAATTGATTGATAATTGGCTGTTAAAAGTCTTGTCACACACCGCAAGTAAAGCCATTCGGGTTATTAGTACTGGTCAGCTCAACCCCTTGCAGGGCTTACACCCCCAGCCTATCAAGCAGGTAGTCTTCCTGCACCCTCATGGGAAGGCTCATCTTGGAGTGGGCTTCCCGCTTAGATGCTTTCAGCGGTTATCCCTTCCGAGCTTGGCTACCCAGCGCTGCTCTTGGCAGAACAACTGGTACACCAGTGGCTCGTCCAACCCGGTCCTCTCGTACTAGGGTCAGCTCTCCTCAACCTTCCTGCGCCCACGGCAGATAGGGACCGAACTGTCTCACGACGTTCTGAACCCAGCTCGCGTACCGCTTTAAATGGCGAACAGCCATACCCTTGGGACCTGCTCCAGCCCCAGGATGCGATGAGCCGACATCGAGGTGCCAAACCTCCCCGTCGATGTGAGCTCTCGGGGGAGATCAGCCTGTTATCCCCGGGGTACCTTTTATCCTTTGAGCGATGGCCCTTCCACTCAGAACCACCGGATCACTAAGACCGACTTTCGTCTCTGCTCGAGGTGTCTCTCTCGCAGTCAGGCTGGCTTGTGCCTTTACACTCTTCAGGCGATTTCCAACCGCCTTGAGCCAACCTTTGTGAGCCTCCGTTACTCTTTAGGAGGCGACCGCCCCAGTCAAACTACCCACCAGGCACTGTCCCCCATGAGGATAACTCATGCGGGTTAGTAGGCAGGATATCCAAGGGTGGTATCTCAAGGACGGCTCCACCCGAGCTGGCGCCCGGGCTTCTCAGCCTCCCACCTATCCTGCACATGGATATCCCACCTACAATGCCAAGCTGTAGTAAAGGTCCACGGGGTCTTTCCGTCTTGCCGCGGGTAGGAGGAATTTTCACCTCCACTACAATTTCACTGGATCCCTCCCTGAGACAGCCCCTCACTCGTTACGCCATTCATGCAGGTCGGTATTTAACCGACAAGGAATTTCGCTACCTTAGGACCGTTATAGTTACGGCCGCCGTTTACCGGGGCTTCGGTTCACCGCTTCGCCCGAGGGCTAACGGATCCCCTTAACCTTCCGGCACCGGGCAGGCGTCACACCCTATACTTCCTCTTACGAGTTAGCAGAGTGCTGTGTTTTTGGTAAACAGTCGGCAAGAGCGCTGCGCTGCGACCCCGTTCGGCTCCAGGAGCAAGTCCCTTCACCTACTTGGGGCACACCTTATCCCGAAGTTACGGTGCCAGTTTGCCGAGTTCCTTAGGGAGGGTTCTTCCACGCGCCTTAGAATACTCATCCCGCCCACCTGTGTCGGTTTACGGTACGGGCTACTAACAACTCAAACGCCTTAGAGGCTTTTCTCGGCTCGGGGCATCATCGATTCCCCCTCCGCTCCGAAGAGCTTTGGAGGCCTGTCGGGTCTCGGGCTATCGCTAGGCGGATTTGCCTACCTAGCACCCTACACCCTTCGAGCCACTATTCCATCAGTGACCTCGATTAGCCCCAAGCGTCCCCCCATCGGCTCGTTGTTAGTAGGTAACGGAATATTAACCGTTTTCCCATCGACTACGCCTTTCGGCCTCGTCTTAGGCCCCGACTAACCCTACACTGACGAGCATCGTGTAGGAAACCTTGGGCTTACGGCGAATGGGATTCTCACCCATTTTATCGCTACTCATGCCTGCATGCTCACTTGATGCCGCTCCACTGCTCCTTACCGGTACAGCTTCAACGCTGACATCAACGCTCTCCTACCACTCCTACTATGTAGAAGTCTACGACTTCGGCGGATGGCTTTAGCCCCGTTATATTTTCGGCGCCTCCCCGCTCGACCAGTGAGCTGTTACGCTTTCTTTAAAGGATGGCTGCTTCTAAGCCAACCTCCTGGTTGTCTAAGCAGGAAGACCTCCTTTTCCACTTAGCCATCACTTGGGGGCCTTAGTCGGTAGTCTGGGTTGTTCCCCTCTCGACATAGGATTTTATCACCCTACGCCTCACTGCCAGGATTCCACACTAGGTATTCGGAGTTTGACAGGGTTTGGTACAGCTGTGGGCCGCCCTAGCCCTATCAGTGCTCTACCCCCTAGTGCTACCTCCTGACGCTGCACCTAAATGCATTTCGGAGAGAACCAGCTATCACCGAGTTTGATTGGCCTTTCACCCCTATCCACAGGTCATCCGAAGGCTTTTCAACGCCTACCGGTTCGGTCCTCCACGGGCTCTTACACCCGCTTCAACCTGCCCATGGATAGATCACCCGGCTTCGGGTCTGCAGCCACTGACTATGTCGCCCTGTTCAGACTCGCTTTCGCTTCGGCTCCCCCTCTCGGGTTAACCTCGCCAGTGACCACAACTCGCAGGCTCATTATGCAAAAGGCAGTCCGTCACCCTTGTCCGAAGACAATAGGGCTCCGAATGATTGTAGGCAAGCGGTTTCAGGTTCTATTTCACTCCCCTCACTGGGGTTCTTTTCACCTTTCCCTCACGGTACTTGTGCACTATCGGTCTGGCAGGAGTATTTAGCCTTGGAAGGTGGTCCTCCCATATTCACTCAGGATA
>NZ_BDME01000005.1:2500-5201 GCF_002335445.1 Lebetimonas natsushimae | reverse complement strand
ATTAATAATAAAGTTAACATATAAAAGCTTAGCGGGGACCTACTTTCCCACACCCGAAAGGTGCAGTATCATCAGCGCTGGAGGGCTTAACTTCCTGGTTCGGAATGGTTCAGGGTGTTTCCCCTCCGCTTTGCCCACTAAGCTTATATATACTAACTTATAATTATTTGTTGTTAATTGATTGATAATTGGCTGTTAAAAGTCTTGTCACACACCGCAAGTAAAGCCATTCGGGTTATTAGTACTGGTCAGCTCAACCCCTTGCAGGGCTTACACCCCCAGCCTATCAAGCAGGTAGTCTTCCTGCACCCTCATGGGAAGGCTCATCTTGGAGTGGGCTTCCCGCTTAGATGCTTTCAGCGGTTATCCCTTCCGAGCTTGGCTACCCAGCGCTGCTCTTGGCAGAACAACTGGTACACCAGTGGCTCGTCCAACCCGGTCCTCTCGTACTAGGGTCAGCTCTCCTCAACCTTCCTGCGCCCACGGCAGATAGGGACCGAACTGTCTCACGACGTTCTGAACCCAGCTCGCGTACCGCTTTAAATGGCGAACAGCCATACCCTTGGGACCTGCTCCAGCCCCAGGATGCGATGAGCCGACATCGAGGTGCCAAACCTCCCCGTCGATGTGAGCTCTCGGGGGAGATCAGCCTGTTATCCCCGGGGTACCTTTTATCCTTTGAGCGATGGCCCTTCCACTCAGAACCACCGGATCACTAAGACCGACTTTCGTCTCTGCTCGAGGTGTCTCTCTCGCAGTCAGGCTGGCTTGTGCCTTTACACTCTTCAGGCGATTTCCAACCGCCTTGAGCCAACCTTTGTGAGCCTCCGTTACTCTTTAGGAGGCGACCGCCCCAGTCAAACTACCCACCAGGCACTGTCCCCCATGAGGATAACTCATGCGGGTTAGTAGGCAGGATATCCAAGGGTGGTATCTCAAGGACGGCTCCACCCGAGCTGGCGCCCGGGCTTCTCAGCCTCCCACCTATCCTGCACATGGATATCCCACCTACAATGCCAAGCTGTAGTAAAGGTCCACGGGGTCTTTCCGTCTTGCCGCGGGTAGGAGGAATTTTCACCTCCACTACAATTTCACTGGATCCCTCCCTGAGACAGCCCCTCACTCGTTACGCCATTCATGCAGGTCGGTATTTAACCGACAAGGAATTTCGCTACCTTAGGACCGTTATAGTTACGGCCGCCGTTTACCGGGGCTTCGGTTCACCGCTTCGCCCGAGGGCTAACGGATCCCCTTAACCTTCCGGCACCGGGCAGGCGTCACACCCTATACTTCCTCTTACGAGTTAGCAGAGTGCTGTGTTTTTGGTAAACAGTCGGCAAGAGCGCTGCGCTGCGACCCCGTTCGGCTCCAGGAGCAAGTCCCTTCACCTACTTGGGGCACACCTTATCCCGAAGTTACGGTGCCAGTTTGCCGAGTTCCTTAGGGAGGGTTCTTCCACGCGCCTTAGAATACTCATCCCGCCCACCTGTGTCGGTTTACGGTACGGGCTACTAACAACTCAAACGCCTTAGAGGCTTTTCTCGGCTCGGGGCATCATCGATTCCCCCTCCGCTCCGAAGAGCTTTGGAGGCCTGTCGGGTCTCGGGCTATCGCTAGGCGGATTTGCCTACCTAGCACCCTACACCCTTCGAGCCACTATTCCATCAGTGACCTCGATTAGCCCCAAGCGTCCCCCCATCGGCTCGTTGTTAGTAGGTAACGGAATATTAACCGTTTTCCCATCGACTACGCCTTTCGGCCTCGTCTTAGGCCCCGACTAACCCTACACTGACGAGCATCGTGTAGGAAACCTTGGGCTTACGGCGAATGGGATTCTCACCCATTTTATCGCTACTCATGCCTGCATGCTCACTTGATGCCGCTCCACTGCTCCTTACCGGTACAGCTTCAACGCTGACATCAACGCTCTCCTACCACTCCTACTATGTAGAAGTCTACGACTTCGGCGGATGGCTTTAGCCCCGTTATATTTTCGGCGCCTCCCCGCTCGACCAGTGAGCTGTTACGCTTTCTTTAAAGGATGGCTGCTTCTAAGCCAACCTCCTGGTTGTCTAAGCAGGAAGACCTCCTTTTCCACTTAGCCATCACTTGGGGGCCTTAGTCGGTAGTCTGGGTTGTTCCCCTCTCGACATAGGATTTTATCACCCTACGCCTCACTGCCAGGATTCCACACTAGGTATTCGGAGTTTGACAGGGTTTGGTACAGCTGTGGGCCGCCCTAGCCCTATCAGTGCTCTACCCCCTAGTGCTACCTCCTGACGCTGCACCTAAATGCATTTCGGAGAGAACCAGCTATCACCGAGTTTGATTGGCCTTTCACCCCTATCCACAGGTCATCCGAAGGCTTTTCAACGCCTACCGGTTCGGTCCTCCACGGGCTCTTACACCCGCTTCAACCTGCCCATGGATAGATCACCCGGCTTCGGGTCTGCAGCCACTGACTATGTCGCCCTGTTCAGACTCGCTTTCGCTTCGGCTCCCCCTCTCGGGTTAACCTCGCCAGTGACCACAACTCGCAGGCTCATTATGCAAAAGGCAGTCCGTCACCCTTGTCCGAAGACAATAGGGCTCCGAATGATTGTAGGCAAGCGGTTTCAGGTTCTATTTCACTCCCCTCACTGGGGTTCTTTTCACCTTTCCCTCACGGTACTTGTGCACTATCGGTCTGGCAGGAGTATTT
>NZ_BDME01000004.1 GCF_002335445.1 Lebetimonas natsushimae | reverse complement strand
AGCAACAGCATTCGCTACATCTTCATCTCTCTCCAAATCATACAAGTTGTTTTTAAATTCATCAAGTTCAGGATTTGTACCTGTTTGGTAATTATCTAAAACTTCTCCCGCATCGGAAACTGCGCCAACACCTCCGTTTCTAACCGCCTCTGCTATCTTTTTACCTTCGATGATATTCAATGATATGTTCATATCATTTTCCACAGCGGTAAAATCTAATAATGCAGAATTGTCTCCAACTAATACATTACCATTGTAAGTAATGTTGTTGTCTGATACCACAACTCCGTCCAATGTCTGACCGATTAACTGATCTTTTGTGGCATTTAGCTCTCTTACATTTACAAATATCTTTGTTCTATCTTCCATTGTTACATTCTCAGCATAAAGTTTTGTATATCTTAATGTTGCATTTTCATCTGCCTCCATATTTATATCTAGCTCTCCGCCTTTTTTTCCTGTATAGCTTTTTACATTTGAAGGGTTAAATGTCTTTAATGCTATCCTTCCGTAGTTCTCTATATCAAACTTATCACTGTCAAAATCCCCCTCTATATATCCTCTGTTTTCTAAAACTTTACTCTCATGTGGTGCCACATTTCCTGAAAAATCGTCTATTACATTTTCGGCAACAATATTTCCTCTGTTTAATATCTTTACATCCGCTGTATCGTTTGCATCAGTATAAAAAACAAAGGCTGTAGATGCCAAAATTGATCTTTGATTTGTTATTGTAATTGTTACATTACCTTCGCTGCTTGATGCTTTGGTATATATTCCAACATCAGCATTAATATTTCCGTTATTTGTAATAGTAATTTTATTCTCTTTAGTAGCAACAGATTCTGTACGTATTATCTTTGAATTAGAAATTATATTTCCTGAATTATTAATATTAACTGATACATTGCCTTCATTGGTAGCAGAACGAACTATTATACTATCCAAATTGGAATTCAAATTACCTCTGTTTTGAATATTGACTGTTTCATTTCCATTTTCCATAATTTTTGAAGCACTGTAAATAGCACTCAGATCAGAAACAATTTTACCTGAATTGTCGATATCAATCCTTGAATCAGCTCTCTTGGTTGCAGAACGCACTTCTATACCAAAGGAATTGGTAGAATTTAAATCTCCAGTATTATGTATAGTTGTTTGGAGATTTCCGCTTTCTAAAGACTCGGAACTGCTATAAATAGCACTCTGATCAGAAACAATTTTACCTGAATTGTCAATATTGACTATTGAATCGCTTGTATTGGTTTCAGAAAAAGCATATATTCCTTTATGATAAACAGAGTTTAAATCTCCTGTGTTATGAATATTTATCTGTGCATTTCCATTTCCTAAAACCGCAGAAAAACTATGAATTGTATCATTATAAGAAATTAATTTACCTGAATTGTCAATATTAACTGATGAATTTCCCTCAGGAGTTTGAGATCTAATATATAGTCCATAACTATTAATAGAATTTAAATCCCCTGTGTTTTGAAGATTCACTGATGAATTTCCATTCTCCAAAATTTTAGAACTAACCTCAATAGCATTTCGATAAGAGTCAATGTTACCTGAATTATCAATATTAACTGTTGAATCACTTGTATTGGTTTCAGACCAGACATTTATTCCGTAATTATTGGTAGAATTCAAATCCCCTCTGTTTTGAATTCTTATATGTGCATTTCCATTTTCTAAAACCGCGGAAAAACTGTGAATTGCATCATTATAAGAAGTTATTTTTCCTGAATTGTCAATATGAATTGATGCATTCCCATCCTGAACAGAAGCTGAACCGGATATTCCCATATCTTTATCAGAAATTATATTTCCTTCATTTATAATATTAACAGAAACATTCCCATTTCCATAATTATCAGATCCGACATCTATTCCTCTCCCATAAATATCATGAGAATGCAGATCTCCACTGTTGTGAACTGTTGCTTGTATATACCCGCTTCCGATAAGATTAGATTGAACAAGAATAGCACTTTTATTAGAATCAATTTTTCCTGAATTGTCAATATCAACTGTTGAACCACCTATAGAAGTTTGAGAATAGGTGTTTATTCCACGATAAGCAGTAGAATTCAAATCCCCTGAATTTGTAATATTTACTCTTGCATCTCCATGATTAGCATAAGATATACCATATATTGCATCTTTTTTAGAAGTAATTTTACCTGTATTGTTAATTTCAACTGATGAATTTCCATCTGAAATATCGGATTCAGCATTTATTCCATAATAATCGGTAGAATTCAAATCCCCTGAATTTGTAATATTTACTCTTGCATCTCCACTGTTACCATTATTAGAATATGCATGAATTGTATCATTCTTAGAAATTATATTTCCTGAATTGTTAATATCAACTAATACATCCCCTTCATCTGGATTGTTATAAGCTTGACCGTTTATTCCATAACTGCCAGAATTCAAATCCTCTGTATTTTGAATATTTACTCTTACATTTCCACTGTTACCACTATTGGAATATGCATAAATTGCATCCTCGTAAGAAATAATTTTACCTATATTGTTAATTTCAACTGATGAACTTCCATCTGAAGTATCGGATTTAGCATATATTCCGTAATAATCGGTAGAATTCAAATCCCCTGAATTTGTAATATTTACTCTTGCATCTCCATGATTAGCATAAGATATACCATATATTGCATCTTTTTTAGAAGTAATTTTACCTGTATTGTTAATTTCAACTAATGAATTTCCATCTGAAGTATCGGATTCAGCATATATTCCGTAATAATCGCCAGAATTCAAATCTCCAGTATTTTGAATATTTACTCTTGCATTTCCACTGTTACCACTATTGGAATATGCATGAATTGCATTATCGTAAGAAATAATTTTACCTGTATTGTTAATTTCAACTGATGAATTTCCATCTGAAGTATCGGATTCAGCATATATTCCGTAATGACCGTCAGAATTCAAATCCTCTGTATTTTGAATATTTACTCTTGCATTTCCATTGTTACCACTATTGGAATATGCATGAATTGCATTATCGTAAGAAATAATTTTACCTGTATTGTTAATTTCAACTGATGAAT
>NZ_BDME01000003.1 GCF_002335445.1 Lebetimonas natsushimae | reverse complement strand
TCCCCCTCTATATATCCTCTGTTTTCTAAAACTTTACTCTCATGTGGTGCCACATTTCCTGAAAAATCGTCTATTACATTTTCGGCAACAATATTTCCTGTATTTAATATTTTTACATTTGCGATAGCATCGGCATCTATCTCAAAAGCGGTACTTGCCATTATTGATTTTTGGTTTGTTATTGTAACTGCTACACTGCCTTCACCGCTTTTTGCTTTTGTATATATTCCTACATCAGCATTAATATTGCCATTATTTGTTATTGTAACTTCTGTATTTCCATAATTATAGTAAGAAGCATCAGTTGATGCTTCAATATGAATTCCATCACCTTTATTAGCAACAATATCTCCATTGTTAGTTATTGTAACTTTTGTATTTCCATAATTATCATAATAAGAAGCATCAGTTGATGCTTCAATATGAATTCCATCACCTTTATTAGCAACAATATCGCCATTATTTGTTATTGTAACTTCTGTATTTCCATAATTATAGTAAGAAGCATCAGTTGATGCTTCAATATGAATTCCATCACCTTTATTAGCAACAATATCTCCATTGTTAGTTATTGTAACTTTTGTATTTCCATAATTATCATAATAAGAAGCATCAGTTGATGCTTCAATATGAATTCCATCACCTTTATTAGCAACAATATCTCCATTGTTAGTTATTGTAACTTTTGTATTTCCATAATTATATCCACCATAAACTTCACCCGCATCTTCATTATAATAATATGAATCATTAGCTGATGCATTAATATAAATTCCATCACCTTTACTGGCATTAATGTCTCCATTGTTAGTTATTGTAACTATTGAGTTCCCACGATTATTCGCACCATAAGCATAAGCTGATGCATTAATATAAATTCCGTCTCCTTCACTAGCATTAATATCTCCACTGTTAGTTATTGTAACTGTCGCATTCCCATAATTATCACAATAGTTACAATTTGCTTCTGCGTCAATTTTTATTCCATCATCATCAGAAGTTATTCTTCCTAAATTTGTAATATTTACTCTTGCATTTCCACTGTTACCACTATTGGAATATGCATAAATTGCATCATCGTAAGAAATAATTTTACCTGTATTGTTAATTTCAACTGATGAATTTCCATCTGAAGTATTGGATTTAGCATATATTCCGTAATGACCGTCAGAATTCAAATCCTCTGTATTTTGAATATTTACTCTTGCATTTCCATTGTTACCACTATTGGAATATGCATGAATTGCATCATCGTAAGAAATAATTTTACCTGTATTGTTAATTTCAACTGATGAATTTCCATCTGAAGTATCGGATTCGGCAAATATTCCGTAATGATTGCCAGAATTCAAATCCCCTGAATTTGTAATATTAATTATACTTGATGTATGAGTATCATGACTTACATAAATACCGGTATCATTAGAATATATATTTCCTGAATTGGTAATATCGGTATCCATTGTATTTAATTTATAATTTTCATCAACAGCTATACCGACCTTTGATGAAGTAATATTCCCTTCATTTATTATATTCGTTTTTTCGGAATTTATTGAAGCAATACCGTCGGCTTCTCCAAGAGAATTATTATTTGTTACAGTTATATTTCCTTTATTGATGATAGGATTTGAAGTATTGTTGTCTGTTACTAAAATTCCTACTGCATAATAATCATCACCGTTTTTCGTGGTTGTATTTATTTCAATATTACCGTTATTTACAATATTTCCCGTATTACTCTCCGCCATAATACCCAGTGCATTTAGCTTACCTATACTGCTATTGTTTTCCTGAATAACAATATCACCGTTATTTGTAATATTCCCTTCATTCTCTCCTGTATAAATACCTACACTATAATTTGCATCACTGTTTATTTGTATTAAATTGTCATTTGTAATATTTCCTTTATTTGTTTCATCAATTACAATTCCACCTGAATAATTTACATCATTGGTTTTATTTACTTCAATTTTACCTTCATTTGTAATGTTATCAGTAAAATTTGTATCTTTAACATGTATCGCAAAAGGATTTGGATTTGTTTCATTAATTTCTATCGCACCGGTATTGGTAACAGTAACATTTTTAGAAGAGTTTAATTCAACACCTGTTGTATTTACATCATCTATAACAATATCCGAATTAACAGGTCGAGCATTTGAAACAGAAACAATTGCTGCAACTGCAACAGCGCTTAACATGAATTTTTGAGGTCTCATTTTTTTCTCCTTTTATTAGCGATGGAGCAACTGTGCGGAGAAGAATTTAAACTTTACTTAATTATTGTCAGTATAACATATAATTTTAATTAAATCAATATTAACTATTATTAATTATCTTAAAAAAACGAATTTAACAAATTGTTACTTTTTTGTTTATACAGTTTTGTACTATATTATTTTATTTTAATAAAATTTATTATTTTATGTAAAAAAAATATTTTTGATAAAATATCTTAATTTAAAAAATATATGAATTTAACAGTTTTTTTAAATCTTCCAAACATTAAAGGAGTTTTGTGAAATTTATCACCCATCTAAAACAGCTTGAAGCTGAAAGTATATATATTTTAAGAGAAGTAGCAGCAAATTTTTCTAATCCTGTAATGTTATATAGCATAGGAAAAGATTCTTCCGTGATGCTTCATTTGGCAATGAAAGCTTTTTACCCTGGAAAACCTCCTTTTCCGCTTCTGCATGTGGATACTTTATGGAAATTTAAAGAAATGATAGAATTTCGTGACAAAAGAGTTAATAAATTGGGACTTGATTTGATAGTTTATACAAATCCTGAAGGGATTGAGATGAATATCAATCCTTTTATTCACGGAAGTAAAATTCATACAGATATAATGAAAACCCAGGGGCTTAAACAGGCTTTGAATAAATACGGATTTGATGCAGTAATAGGCGGTGCTAGAAGAGATGAAGAAAAAAGCAGAGCAAAAGAGAGAATATTTAGTTTCAGGGATAAAAATCACAGATGGGATCCAAAAAACCAAAGACCGGAACTTTGGAATTTATACAATACCCATATTCATAAAGGTGAAAGTGTCAGGGTTTTTCCTTTAAGCAATTGGACAGAGCTTGATATCTGGCAATATATATATTTAGAGAATATTCCAATAGTTCCTCTTTATTTTGCCAAAGAAAGACCGGTGGTGGAATATGAAGGTACCAAAATAATGGTGGATGATGAGAGAATGCCAGAAGAACTGAGAAAAAAAGCCAAAATGGAAAAAGTAAGATTCAGGACCCTCGGATGTTACCCCTTAACAGGTGCTATAAATTCAAAAGCTGATACACTGCCTAAAATTATAGAAGAAATGCTTTTAAGCAGAACCAGTGAGAGGGAAGGAAGACTTATAGATAAAGACCAGGAAGGCAGTATGGAAAAGAAAAAAATAGAAGGTTATTTTTAATGAAAATAAAAAATAATATTGAAAATTATCTGAAAGAGCACGAAAACAAAGAAATGCTCAGGTTTATAACATGTGGAAGTGTGGATGGCGGTAAATCCACATTAATCGGTAGGCTTTTATATGATTCTAAAATGATATTTGAAGACCAGATTGCCCAGCTAAAACAGGAAAGCAAAAAATATGGTACTGTTGAAAATGAAGAAATAGATTTTGCATTATTGGTAGATGGGCTTCAAAGTGAAAGGGAACAGGGAATAACAATAGACGTTGCATACAGATTTTTTTCAACAGATAAAAGAAAATATATTATAGCAGACACCCCCGGACATGAACAATATACAAGAAATATGGTGACAGGAGCCAGTACGGCGGATTTAGCTGTTATTTTAATAGATGCAAGAAAAGGTGTTTTAACCCAGACAAGAAGACACTCATTTTTAGTTACACTCCTTGGAATCAGAAATATAGTTGTTGCGGTTAATAAAATGGATTTGGTCAATTACAGCAAAGAAAGATTTGAAAAGATAGTAAGAGATTATAAAAAAATGTTTGAAGATTTAAGACACTCTCTGCCTTATAAAACTTATAATGCTGAAATAGAATTTATTCCGATAAGCGCCCTAAAAGGGGACAATGTTGTGCAAAATTCAAAAAATATGTCTTGGTATAAAGGAAAACCTCTTTTAAAATATTTAGACTCAGTAAAAATTTTAAAAAATAATTTTAAATATTTCAGATATCCTGTTCAGTATGTTAATAGACCAAACCTTGATTTTAGGGGATTTTGCGGAACTATATCAAGCGGTGAAATAAATACAGGCGATAAAATAAAAGTATATCCGTCAATGAAAAATTCTACTATTAAAGAAATAATTCCCCCTGTTAATCCTGAAAAAGAAGTTAAACAGGAAGAAAAATTACTAAAAAATGCTTTTGCTCCAATGGCAATAACATTAACGTTAAATGATGAAATTGATATCAGCAGAGGTGATTTAATAATGAAAGAAGGAGAAAAGGAACCGCTTTTTAATGATTCTTTTGAAGCTTTTCTTGTATGGATGGATGAAGAATCTTTTAAAAACAAAGAATATGTCTTAAAAATTTATACAAAAGAAACAAATGCCGTTGTTTCTAAAATTTTATTTAAAAAAGATGTAAATACTTGGGAAAAATTGGAAACTAAAACACTTAATTTAAATGACATTGCAAGAGTTCAAATAGATTTGAGCGAAAAAATAGCATTTGATTTATATGAAAATAACATAGGCACGGGAGCATTTATTTTAATAGATAAAATAACAAATAATACAGTAGCAGCTGGAATGATAGTAGGAGAATCTACTAAACATATTAAAAAAAGGATTTATACAGAAAGTGAAATAGCCCTTAATAAGTTTATAAGAGAACATTTCCCTGAATGGTGTTGTAAAAGCATTGAGGAATTAGAAAATGAATCATAATATTATTATTCATCCACATAAAGTAAGTAGAAAAAAAAGAGAAAAAATAAAAAACCAGAGAGGTTGTGTCTTATGGTTTACCGGACTTTCAGGCAGTGGTAAAAGCACTATAGCTAATGAAGTTGAAAATCAATTAAATAAATTAGGTTTTCATACATATTTGCTTGATGGAGATAACATAAGACATGGACTAAATAAGGATTTAGGATTTAGTGAAAAAGACAGAAGTGAAAATATAAGAAGAATAGCAGAACTTTCAAAACTTTTTGTAGATGCTGGCATTATTACTTTAACTGCTTTTATTTCACCTTTTATAAAAGACAGACAAAAGGCAAAAGAAATTATAGGAGAGAGGGATTTTATAGAAATTTTTATAGATACCCCTTTTGCAGAATGTGTAAAAAGAGATCCGAAAGGATTATATAAAAAAGCAATGAGAGGTGAAATAAAAAATTTTACCGGTATAAACTCTCCTTATGAAAAACCTGTTAATCCCACAATTCATATAAAAACACTGGAAGAAAATATTGAAGAATCTGTTAAAAAAATAATTAATTATTTAAAAATAAATAACTATATCTAATTTCTTTTCAAATTAACACCAATTTTCAGCAGTATGAAATCTTTGTTCAGGAGTCGGGATATTTAAACAAGCCGTTAAAAAAAGAAGAAGAAAGAAAAAAAGAGAGAAGTTCAACTTAGAATTTCCAGTTAAATTTCATTTC